>DATGGL010000212.1:0-52138 GCA_035308605.1 Bryobacteraceae bacterium
AATTGGAAGACCCATTGAAGACGACGGTGGTTCAGAACCAGCGATCCATGACCACTTGGGTAGTGCGAAAAGACTGAGGCCGGCTATTTAGAGGCCCTTCTTACCGAGAAACTCGATCAGGTCCACCACCCGCATCGAATAGCCCCATTCGTTGTCGTACCAGGCGACTACTTTCAGCAGGTTCCCGTCCAGAACCTTGGTCAACTGTGCGTCGACAATCGAGCTATTCGGGTTGTGGAGCATGTCGCTCGAAACCACCGGGTCCTCTGTGTAAGCCAGGATGCCTTTCATCGACCCTTCCGCGGCTTTCTTCAACTCCGCGTTGACGGCCTCCGTCGTTGTCGGCTTGGACAGGAGCGCCACCAGGTCCACCACCGACACATCCGGCGTCGGCACGCGCATGGAGTATCCGTCGAGCTTCCCTTTAAGCTGCGGCATTACCAGACCGATGGCCTTGGCTGCCCCGGTAGTGGTCGGGATCATGTTGATCGCGGCTGCGCGCGCGCGGCGCAGGTCTTTATGGGGAAAATCGAGGACAGGCTGATCGTTGGTGTAACTGTGGATGGTTGTCATCGAGCCTTTCTCGATGCCAAACGCCTGGTGAATCACTTTGACCACGGGGCCTAGGCAATTGGTGGTACAGGAAGCATTGGAAATGACGTGATGCTTGGAAGCGTCATAGGTTTCGTGGTTCACGCCCAGAACGATGGTGACGTCTTCGTTCTTGCCGGGCGCCGAGATGATCACCTTCTTGACGCTGCCGCGCAGATGCTTCGAGGCGTCCTTCGCGTCCGTGAACTTCCCGGTCGACTCGACCACGATTTGCGCCCCGAGTCCGGAGAAATCGATTTCGGCCGGATCCTTGGTGGCGAAAACCTTGATTCGCTTTCCGCCGACGACGATGGCGTCGCCGTCCGCTTTCACGTCCTGGTGAAGCGTTCCGAGCGTCGAATCGTATTTCAGCAAATGCGCCAGCGTGGCCGTATCGGTCAGATCATTGGCTGCGACAATTTCTACGTTGGGGTTCGAGAGTGCGGCTCGAACGACGTTCCGGCCGATGCGGCCGAAACCGTTAATTCCTACTTTGATTGGCATTATCATCCAGTTTATCGTGCCAGGAGCCTTTTCCGCGAATCTCTCATGGCTTGTGATCCACGGGCTGATCGATCTTTTGCGGCTCCGCCATGACTCCCTGCTGGTTCAGAATCACCAGATCCACGCGCCGGTTCTTGGATCGGCCTTCTTCGGTGTCATTCGAGGCCAGTGGCGCAGTGTCGGCGTAGCCCGCAACCGAAAGCCGCTCCTTCGGAATCCCGAATTGGGTGGCCAGCAATTCCAGCAGCGCGATGCTCCTGGCCGCCGACAACTCCCAGTTACTCCGGAAACGCGACGTCTTAATCGGGATGGAATCCGTGTGCCCTTCGAGGCGCACCGGATTCGGGATCTTCGCGAGCGCCGCCGCAACTCTTTCCAGTCCTGAATGCGCCTGCGGCGCGATCACGTCCTCGCCGGAGGGAAAAAGGGACGCCTGCGTAAAACTGATCACCAGACCCCGCTGCTGCATGCTGAGCTGGATCTGACCAGCCTTGATCTCGTTTTGCAGCTCGACATTCAAGACCTGGAGCGACGGAAGCAGTTCCGCAAGCTTGGCATCCTTTGTCTCTTCTTTTGACCTTACGTTGATGGCGGGTCCGCGCATCTTTGTACTCCCTCGGCCCGTGTCGTCGACCGAGCCGCCCAGCACAACCGAGATCAGCGACGCCATCTTTCCGCCCTCGAGCGCCTTTTTGACCGACTCCGACATTTCTTGCGCGCGCCCTCGATCCGCCTGGGAACTCGCGAACATCACGACGAAGAACGCGAACAGCAGAGTGATGAAGTCCGCGTATGAGATCAGCCATCGCTCGTGATTCTCAGGCGCGCCCGATTTCCGGCGGCGGCCCGACGAGCTATGCCTCGACACGGCTGGACTCCTCCGCCACGCTCCGCTCCGCTGCCGCTTTCTTGGACGGATGCTTGCGAGCGTATACTTCCAGCTTCAAACGCACGAGTTTGGGATTCAGCCCTTCGACGATGCCGGATACGGCTTCGATAATAAGCTCCCTTCGGCGAACGTCCGCCGCGATATGCGCTTTCATTTTCGTCGCGGCCGGGAGAAACACCAGGTTTGCCGAAGCAACGCCATAGACGGTGGCGACGAACGCCACGGCGATTCCATGGCCCACGCCTTCGATGTTGGTGAGATTTTTCATCACCTGAATCAGGCCCAACACGGCGCCGATGATTCCGATGGTGGGGGCATAGCCTCCGGCGTTCTCGAATACCTTGGCCTCGGCTTCGCCGTGATGTTCCTCCATCTCGATCTCCAGATCGAGCATCTTGCGGATGTCTTGCAGATCGGTCCCGTCCACGGCCATATTCATGGCTTTTCGAAGAAACGGGTCCTCGATCTGATTGGCTTCCTGTTCGAGCGACACGAGCCCGTTCTTGCGGGCCTTCATCGCGTACCCGATCACCTCGTCAATCAATTGATCAATGGACTCCGCCTTGCCGTGAAAGACGCCCACGAAACGGCGTAGCGCGCCTGCCACGACATATCCGGGCGTCGAAACCAGCACTGCGCCCGCGGTCCCGCCGAGGACGATAATCGCCGCGGTGAACTGCGCGACATCCTTGAGGTTTCCGCCCTCCAGCACCAGCCCGCCGAGGATTCCCGCGAGACCCACGGCCAGGCCCGCGATCGAGGCGACGTCGGGTTTCGCCGGCACGCGCTTCGGAGCATCGGAGCTGGACTGTGCGCCCGGTCCTGGCATAGAATTGCCGGCTCATCCCTCGGATGCTGTAAAGCTGCAGTGATAAATCGCGCGCCGAAACTCGACGATCCTGCCGATAACTTCCTCCACCGGTTCCAGCACCACCAGCTTCTGCCCGTTCGTCAGGCTAATGACTGTGTCAGGCGTCGATTCCATGTGCACAATCAGGTCCGCGTTGAGGACCATTGGTAAATGGTTGATTCGAGTCAGATGGATCACAGCTCGCCGTTCCAGGAACGGAATTCTACAGGGTCCTTATCGGACCAGCCGCGCGGAATATGAAAGTTTGGAAGTTACTTCAGGATTTCGGCCAGCGCCTGCAATTCCTTGCGGACCGTGTCGATCAGGGCCGAGGAGCTGTCCGGGAACAAATCGCGTTGCACGGTCGAAGGCTTGGCGGGTTTTTCGCGAGGCGCCTCGCTCTTGCCGCGGGAATCGAGAAACTTTCTTGCGCCTTCGATCGTAAACCGCTGCTCATACAACAGCCGTTTGATTTCGAGCACGAGTTCCACATCCTTGCGCCGGTACAAGCGGTGCCCGGTACCCGATTTCCGTGGGCCCAGCGATGAGAACTCCGTCTCCCAGAACCGCAGAACGTACGGCTTGATTCCGGCCAGCCGCGCTACTTCCCCGATACGGAAATAGAGCTTGTCCGGAATTTCGTACGCCGGTTGCAACGGTGCGTTTTCAGGGACGCTCATGAGAGTACCCTTATCATAATGTCTCCGCTCGCAGGAATCCATCCCGTCCGGGAGGCGCTTCGGGCGGGACGTCCGCTCGACTATGTCCTGATCGCAAAGGGCGCGAGTGGGCCAAGGCTTCAGGAACTGATCGAGCTGTGCCGCGAGCGGAAGGTTCCGGTGCGTTTCGAACCGCGCGAACAACTGGACCGGGCTGCCGGCCGCGCGCCGCACCAGGGTGTGGTCGCGTTCGGATCCGCTGAAAAGTACGCGTCTCTGGAAGCCACCGCGGCCACCCGCGGCTTACATGTAATTCTCGACGGCGTCGAGGACCCGCACAATCTTGGAGCGATTGTCCGGACCGCCCATGCCGCGGGCGCCGGGGCTATCGTGATTCCGGAACGGCGGGCTGCCGGATTAACCGACGTCGTCGCCCGGGCCGCCGCCGGAGCGCTCGCCTATTTACCGGTGGTGCGCGTCACCAATGTGAACCGCGCGCTCGATGATCTGAAAGAGCAGGGCTACTGGATCTACGGCCTGGATGAGCGCGGGGAGCACGCCTACGATCAGATCGAGTTCACCAGCCCCACGGCAATCGTCCTGGGAGGCGAGGGCAAGGGCCTTCACGAGCAGGTGGCGAAGCATTGCGATTTTCTGGTCCGCATTCCGCTGGCCGGCGGCGTGGCGTCGCTGAACGTCAGCGTGGCGGCAGGCGTGATGTTGTTTGAATGGCGGCGACGAACGCTAGAGCGCCCCGCCTAATCGGCCCGCTGCGTATAAGCGCCGGTCCATCCTGGCAAGCTTTGCTCCCGCCGGTAGGATCGGTGTGTGCGGGATGTCGCATAGGTAGTTCGGAATCTCCCACACGTAATCTTCGCGCGTCGCCCAGCCGATCTTGTCGAATCGACGCAGGTTCACCGGACGCGAGTAAGTCCGCAGAGTCTTCTCGCCGGCTTTATTGAAATAGTGCTCGAAGTAGCTCATCACCAGCTCGCGAATGCTCCGGTATACCGGCTCGCGCGAGCGCAATCCGCTGTAATCCGATTTCGCCACGGCCCCCCAGCACCCGCCGGCGCGATACACGGCCAGCACGTGATCGGTGTCGCGCACGGCTTCCAGGTCCACCAGAAGCGGCGGGTGCCCCAGATGCATCAAAGCCGCGGCCGCCAGCAGAGCGCCCTCCATGCAGTGGGCGACGCCCTCGCGCAAGACTACTCTGGGCGAATAGCAGGTGTCTCCATCCGGTTCGGTATTGTAGCCGATTTTTTCGTCCAGGAATCGCTGGATCCTGGCGGGCGTCTTCATGCTTCCCAGGATTCGTCGTTCCCGGGAGTTAAAATCCGTTATCATCGAACCGCCGCGCGCCAATGTGTCATACACCCACAGTGTTATACACTTACAGAAGTCTATGGAATTTCGACTGGGCGACGTAATCGATGATTACTGCGTCAAATGCCGTCGCCTGACGAATCATTCAATCGTATCGCTGATCGATGGAGCGGCCGCCAAGGTCCGGTGCCGGACTTGTTATAGCGACCACGACTATCGAAACGAGCAGGCGCCGCCGACCAAGAAGGAACTCGCCAAGCAGAAGGAATTATACAATGCTGTGCTGGCCGGCGCCGCTCCTGGTGTACTGCCCATCGACGAAGTTCCAGCCGAGACTCCGGAAGCCGTGCCGGACAAGAAAAAGAAAAAATAGCGGTTATTCTTTCCTCAGCTCTTTTTGGATCGAGTCGATCACGCCGTCACATTGCTGAGTGTCCAGGTCCTTTTGCAGTCTGCGCAGCGCAGCTCCGACTACGTCGCGATGATGCAGCCTGGAACCGAGAGTTTCAGACTTGCTGAGTTTCAGCCATAGCTCGTGCAATAAATCGACGTCTTCCGGCCACAGCCGCGGCGGATGAGGCCCCAGGTTCACGTAGGCAGATGGACGATCCGGGCTGATCACCTCGAGCGAAAACGGATGACGCGGTTCGGGCAGAGCCTCCCACGCCAGGCCGATCCGCCGCGCCAGCTCCTCGGATTCCATGCGGGCGCTCACGCCGGTTACCAATCGCGATGCGCGAAGGCTGTTGGCGGCCTGCGCCATGGCGTCGAAGGGATTCACGGCGGGAACCACCAGTAGTTCCACGGGCTTGCCCTCCTTCTCCGCCATTTCGACAACGTGACTGAACAGCTCCTTCTCGTAATCGCTGAACATCTGGGCGTCGGACAGCTCGTATTCTCCGGCCCCGGTCGAGATCGGGCGAACGGTCATGACGACGATATCGTGGCGACGGAGATTGGTCTTGTCCAGAACGCGTTTCAGGTGCTCCATGCGATGGTAATCGCGCACAGCTACGAGAACGCTTCCCGGCCGCGCGTGCAGGCTCGCCGAGATCTGCGACTGATGGTCCAGATTAAACTGTTCGAGACCTTTCTTTTCAGAGCCCTTGCGGCGCAGGTTAACCCGTTCGGAAATGGTGAAGATCAGAAAGAACGCGATGGTGAACGCCACTCCGTACTTGGTCGCGATCTGCTTGGAGAAAAGATTCGCCAGCGCCACGGCGCCCAACACCAGGGTGATCAGTCCCAGCCCGACGGGAATCTCGCGTCCGCCGATCTGGAAATTCAACGGGACCTTGTATTCCTGATCGGAGCGCTGGAAACGCAGTACCATCACGCCGAGCGCCTTCATGAAAAAGCTCCACACGACGCCGAAAGCGTATGCCTCGGCCAGAATCGTCATGTCACCCCGGCTCCCGATGATAGTGGCGATCTGGAGAATCACGATCAGGTTGATCATGCGGTACGTCGTGCCGAAGTTGCGATGCGGTTTGCGGAACCACGGCAGCAGGACGCCGTCTTCGGCTACCCGGTTCAGAACGCCGTTCGCCCCGATGATCGAAGTATTTACGGCGCCGGAAAGAATCAAACCACCCACAATGACTACGAAGATGTGGAATCCCAGGCGCACCAAATACGGACCGCTGAGATTCATCGCCAGGCCGCCGATCAGGTTGGCGAAGTACTTCGACCGTTCCTGATCTGGAATGATCATGCCCGCAAGCACCGTTACCACGCCTGTGCATAAGACCGAGTACCAGCACACGATATTCGCCGTGATGCGAAGGTTTTTCAGTTTTGGATACGCGATTTCGCGGTACACCTGGGCGAGAGTCTCGAAGCCGCTCATCGATAGCAGGGAGTGGCCGAACGCGATAATGATCGCAACCAGCGGAATCTGAAGCCAGAACGTTCCCGCGAACCAGCCCTGCGCCTCGGGCGCGAAATGCAGATTGGACGGAATGGGCGGAGGCGGCACAAAGCCCCAGCGATCCTTCAGGAAAATGGTCAGCGGGCACCAGATCAGCAGCATCACCACCATTACGGTGGTGACCTGCATGATGCGCAGCGCTTTTCCGCTGGACTCGTGAACGCCTTTGATATTGGCCCACCAGAAGTAAATCGTAATCAGCACGGCCACGCCCGCCGCGAATGTGTTCGGCTCGATGCGGTAGGACTGATGCATCAGCTCGCTGACTTCGTTGAGCAGCGCCGCCAGGTACTGTCCCGCGCTCACGACGCTGATGGGGCCGGTGAGAATGTAATCGAACACCAGCGCGGAGACGGAAAATTTCGCGGCGACGGGCCCCATGCTGTCGTGAACCACGACGTACACGCCGCCGCGCACGAACATGCTACAGCTTTCCATGTACACGCTGCGCACCGCGAAGCTGAACAGCATCACGCCGAGCACGAACCAGGGAGCGGATTTACCGATCGCCTGTTCGGCCGCGCCGCCTGCATAGAAGGCGGAAGACGCAAGATCGCTCAGAACGATCGATGCGCCGCGCCAAAAACTGATAAAGGAAAGCGCCACCGTCGTAGCCACGACCACTTTCGGGGCCGAGAACGACGGCAACGTGCCGTCTTGTGAGGACATCCTGAATTCCCTATTCTACGACTTCCTGGGGGTTTGCCGTATGTCACGCGCCTTCGTACAGCCGCGCCGACAGCGTTTCCGGAAGACCCGCTTCGCGAATCTTGCCTGCCGCGGTGTCTATGTCGTAGACCGTCCGATGGTATTCGATCATGCGTTCCCGCGGCCAATAGAACGCGTAAGCCGCGCGAGGGTCGCCGTCGCGCGGCTGGCCAACAGCGCCAGGATTCAACAGATAAAAGTGCTCCGTTTCCAGTTCGAGCGTGCCAGGCGCGATCCGCTTTACGCCTCCCCGAGCGATGAGAAATCCGCCTTGCACGTGCGTATGGCCGAAGAAAGTCGCCTGCGCCTGGAGGTCTCCGCGCAACAAAGCGACATCGGCGGGCGTGAGCAGGTAGTCGTCTTCATCCGCCGGCGAGCCGTGAACCAGGTCGAAATCCTCGCATCGCAGCGGTCCTCGCGGCAGTCTTTCCAGATAGTCCAGATTCTCGGGCGTAAGAACGCTGCGCGTCCAAATCGCGGATACGCGCGCGGCGGGGTTGTACTGTTCCAGAATGTCATGGCCCGAACAGGCTTTGTCGTGGTTCCCGCGAACGATGGCAGCCACGTTCGCCCGGGCCCACTCCACGACTGCGTTTGGATCCGCCCCGTAACCGACCAGATCGCCCAGGCACAGGATCCGCTCGTATTTGCCCTCCGCAGCGGCCAGGACCGCATTCAGCGCTTCCAGGTTTCCGTGAATGTCGCTGACAATCAGGATCGGCACAGGCGCAGAAGCGCGACCTCCGGAGGCGCTCCCAGACGGAGCGGAAGCGCGATCGTCCCAATCCCGCGCGATACGAAGATCGACGAATCCCCCTGCCGGTACAGGCCGTCCACGAACGGAGTAAAGAACCTGGCGACATTCAAGTCCTCATGCAAAATCTCCACCCGCACCTGGCCGCCGTGCGTGTGCCCGGCGATGGTAAGTTGATAACCCTGCCGGGCCGCGACCGGAAATACATCCGGATTGTGCGACATCAACACGTTGAGCGCGCCAGGCTGAACCATTTTCTGCGCGCCAATCAGATAGGGTTTGCGCAATTGCTGATAGTCCACGCCTGCAAGATTCAGAGTAGCGTTCCCGAATTTCAGCGGCGCGGCCGCCTTGCGAAGGAATCGCATCCCCAGGCGCGCTCCTTCCTGCTCGACGTACTTTTCGGCGCCTGCATACTGCTCGTGATTCCCCATACAGCCGAAGGTTCCCGCATCGGAGCGCAGATTCGCCAGATGATTCAAGCACAATTCCAAAGGATCGCCGCCGCTGGTGATCAGATCGCCGGTAACGAACGCCAAGTGCGCCCGGGTCTCATTCGCCATCCCGATCGCGCGATCCAGTTCCTGTATCGAAAGAAACGGGCTCAAATGAATGTCCGTCAATTGAACCAGGCGGAGGCCATCCAGATCCGGATGAAGGCCGGGAATTTCTATATTTTGTTCGCGTAGCCGGAGATGGTATCGCTCGATAAAGACTCCGTAGCCGACCACGGCCGCCGGCGCGGCGAAGACGGCCAGATTCGCCAGGCGTAAAAAGTTTCGGCGCGACGCACTATGCTCCGGCCTGATGCGCGGCAGAAGCCGCGAAATCGCGAAGGCGGAAACCAGGAGTACCGACAGCAGCGCCCAGCAACTCAGTAGCCCGCTGCCCCACGATCTCCACCAGGGCGAAAAGTGTTGAGAGAAACGCCAGAACCGCAATGCGAACCCGAACATCACGCCAACGGTCGAAAGGAACGCAAATCCGACAATGGTGCGCCGAATCCATTCACCGGCTTTGGCCGCCGGTCCGCGTAGAACCCAGATGGCTCCCAGCGCCTGAATGAGCACCACCAGCGCCAGCTCGCACACCTCGGTCAGGTTGTGCAGGATGCCATTATACAGATAGCTCAACACTTCTCTCATTTTATCGGACGAAACCAGTCCGCCCATTCGTCTACAATCAGAAAATGTCTCTAGTGGTAGTTGGATCCGTGGCCTACGACGGCGTTGAAACGCCGCATGGCCGCGTGGATCGCATGCTCGGAGGGGCGGCGACGTATATCTCCCTGTCCGCGAGTTTTTTCACGAAAACACGGCTGGTGGGCATCGTGGGCGAAGATTTCGCCTCCGAAGACACCGCCCTCTTAGCGAACCACGGCATCGACCTCGAAGGTCTGGAACGCGTGCCCGGTAAGACTTTTTTCTGGGCTGGCAAGTATTCGCCGGACATGAACGATCGCGACACCCTGGTGACCGATCTGAACGTTTTCGCCGATTTCAATCCGAAGCTTCCTGAGAGTTACCGCTCGCAGCCGTATCTGCTGCTCGGTAACATCCAGCCGGCGTTGCAGCGGAGCGTGCTCGCGCAAATGTCGAAAGTCCGCCTGGCGGGCGGGGATACCATGAACTTCTGGATCAAGGATTTCCGCGAAGAGCTGCTCGCGACCATCCGGGATTGGGATTTCCTGCTGATCAACGACGCTGAAGCGCGCATGCTTTCCGGCGAGTCTAACCTGCGCAAAGCCGCCGCGGCAATCCTCGACATGGGGCCGCATACCCTCGTGATCAAACGCGGCGAATATGGCGCCATTCTGTTCCGGCAGGATTCGTTCTTCATCGTTCCCGGCTATCTGCTCGAATCCGTATTCGATCCCACCGGAGCCGGAGATTGTTTCGCCGGCGGATTCATCGGGTACCTGGCCGGACAGGGCTTCGATCTGGAGGCCGGCCACATCAGCCGCGGCGATTTGAGCCGTGCCGTGATCTACGGCTCCGTGATGGGGAGCTTTTGTTGTGAGCGGTTCGGTGTGGAGCGGTTCCGCACGCTTACACGCGCCGAAATCGATGCCCGTTTTGAAGAATTCCGAAAGTTCACGTCGTTCTAGCGGTCTGGCGCTCCCCGGCGTCGTCGTGCTTCTGTTGCTGATCAGCGCGACCGCCTCCTGGTGGTGCCTCCAAAAGGGCTACATTCTCTACTTCGGCGATGCGGAAGCTCACCTGAATATCGCGCGCCGGATCTTAGACTCCCGCACGCCCGGCCCCGAACAGATCGGCACTGGCTGGCTTCCATTGCCTCACGTCCTGATGATCCCGTTCGTTGCTCGCGATTCCTGGTGGCGCAGCGGCCTGGCGGGGACCATTCCGTCGAGCGCCTGCTTTGTGCTCGCGGGAACCTTTCTGTTTGCGGTTGCCCGGCGCGTCTTCGCCTCGAATCCCGCGGCCCTTTGTTCGACGATGCTTTTCGCGCTGAATCCCAACATGCTGTACCTGCAAGCCACGCCCATGACGGAGCCGCTCTTTCTCGCGTCAGTGGCGGCGCTGCTATGGGCGACGCTCTGGTTTCGCGATTCACAATCGCTGCTCGCCCTGCTGGCTGCGGCGATAGCTTCGAATGCGGCATCGCTTACGCGATACGAGGGCTGGTTTCTGATCCCCTTCGTCTCGCTCTATCTGCTGATGGCCGCGAAACGAAAATGGCACGCGGTGTTGTTCGGCGCATTGGCCGCGCTGGCTCCGCTGGCGTGGATCGCCCACAATCGCTTTTACTACGGCAATGCGCTCGAATTCTATAACGGACCCTGGTCGGCGATCGGGATTTACCGCCGTTCGCTCGCAGAAGGGATGCAGCCCTATCCCGGCGATCATGACTGGCGCGCAGCACTCCACTATTACCTGGCGGCTGGACGAGCTGTGATCGGGACGCCCGTGTTCGTGTGCGGAATCGCCGGGGCCGGTATTGCGTTGTGGAAACGCACAAGGTGGCCGCTCTTATTTCTGAGCCTCGCGCCGGCGTTCTACGTCTGGAGCATGCACTCTTCGGGAACGCCGATCTTTATCACGTCGCTTTGGCCGCACAGTTACTACAATTCGCGATACGCCATCGCCCTGCTGCTTCCAGTCGCATTCGCCGGCGGAGCGTTAGTGACGCTTCTGCCGGATCGGCGAAGGATGGCTGCCGCGGCCGCATTGATGTCGGTTCCGGTGATCGCATGGTTCGCCCTTGGGGAACCCCCGATCTGCTGGAAGGAATCCGAAGTAAATTCGACGGCTCGCCGCCATTGGACCGCCGAAGCCGCGCGATTCCTGGCCGCGAACTATCAATCGGGCGCCGGGGTCATGTTTCCGTTCGGCGACATGACCGGCGTCCTGCGCGCGGCTGGAATCCCGCTGCGCGAAGGCTTACATGAAGGAAACGGTCCGGCGTGGTTCGCGGCTACCGTACGTCCGGATTTCATACACCTCGAAGAATGGGCGATCGGGTTCGCCGGCGACGAAGTCGTCACTGCCGTGCAACGAGGGCGGCACTATGCGCTTCGCAAGAGGATTACCGTCAAGTACGCCCCCGTGGTAGAAATCTATCAGCGTCAATGAAAATTCCATTCACCAAAGCGCACGGCGTTCGTAACGATTTCCTGCTCACCTGGCGCGACCAGATTCCCCAGGATGCCGACCTACCCGCCCTATCCCGCGCGATTTGCGACCGCCATACGGGGGTCGGAGCTGATGGCTGGATTCTCATGTCCGCGGCGTCCAATGCCGACGCTGCCATCGAATTGTGGAATTCCGACGGCAGCCGCAGTGAGCTTTCCGGTAACGGGACCCGCTGCGCCGCACTGTATCTTATTGAAAATGCAAAAGCTGGAGAGACCATCCGCATCTCCACGGGCGCCGGCTTGAAAATCTTGAGGCTACTCAAACGCCAGGATCGTCAACTCACTTTCGAAATGAACATGGGTCGAGCCGTGATCGAAGATCTTCACGCCCGGGTCCAGAATCAGGATTGTACGATCCTCAATGTCGGGAATCCGCAATGTGCTGTATTTGCAGGGGATTTCAACTTTGACTGGCGATCCGTGGGCGCCGCGATCGAGCGCGATCCGCGCTTTCCGAATAAGACAAATGTTTCTTTTATCCGATGTTTGGATAAGCATACGCTAGATGTCCGATTCTTTGAACGCGGCGCGGGTGAGACAATGAGTTCGGGTACGGGATCGACTGGGGCCGCTGCCGCTGCATTCGCTCGCGGGCTTGCCGAAAGCCCGGTCGAAGTGCAAACGCCTGCTGGCCCGTTGGCTCTTCGCTGGGATAATGGCGAAATACTGCTTGCCGGACCTGCTGAAATCGTTGCTAGCGGCGATTATTACCTATAGGGCCCTAACCTGATTTAACAGGCGGGCGCCCTGCGACCCAAGGAGGACCGTTTGAGTCACGCGCAAGAGTTGCGGAAGAAGATCGAGACCCGGCAGGCCCGGGTCGGCGTGGTGGGCCTGGGATACGTCGGCCTGCCGCTAGCGGTAGAGTTTGCGCACGCTGGATTTACCGTCACGGGCATCGATATCGATAAGGCCAAGGTCGACCAGTTAAATTGCGGCGATTCCTACATTCAGGACGTCCCGACGTCGGTGCTGAAGCCCCTGGTTGACGCCGGGAAGCTTCGCGCGACGACCAGCTTCTGCGCGGTATCCGAGCTGGACACGATCAACATCGCCGTCCCGACGCCGCTGCGAAAGACGAAAGATCCCGACATGAGCTTCATCGTTAGCTCCTGCCAGGAGATTGCCAAACACTTCCATCCCGGCACGTTAGTGATCCTGGAATCAACCACATACCCGGGAACGACAGACGAGTTGATGCTCCCGATGTTCGAAAAGCCGGACATGAAGGTCGGCGAGGACTTTTTCATGTGCTTCTCGCCGGAGCGCGTGGACCCGGGCAATCCCAATTTCCAGACCAAGAACATCCCGAAAGTGGTCGGCGGCATTACTCCCGCTTGTACCGAATTGGGTTCGTTGTTCTACGGTCAGGCGCTGGAGACGGTGGTTTCCGTCAGCTCGACGCGGGTGGCGGAAATGGTGAAACTGCTTGAAAACACCTTCCGCATGATCAACATCGGCCTGGTGAACGAGATCGCCATGATGTGCGACCGAATCAACATCAACGTCTGGGAGGTGATCGACGCCGCTGCGACCAAACCGTTCGGATTCATGCCTTTTTACCCTGGGCCGGGTCTGGGCGGGCACTGCATCCCGATTGATCCGTTCTATCTTTCCTGGAAAACGAAGCAGGCGGGAATCGAAGCGCGCTTTATCGAACTGGCCGGCTACATCAACGGCCAGATGCCCCATTTCGTTGTCGATAAGGTGCAGAACGCCCTGAACGAACACACCAAGCCGCTCAAGGGATCTCACGTGCACTTGCTCGGTGTTGCCTACAAACGCGATATCGACGATGTCCGCGAGTCACCGGCGCTCGACATCATTCATCTGCTGGGCAAACGCGGCGCCAAAGTCACTTTCAGCGACCCGTTTGTTCACAAGCTTCGCGCCGATGGGGTGGTTCCGCACAACATGGAATCCATTGACCCAGACAAAGGCGCCGCGGAAGCCGACTGCGTCGTGATCGTGACGGATCACAAGGCGTTCGATTATACCCGCATCATCGAAAACGCCCGGCTGATCGTCGATACACGTAATGCCCTGAAAGGGAATAAGTCAGCCAAAATCGTCCGGCTGTGACAGCGCGCTACTTTCCGAAGTACGTCTCGTCGTAAACGATCGTCGTTTTCGTTTTCAGCTCGGCCAGAGCTTTCTGGGCCATATCGGGCTTGGACTTCTGCTCGATTTCGGTTTTTACTTCGTCGAAGCCCTTGGTCGAGTGCTCCTGCACGATGATCAGGTGATATCCGAACTGGCTCTTCACCGGTTCGGTAATCTTGCCGATCTCCGCTGCAAATGCCGCTTTCTCGAAAGCCGGGACCATACGGCCTTTGCCGAACGCGCCTAAGTCGCCGCCGCGGGGCGCAGTGCCCACGTCATCGGATTCCGTTTCGGCAAGTTTTGCGAAATCGCCGCCGGCCAATACTTTCGCCCGAATATCGTTCGCCTTCGCGAGCGCCTCGGCATCCGTCAGATCCTTTGCCCCCGTTTTCGCCGGCACCTGGGACCCTTGAAAACGAATCAGGATGTGGCGCGCCTTCACCTGCTCCCAATCTTGTTTGTGGGCGTCGTAGTAAGCGTGTAATGCGGCGTCGTCAGGCTTAACGGCGTTCGCCAGTTCCGCGAATTCGTTCCGCGCCAGAACCTGCTCGGTTTGCAGTGCGATTTCCGCTTTCACTTTGGGCGCCTGATCCAGCTTTTGCGCGCGCGCCTGCTGGGCCAGCGTTTTCAGCTCCGCGAGCTGCTCCGCGAGACGCTTCTTGCCCGCGGGAGTCTGGAACTGTGTCCGACTCTGCTCAGGGAGGCTGGAGATGATCTGCTCGAACTGTGATTTGGTGATTTTTTCTTCGCCCACAGTCAGAACGACAGGGTCAGCAGGAGGCGTTGGTTGCTGCCCCCACGCGAAGGCCGCGCCGAGCAGAAGCGAAAGGAATTTCATAACGCCAGGATAGCGCGACACTGTACTCCGGACCAAAAGAGCGCGCTGTATTGATAATAAACACAGTGATAAGCAAGACATTGCTCCAGCAGCCGGATTCCCGTATTCTTCCGACATGATCAAATCGATAAAATTCGCATCGATCCCGGTCCGCAATCAGGACCAGGCTCTGGAGTTCTACACCAAGAAGCTCGGCTTTAGTGTCTTTACCGATCAATCCTTCGACGGCAAGCAGCGCTGGATCGAGTTGAGCATCCCCGGCGCGAAGACCGGCGTAACTCTGTTCACACCCGACGGCCACGCGGATCGCATCGGAACGTTCTCGGGGATTTCGTTTGAATGCGACGACGTCCAGAAGACCTACGAAGACCTGGCGGCGAAAGGCGTTGAGTTTCCGAAGCCTCCGAAGACCGAACATTGGGGGACTTCCGCCGTGTTCAAGGATTGCGACGGGAATCAGTTCGTGCTTTCGTCGCGGTAAGCGGGACGCGGTGTGCCGGCGTGGACACTGAACCGCGCACGCCAGTGAGCGGGTTTTCACGCTATGCACTACGTGCTGATTGCGACGGGAATCAGCGGGGCGCGGGGACCCGCTTGCCGTCGCGCGCGGTTCTGTGCCGGCGTCCGTGGCAGCGCCTGGACACTGAACCGCGCACGCCAGTGAGCGGGTTTTCACGCTATATACTGTCTTTCGTGACGGAAATAGCGCTCGATGGGTATGTGCTCGACGTGCTGATGCGGGATCTGGTCGGGCACGATAAATCGCCGTCCGCGTTCCTGATTTATCTGCACATCTGGGCGGAGACGCTGGGTAAGGGGACTGAAGCAGCGCCGTTGAGCCATCAGACCATGGCCGATTCGACCGGTCTCTCCAAGAGCGCGGTGCAAGGCGCGGTCCGGATTCTTTCGCGCCGCCGCCTGATTCGGTCCACCAAGCGCGCGGTCACCAGCACGCCGGAGTATCGCGTGGAGCGGCCGTGGCGCGGTAAATCCCGTTAAGTTGATAAACTCCAGTTGAACATGCGAACCATCCAGCGCGTTGCCGTCCTCGGGGCCGGCACCATGGGCTCTCGTATCGCCGCCCACTTCGCCAATGCAGGCATTCCTTCCGTCCTGCTCGACGTTTCGAACGAACTCGCCCGCAAGGGCGTGGAAAACGCGGCCAAGCAGCGCCCGGGGGGATTTTTTGTAGATTCGGCGGCGTCGCTAATTACGACAGGCAGCTTTGACACCGATCTCGCGAAGATTTCGGATTGCGACTGGGTGATGGAAGCGGTGACGGAGAATCTTGAAATCAAGCGCGGGTTGTGGAAAAAGGTGGAATCGCTGTGTAAACCGGACGCGATCGTGTCCACTAACACAAGCGGCATTCCGCTCCGCGAAATTTCGGAGGGATTTGCGCCGGCGTTCCGGAAGCGTTTCCTGGGAACGCATTTCTTCAATCCGCCGCGCTACCTGCATCTTCTGGAGGTAATTCCAGGAACAGACACGGACGCGGGCATCGTCGAGTTTGTAGCAAACTTCGCAGATCTGCGGCTAGGGAAAGGCGTCGTCCCATGCAAGGATACGCCGAACTTCATCGCCAACCGGATCGGCAGCTTCTTCGGCGGGACCGTCGGAAAAATCGCGCTCGACGGCGGTTACACGGTTGAGGAAGTGGACGCGATCACCGGCCCGTTGATCGGTCTCCCCAACAGCGCAAGCTTCCGGTTGCTCGACATCGTTGGCCTCGACGTATGGGCTTTCGTCGGAACGAATCTTTATCACGCCGTGCCGGGCGATCGCTGGCGCGAGCGGTTCCTGATGTCCGACGTGCAGAAAACCATGCTCGAGCGGAAATGGCTCGGCGAAAAGACCGGGCAGGGATTTTATAGACGCGTGGGCAAGGACAAAGAGATCCACGCAATCGATCTTCAGACTCTGGAATATCATCCGGCGGCGAAGGTGAAGTTCCCATCGGCCGACGCGGCCCGCAACATCGAAGACTTGGGTGAGCGGCTGCGCGTTCTGGTGAAGGGCTCGGATCGGGTCGGAGCATTTCTTTGGCAGCTTTACAGCGACCTGTTCCTGTACTCGGCGGAGATGGTTCCGGAGATCTCGGACCGGATCGTCGAAATCGATCGGGCGATGCGGTGGGGGTACGCGCATAAGCTCGGTCCGTTTGAGTTGTGGGACGCGCTCGGATTTGAGGAAGTCTGCAAGCGGCTGGAGGGAGATAAGCGCGAGATCCCGCAGAATATCCAGAGGATGCGCGGCGCAGGCGCGGCGGCGCTTTACCGGTCCGCCGACTCGGGCGGCAATCCAGGGACGGAATATTTTGATTTTGGTCGCGCGAAGTATCAGCGTCTCGAAGAGCGGGCGGGAGTGCTGGCGCTCTCGGACATCAAACGCGCACGCGGCGTCATCAAACAGAACTCCGGAGCCTCGCTGATCGATGTGGGCGACGGCGTGTTGTGCGTGGAGTTCCACAGCAAGATGAACTCGCTCGGCGAGGACCAGATCGGCATGCTACACGCCGGTCTCGACGAAACAGCGAAGAATTTCGAGGCGATGATCGTCGCCAATCAAGGTGAAAACTTCAGTGTCGGCGCGAATCTGATGCTGGTGCTGCTGGCCGCGCAAGAAGGTGAATGGGACGACCTGAACGCCGCGATCCATCGATTCCAACAGGCGAACATGGCGCTGAAGTATGCGCCGAAGCCGGTGGTTGCGGCTCCGTTCGCGAGAGCGCTCGGCGGCGGATGCGAAATTCCGCTGCACTGCGCGCGCGTGCAGGCATCGGCGGAAACCTACATGGGACTGGTCGAGGTCGGCGTGGGTGTAATTCCTGGCGCGGGCGGCTGTAAAGAAATGTTGCTGCGCTTGAACGACCCGCGACGCGTGTTCGAGCTGATCGGAATGGCCAAAGTGTCGTCGAGCGCCGAAGAAGCCCGCCAACTCGGATTCCTGAATTCGTCCGATCGCGTTTCGATGAATCCGTACCGGCTGATCGGCGATGCCAAGGAACTTGCGTTGTCGCTTGTCCACGATTACCGCCCGGGGTTTCCTCGGACCGATATCAAAGTTGGCGGAGACAGCGCGTTTGCGATGCTGAAGTTGGGAGCCTGGACCATGCGGCAAGGCGGCTACATATCCGACTATGACGTCGTCGTGGCGGAGAAGCTCGCGAATGTCTTGAGTGGCGGACGATTGACCGGCGAGCAGATGGTCAGTGAGCAGTATCTGCTCGACCTGGAGCGCGAAGCGTTTCTCAGTCTCTGCGGCAACCCCAAGACGCAGGAGCGGATGCAGTATATGTTGAAGACAGGCAAGCCGCTAAGGAATTAACCAAGCCGCTAAGGAATTAACTATGACCGACGCTGTGATCATCGATTGTTTACGCACCCCGGTCGGCAAAGCTCCGCGTGGGACCTTGAAGAATACCCGGCCAGATGACATGGCCGCAGCAGTGTTCGATAGGCTGCTCGAAAAGCATCCGCAGGTTTCGAAGAACGAAATCGACGATGTGATTCTGGGTTGTGCGAATCCCGAGGCCGAGTCCGGGATGAACATGGCGCGCATCGCGGCGCTACGCGCTGGTTTGCCCGATACCGTGCCCGGCGTCACCATCAATCGATTTTGCTCCTCTGGCCTGCAAGCCATCGCGATGGCGGCGGAAAAGATTCGCTCGGGCGGCGCGGAGATCATTTTGGCCGGCGGCGCAGAATCGATGAGCCTGGTCCCGATGTCCGGTCACAAATTCGCGCCGAATCCCTGGATGGTCGACCACATCCCGCAGATTTACATGGGCATGGGGCTTACTGCCGAAGAGGTTTATCGAAAGTACGGCATCAGCCGCGAGGATCAGGACCAGTTCGCGTACCGCAGCCATGCGAATGCTCTGAAGGCTCAGGCTGAAAGCAAATTCGACGAGGAGATCGTGCCGCTGGAGCTTGAAACTACCACGCTTGCGAACGGCAAGCCGGTGACTCAGAAGTCGGTCTTCAAGAAGGACGAAGGTCCGCGCGCGGATACTTCGGTGGAGGCTTTGGCGAAGTTGCGCGCGGTATTTCATACGGAAGGCACCGTTACGGCCGGCAATTCATCCCAGACCAGCGATGGAGCGGCGGCGGCGATCGTTATGTCCGACAAAAAGGCCCGCGAACTGGGGCTGAAACCGATGGCGCGATTCGTCAGCTTTGCTGTCGGCGGCGTGCCTCCGGAGATCATGGGTATCGGACCCGTCGTCGCGATTCCCAAAGCGCTGAAGCTCGCCGGGTTGAAGATCGACGACATCGGGTTAGTCGAGTTGAACGAGGCATTCGCGGTGCAGGCGCTGGCGGTCGCACGCGAAGCCGGGTTGAATATGGAAACGCTGAATGTGAACGGCGGCGCCATAGCTCTGGGGCATCCGCTCGGTTGTACGGGCGCGAAGCTGACGGCGACGATCCTGCGGGAAATGGGCCGTCGCAAGGTTCGCTACGGTTTAGTCACGATGTGCATTGGCGGAGGCCAGGGGGCCGCGGGAATCTTTGAAAGGGTGAATTGACATGGCCACTACTACGGCTGCGATTCCGAAAACCAAGGGCGGCGCATTCCTGATCGAGAATCGCGCGCCGGAGGAAATATTCACACCCGAAGACTTCACGGCTGAACATCGCGCGATTGCGAAGACGACCGAAGAATTTTTTAACAAAGAAGTCGCGCCGCATCTGGAAGAGATTCAACATCAGCAGCACGCAGTGGCAGCCGAGATCTTGAAGAAATCGGCCGCGCTGGGTTTGACCGCTGTCGTCATCCCGGAAAAATTTGGCGGCATGGAGATGGATCTCACGTCCATGATGATGGTGGCGGAGGGCGTCGCGCGCGACGGGTCATATTCGGCCTGGCACGGAGCCCACACTGGAATCGGAACCCTGCCGCTGCTGCTGTTCGGGACCGAAGCGCAGAAGCAGAAGTATTTGCCAAAGCTCGCATCCGCCGAAATGATCGCGGCGTACTGTTTGAGCGAGCCGCAAGCCGGGTCGGATGCTCTTGCGGCCCGCACCCGCGCGGATCTTTCGCCGGACGGGACCCATTACGTCCTGAACGGCCAGAAGATGTGGATCACCAACGGCGGATTCGCGGATCTCTACACGGTGTTCGCGAAAGTCGGCGGCGAGAAATTCACGGCGTTTTTGGTCGAGCGCTCCTGGCCCGGCGTTTCCCCGGGCAAAGAAGAGCAGAAAATGGGCATCAAGGGCAGTTCGACGACCGCGGTCTATCTTGACAACGTCAAAGTGCCCGTCGAAAATGTGCTCGGCGAAATCGGCCGCGGACACATCATCGCGTTCAATATTCTGAACCTCGGGCGTTTGAAGCTGGGACCATTCGCGCAGGGCGGCTGCCGCAGCGATCTGGCGATCTCCATCAAGTATGCGAAGGAACGCAAGGCGTTCGGCAAATCGATCTCCGAATTCGGCATGATCCAGCACAAGATTGCGGAGATGGCGATTCGCATGTACGCGAGTGAAAGCATGACGTATCGGGTGGTCGGCGACATTGAAGCGCAGCTTGATGATTTTTCGTGGGATGCGCCGGACGCGGGCCATACCATGCTCAAGGCCGTGGAAGAGTTCGCGACCGAATGCTCTTTTATAAAAGTGTTCGCATCGGAAACGCTCGATTATGTCGTCGATGAATGCGTTCAGATTCACGGCGGCTACGGGTTCCATCAGGATTATGCAGTGGAGCACGCCTATCGCGATTCACGCATCAACCGGATTTTCGAAGGTACCAATGAGATCAATCGCCTGCTTGCCACGGGCATGATGCTGAAGCGCGCGCAGAAGGGGATTCTTCCGCTGGTCGAGGCTGTTAAGAAGCTCCAAAGCGAGATTCTGAACGGACCGTCGCTCGGCGGGCCGATCGACATGGTCGCGAACGCGAAAAAGGTCGGGCTGCTGGCGTTGGGCGTCGCTTATCAGAAATTCGGTGCGAGCATCGAAGAGCAGCAGGAGGTGGTCGCGAACATCGCCGATATTCTGATGAATGCGTATGCGATCGAATCGGCCACGCTTCGTACCCAGAAAATCGAGCGCAGCGGGCACAGCGCCGAAAATGCGACTGAAATGACGGCGGTGTTCGCGCGGGAGGCGATGGATACGATTGACTCGGCGGCCCGGACGGTGCTCGTCGCGTGCTCGGAAGGCGATGCTTTGCGAACAAACTTAGCCGTGCTGAAGCGCTTCACCAAATACGAGCCGGTCGATCTCATCGGCTTGCGGCGCAAAATCGCCGCTCGATTGATTCAGGCGGAGCGCTACGTCATCTAGACCGGTAATCGTCCTATTAGTCGGCTTGCCTGGATCGGGCAAAACGACGTACGTCGAAAAACTTGGGGCTACGTTGGCGAGCGATGAAATTCGCAGACTTCTTTCGGATGACTCTGAGAACCAGAATATTCACCAGCGCGTTTTCGCCGTGCTTCGCGATCTGCTGAAGCAGCGCATCGAGCTCGGCCGCCCCATCACGTACATCGACGCGACGAATCTGACACCGTACGAACGGCGTCCTTACATCGAGCTCGCCAAGAACTACGATTGCGACGTGGACGCAATCTTCTTCGATGTCGCGGTCGATGAATGCCAGCGCCGTAATCGCGGCCGGCATCGTGTCGTCCCGGATGACGTGATCGCGCAGATGGCCGGTCGCTTGGTGCCGCCAACAGTCGATGAGGGTTTCCGCCGCGTTATGGTAGTGACGTGAGGTTTTCGTAGCGGCATGATTCGTATCGCAAACGGCCAGGGCTTCTGGGGAGACTCTCTCGAAGCTCCCGTCGAACAGGTCCGGCGTGGGCCGCTCGATTATCTAACGCTCGACTATCTTGCCGAAATCACCATGTCGATCCTGCAAAAGCAGAGGTCGAGAGATCCGAAGACCGGGTACGCACGCGACTTTGTCGAGATGATTGCCCGCGTGCTTCCTGATCTCGTCGAACGGCGGATTCGGGTCATCGCCAATGCAGGCGGCGTAAATCCCGCTGCGTGCCGCGATGCGGTTCTCGAAATCGCGAAACGTCAGGGGATCGAGATAAAGGTAGCGACGGTCGCCGGCGACGACATCATGGCGCGGCTCAACGATTTTCTGGCTCGCGGCGTCGAGTTGAAGAATATGGAAACCGGCGAGCCGCTGTCGACGATTCGCGCGCAAGTGCAAAGCGCCAATGTCTATTTCGGTGCATTTCCCGTCGTCGAGGCGCTGGCGAAAGGTGCGCAGATTGTCATTACCGGCCGCGTCACGGATACCGGACTGGCCCTTGCGCCGATGATTCACGAATTCGGCTGGAAAGCGGACGACTGGGATCGGCTGGCCGCCGGAACCATTGCCGGTCACACGATCGAATGCGGCGCGCAATGCACCGGTGGAAATTGCCAGGTGGATTGGCAGACCATCCCTGACATGGCCGACGTCGGCTATCCGATCATCGAGGCCGAGCCCGACGGAACCTTCGTGATCACCAAGCACGCCGGCACCGGCGGCCGGGTGACGGTTGCATCGGTGAAAGAGCAACTCCTCTACGAAATGGGCGATCCGCACCAGTACATCACACCCGATTGCATTGCGGATTTTACGACCATCCAGCTCGCGCAAGCTGGTCCCGACCGGGTCCGCTTTACCGGCATCCGCGGCCGTCCCGCGACTGAGTTTTATAAAGTCTCGATCAGCTATTCCGCCGGATTCAAAGCTATCGGCAGCATGGTGTACGCTTGGCCCGATGCCTACAAGAAAGCTCGCGCGGCGGACGGGATTCTGCGGCAAAGGCTTGACCGGCTGGGGCTTCGTTTCGATGCGATCCGGACCGAATTTCTGGGCGCCAATGCTTGTCACGGCATTCCCGCCGGCGAGCCAACGCCCGAAATCGAGCCACATCTTGCCGAGGTGGTGATGCGCATTGGAGTGCGCTCCAGCGACCGCGCGGCGGTGGATCGATTTACGAAAGAGCTCGCGCCGCTGGCATTGAACGGTCCTCCCGTAGTGACCGGCCTCGGCGGCGGACGGCCGCGCGTGGAAGAAATCGTGGCGTACTGGCCGGCGCTGATTCCCAAGCGCGAGGTTACGCCGGAGGTGACAGTATGGCCAAACGAAAGCTAGTCGAGATCGCACACGCGCGCTCCGGCGACAAGGGCGATACGGCGAATGTCGGCATCATCGCGCTGCGGCCCGAGTATTATCCGGCGCTGGTCCGGGAAGTGACGGCCGCGCGCGTTAAAAAACATTTCAAGGGCGTTTGTTTGGGCGACGTAGAGCGCTTCGAGCTGCCGAATCTCGGCGCGCTGAACTTTCTGCTTCACGAGAGTCTGGATGGCGGCGGGACGCTCGCGCTCAAGGCGGATCCGCAGGGCAAGACCTACTCGACCGCGCTGTTGCGCATGGAGATCGAAGTTGATCCTCTATAGCGTAGAATCGGCCATCGCGCGGATCACGCTGAATCGTCCGGAAAAACGCAATGCGCTGAATCCGGAAATGCTGCGCGAGCTGGCGAACGCGCTGAAGAAATCGGCAAAAGATGATGCCCTGCGCGTGGTGATAATCACGGGCGCGGGTTCCGATTTCTGTTCCGGCGCGGACTTGGCGGGGCTCGATCGGACCGCTGATGCCGGGGTGCTCGATCACGTCGAGACAGCACGCCAGTTGGCGGACATTTTTCTTCAAATGCGCCATCACCCGAGGCCGATCCTCGCCGCGGTTCGGGGCCGGGCGCTGGCGGGAGGCTGCGGCCTGGCGACGGCCTGCGACCTGATCGTCGCCGAGGAATCCGCCCATTTCGGATACCCGGAAGTGAAAATCGGATTTGTGCCGGCGATGGTGACGGCGATTCTGCGCCGGTCGGTGAGCGAAAAGCGCGCTTTCGAGCTGCTCGCGACCGGGGAAATCATCACGGCGCCGCAAGCCCACGCGGTCGGGCTGATTAACCGCGTGTACCCAGACGCAGAGTTCAACTCACTCCTGGAGGAGTACGTTACGGCTTTGGCCTCGAAGTCCGGCTCGGCCGTAGCGCTGACTAAGAACCTGCTTTATCATATGGACGGAATGACGTTTGACTCAGCGCTCGAAGCCGGGGTTCACGCCAACGCGCTCGCTCGCATGACGGAAGACGCGCGCCGCGGGATTGAACATTTCTCCAAAAAGACGGCCAAAAAAACCTAAATGGCCGCCGTCCTCCCTCGCCTTCGAAAAGTCTGCCTCGCGCTGCCCGGCGCCGAAGAGACCGAGAATTTCGGCCATCCGTTCTTCCGGTTCAAAGGAAAGCCGTTTTGCGTGTTTCACGGGCCCGACAGCGCTTACACGATCGCGATCAAGGTCGCCAAGACCGAGCAAGGGATCTTCCTTCAAGACCCTCGTTTCATCAAAACCCCCTACATCGGACAGCACGGCTGGGTCTCGATGAAGGTCGAGGGCCGCCTGGATTGGGAAGAGGTCGAAGAGCTGGTGAAAGGCAGTTATCGCTTGGTCGCTGGGCGGCATGCCGCGAGAGTCTGATACCATCGCGAAAAGAGCCCCGTTGTTGAAAGTGTCTTTTCATGCCCAATCCAAATAATCTTGCTGATCTCCTCCAGGCGGCGCCAGGGAGCCATCCCGCCGTCATCCTGCCGGACGCGGGAATTCAAGTTACCTACGATCAGCTTCGCGAGCAGGTGATGACCATGGCGGACGCGCTGACCGCGTTAGGCATCGGGCCCGGCGACCGGGTCGCGACTGTGCTGCCGAACGGCCTTCCTGCGATCGTTAGTTTTCTGGCCGCTTCCATCGCCGGTACCGCTGCACCCTTGAACCCCGGTTATCGCCAGGATGAGTTTAGTTTTTATATCGAAGACACGTCGGCGAAGCTTCTGCTATGTCCGTCGGACGGCGCGCCCGATGCGCGTAAAGCCGCGGAAGGGAAGGTCCCGGTTCATTCGCTTGAAATGGACGACAAAGGATTCGTCCGAATCGCCGGCGCACCCCGCAACGGAGGGTCGGCCGCACCTTCTCCGGACGGGATCGCTCTAGTGCTCCACACCAGCGGCAGCACCGGACGGCCCAAGCGTGTCCCGATCCGTCATCGGAATCTTGCTGCGTCCGCCGCGAATATTGTGCACCACTACAGCCTTTCCGGAGATGACGTTGCTTTGTGCGCGATGCCTTTGTTTCACGTGCATGGCCTGGTCGCCTCCACTATTTCGACCTTCGCGTCCGGAGGCACGCTGGTGGTGCCCTCGAAGTTCAATCCGCTTTCCTTCTGGCGCACGATTCGCGACTGCCGCGTCACCTGGTACTCCGCTGTCCCAACCATTCATCATCTGCTGCTTTCACGCGCGGGCGACGAGCGTCCCCAGGGCGCCGAAGGCCTGCGCTTCATCCGGTCCTGCAGCGCGGCGTTACCGCCGGAAATGATGGCGAAAATGGAACAGGTCTTCGGGGCTCCGGTTCTGGAAGCTTACGGCATGACTGAAGCGTCGCACCAGATGTGCTCGAATCCGCAGCCGCCCGCGGCTCGCAAGGGGGGATCGGTCGGACCGGGAACGGGCGTCAAGATCGGGATTATGGACGCCAAGGGCAATCAGCTTCCGCAGGGCGAACGCGGCGAGGTTGTCATTCAGGGCCCCAATGTTGTCGACGGTTACGAAAACAATCCTGAAGCGAATGCAAGTTCCTTCACCAACGGATGGTTCCGGACGGGCGATCAGGGCTATCTCGATGCCGACGGCTATCTCGTGCTGACGGGCCGCATCAAGGAATTAATCAATCGCGGCGGCGAAAAAATTGCTCCGCGCGAAATTGACGAGGTTCTCCTTGCTCATCCGGCCATAGCCGAGGCCGTTGCTTTCGGCGTGCCCCATGCGACTTGGGGAGAGGAAGTCGCCGCCGCCGTCGTGCTGCGGGAGCCGGAAAGCGAAGCCGCGATTCTCAGCTTCTGCAAAGAGCGGCTCGCCGATTTCAAGCGTCCTAAAAAGGTCTACATCGTCGATACCATTCCTCGCACTGCCACGGGAAAAATTCAACGGGGCGCCGTCGCGAAGGCTCTCACGGGAGCCTGACCATGAAGTTCCTGATCGCCGGCGCAGGTGCGATCGGCGGCTATATCGGCGCAAAACTGGCGCAAGCCGGCGAGGATGTGACTCTGTTCGCGCGCGGTCCACATCTCGCCGCGATGCAGGAAAATGGCCTGCGCGTAATCGGTTCGGAAAACAGTTTCGAAGTCCGCCCGCGCATCATCGGAAATCTCGCAGATGCAGGTCCGATGGATGCGATCTTTCTCGGCGTAAAGGCCCACGGACTGACGCAGCTTGCCCCCCAGATCAAGCCCCTGATCAGCGAAAAAACGACCGTCGTCAGCACGCAAAACGGGGTTCCGTGGTGGTATTTTCAGTTCGACGCTGGCGAGTTCTCGGGTCTGCGACTGGAACGCGTCGATCCGGGCGGTGTGATCGCCGATTCGATTCCTGCCCATACCGTTCTCGGATCGATCGCCTATTTTTCCACGGATATTGTCGAGCCTGGCGTTATCCGTCATAACGAAGGCAATCGCCTGTCGATCGGCGAACCCGACGGTTCGCGATCGGACCGGGCGCGCAACATCGCGGAGAGATTAGTCAAGGCGGGCCTGCGTTGTCCGCTGACCGCGCGGATCCGGCACGAGATCTGGGTCAAGATTTTAGGCAATGTCGCCTTCAACCCGATCAGCGCGCTGACCCACGCGACGCTGGTGCGTATTGTTCGCGATCCGGACACGTGCGCCCTGGTTCGTAATATCATGACCGAGGCTGAAGCCGTCGCGGCTAAGCTGGAGATGGAGTTGCCCGTTTCGATCGATCAAAGAATCGCCGGCGCGGAAAAGGTCGGCGAGCACAAGACGTCGATGTTGCAGGATCTCGAAGCAGGGCGTCCGATGGAACTCGAGGCCATCGTGGGCGCCGTGGTCGAACTGGGCGAGCGCATGAGTATTCCGATGCCGCACACACGCAGCATCTACGCGTGCACTAAACTATTGGATCGAGTCTCACGAGGAGCGTAAGCAGTGAACCGTTGGTTCCGTTTAATTGCCGCCGTCGTCGCGATGATCATGATCGCGAACTTGCAGTATGCCTGGACCCTGTTCGTCAAGCCGCTGGTCGCCGCGAAGCATTGGAAACTTTCGGATATTCAGTGGGGGTTCACCTTTTTCATCGCATTTGAAACCTGGGTCATGCCCTGCTCGGGCTGGCTGATTGACCGGCTTGGCCCGCGCGCCTTTATGTCGATCGCCGGCATCCTGTGCGGCGCCGGCTGGGCGGCACTGGGCCACGCGGACTCGCTTTCTGAGCTGTACGTTTTCTATTCGATCGCGGGATTCGGTGCCGCGCTGGTCTATTGCGGGTCCATGGGTATCGCGCTCAAATGGTTTCCCGATAAGCGCGGTCTGGCTGCCGGTCTGATCGCAGCGGGCTTCGGATCGGGTTCGGCCTTATTCACGTGGCTGATTGCGCGCCTGATTCACGATCATGGCTACCAGACCGCGTTCCTTTACACGGGCGTCGCGCAAGGTCTCATTATCGTGCTGGCCGCGCAGTTTCTGGAAAATCCAGCGACGGTCCAGATTGCGAAAGCTTCAGCCACCAGCGTGAAGGTGCGAAGCCACGGCGAAGATTTCACTTCCTGGGAGATGCTGCAAACGCCGCACTTCTATCTGTTGTTCGGTATGGCGCTAATGATGGGAATCGGCGGGTTGATGGTCACGGCCCAGGTCGCGCCCATGGCGGATTCCTACAAGATTGGCGCGGCGGCTTTGAGCCTCGCTCTCTTTCTGAATCCGCTGGCGAACGGAGGCGGACGCCTGTTCTGGGGGATGGTCTCCGATGTTCTCGGCCGCGAACGGACCATGTTTATCGCGTTTTTCCTGCAATCGATATTTCTGCTCAGCATGGTGACCATCGGCCGCACATCTCCGGCCCTGTTCATCACGTGCAGCGCGCTGATCTTCTTTACCTGGGGCGAGGTTTACTCGCTTTTCCCGTCGGCGAGCGCCGATTTTTTCGGGGTGCGAAACGCCAGCTCGAATTACAGCTTCATATATAGCGCCAAGGGCGTCGCGTCGATCATGGGCGGCGGTCTGGCGGCAGCGTTGTATGAAAAGACCGGTTCCTGGAACTACGGATTTTATGCCTGCGCGGCGCTGGCATTGATCACGGCGTTTTGCGCGCTGGGTCTTCGCAGAATGCCGCTTCCGATCAAACATCAGCAGCCGCGGCCACAGCCGGTCGCCGCGCAAGGATAACTGTTTATGTCTATACCTATTGCTTCTAAATCAGGTGAAATTCAAGAGCTTCAGATCAACGCGCCTGTTAGCGGCGCGCAGTCTGAGATTCTCTCGAAGGAAGCTCGCAATTTTGTAGCGCGTCTCGCCGTCGAGTTTGAGCCGCGCCGCCAGGAGTTGCTGGCGAAACGCATAGTCCGCCAGGCCGAGATTGACGCCGGAAAATTTCCCGATTTCCTCCCTGAAACCGCTTCAATCCGCGAACGTGAATGGACCGTTGCGCCGATTCCGTCCGACTTGCAGGACCGGCGCACTGAGATCACCGGCCCGGTGGACCGGAAGATGGTCATCAACGCGCTGAACTCTGGCGCCAGCGTGTTCATGGCGGATTTCGAGGACGCGAATTCACCGACGTGGCACAACAACATCGACGGCCAGATCAACGTGCGCGATGCGATCAATCGCAGCATCGACTACACGAGCCCCGAAGGTAAGAAATACAAGCTGAACGAGAAGACCGCCGTCCTGATGGTCCGCCCGCGCGGGTGGCACCTGACCGAAAAGCACGTGCTGATCGATGGGAAGCCGATTTCCGGATCGCTCTTCGATTTCGGTTTGTACTTTTTTCATAATCACAAGCGGCTGAAAGAAAACGGTTCGGGTCCCTATTTCTACCTGCCGAAACTCGAAAGTCATCTCGAAGCCCGCCTTTGGAACGACGTGTTCAACTTCGCGCAGGACGCCGTCGGCGTGCCGCGCGGGACTATTCGGGCCACCGTCCTGATCGAAACCATTCTTGGTTCTTTCGAAATGGACGAGATCCTCTACGAGCTGCGAGATCATTCCGCCGGGCTGAACTGCGGACGCTGGGATTACATCTTCAGCTTCATCAAGAAGCTCCGGAATTTCCCACAGTTTGTATTGCCGAATCGCGCGCAGGTCACCATGGACCGCGCGTTTCTGAAGGCCTACGTCGATCTCTTGATCAAGACCTGCCATCGGCGCGGGATTCACGCAATGGGCGGTATGGCGGCCCAGGTGCCGATCAAGAACGATCCGGTCGCCAACGAACAGGCTCTCGAAAAAGTTCGCCAGGATAAGTTGCGCGAGGTGAAGGCAGGGCACGACGGCACGTGGGTCGCCCACCCCGGACTGGTGGGTATCGCGAAGGATATTTTCGACGCGCACATGAAGGGGCCGAACCAGATCTCGGTGAAGCGCGAAGAAGTTCATATCACCGCAAAGGATTTGTTGGAGGTTCCGCCGGGCACGATTACGGAAGCAGGCCTTCGCATCAATATCGACGTTGGCTTGCAATATCTCGAGGCGTGGCTTCGCGGCGTGGGCTGCGTGCCGATTTACAACCTGATGGAAGACGCCGCCACGGCGGAGATCTGCCGCGCGCAGGTCTGGCAATGGGTGAAGCACGGCGCGAAGCTCGACGATGGGCGTACGGTGACTGCGGAACTGGTCACCAAGCTAACCGACGAACAGGCCAAGCCTGGCCAGGCGACAACGCTCTTCAAACAGATGATGACCAGCGGAGATTTCCAGGAATTCCTGACTCTCGGCGCGTACGACTACATCGACTAATTCGCGGCGCCCGGGGCCCCGCACAGCGCCGCCACCGAACGTGACCGGCAGGGAGCGGGTCTTATGCGAATTGAGCCCGGGCCTCGCCGACCAGAAACAGCGATCCCGTGATTACGATTACGTCATCGGCGGTCGAGCGCTCCCGTGCCTTTGCGAGCGCATCGGCAACGGTCGATGCCGTCTCCCCCCGCCCGGCGATCTCCACCAGTGATTCCGGCCGTAGCGCTCGCGCGTTTGCAGGAGCCGTAAAGATCAGATCGTCCGCCAGCGGAAATAAGATCCCTGCGATCTCATCGACGGCCTTGTCTCGCATGGCGCCGTAAATCAGGTGTAGTTTCCGGCCCGCGTAGAACCTCTCCAGATACCGGACCAGCGCTCGCGCTCCCGCCGGATTATGCGCGCCGTCGAGAATGATGTCCGGATTCGGCGCGACGTGCTCCAGCCTTCCCGGCCATCGAGCTCCCGCAATCCCTTTCGGTGAAACGCCGAGCGACTCCAGCGCCATAGCCGCCGTGATCGCATTCTCCACCTGATGCTCTCCGGCCAGCGGGCAGCACAAACCCGAAAAGCGTGCGCCACGCGCATCGATCTGGAGATCCCGGACGGCAAAACTTTCGCTTTTCCGCACTGCGACGGCAAGATCGCCCGCCACGCGGTCCAGCACCGCCGCCGCTTCGGGACGTTGCCGGGCGAAAATCGCCGGGGCTCCAGCTTTCAAAATGCCGGCCTTCTCCGCCGCGATCGATTCGAGTGTGTGGCCCAAATAGATTTCATGATCGAAATCGATCGGCGTAATCACCGTCAGCGCCGGCTCCACGACGTTGGTCGCGTCGAGACGGCCGCCCAGTCCCACTTCGACCACCGCGGTTTCCACCTTGAGTTCGCGAAACAACCAGAAAGCCATGGCAGTGACCGTCTCAAAGTATGTCGGATGGCAATCCAGATCGAGTGTTTCAGCGATTTCGTGCACGACGTTGAACGCCCTTTGAAACTGCTGTGGCGAAACCTGCATTCCGTCGATCTGTATGCGCTCCGTGGGTTCGATCAGATGGGGCGACGTGAACAGGCCGGTTCGAATCCCCGCTGCGCGCAGCCCCGCGTCGATCATCGCGCACGTCGATCCTTTGCCATTGGTTCCGGCAACATGAATCACGCGATATGCGCGCTGAGGATTGCTTAGAGCTTCTAAAACGCGCCGGATGCGGTCCAAGCCGAGCTTCGCCGTCTTGATCTCATTCCCCAGGGCATAGAGAAAACGGACTGAATCGGGATAACTGATCACGGTCTTCTTCGACGGTACACCAGCCAGGCGGACACGATCACGGCCGCGGTCCCAACCGCGAGCTTCATCTCAAACAGCCAGACATTCTTGACGTCCGCTGTCGGCACGACGGCACAGATGATCGCCAGAGCCGTTACCGCCCATCCGCTGAGGGCGCTCAGCCGCTTTCGCGCCTTCCACGCGCTTCCAAAAATGTAGATGTAAGGAATGAACCCGCCGATCACCATTAGCGAAACCATTTCCTGATACGCGACGCGCATCGTATCGCCGAGTTGAACGGCGATCAAAAGAAACGAGGCCACGCCCGCCAGAACCAGTATCGAAACATGCGGTGTGTGCCATTTGGGATGAATCCTGCCGAATGCGGCCGGCAGCAGATGATCCACGCCCGCCGCGAACGGGAGCCGCGACACAGAAGTTCCCAGCGCGCCGAACTGGCCAAGACCGGTGAGGAACACCATAGTGGCCAGGACCGGAGACAGCCATCGAAGGTTCAGCACTTCAGCGGCTCGCTCTCCGCCTTGGGCGAATCCGTTCATCTCATTGATGCTCTCGGGACGAAGCAGAATCAGAAGGGCCATCGTCAGGGAGGAATAGAAAACGGTCGCGAAGCCTGAAGCGATCCACCCGGCGCGCGGAAGATTTCTTTCAGGATCGCGGATTTCCGCGTTCATGAGGCCGGCCATTTCGAGGCCTGTCATGGCATACGCAATGCTGGCCCAAAAACTCGCGGTTTCCCAATTCAGCTTCGGAACGATGTCGAGCCTGGTCGCGGAACCGTGTTTCGACCAAACCAGAACGCCCAGTGTGACAAAGACTCCGCCGATCACCCAAGTCGCGATGCCGCCGAGATTTTCGGTCCACTTTCCGACCTTCATCCCGATCATGTTGGTTCCCAGTGCAATCGTAATTGCCAGCAAGGAAGCGCCAACCACGTACGTGCGGTTGTCTGCCAGGTGCGCGTAGGATGGGCCGAGCGTGTACGCCCCGACTGTCATGTAGAACATCGCCGCGCTTGGAAACCAGAAGGCGATGCCCATCCAGTAGATCCAGAAGCACAGGAATCCATGCCAGGGGCCGAAGTCGCCACGGGTCCAAAGATACAGACCGCCGGCTCCCGGATACTTCGCGCACAGCGCAGCCACGGAGACAGCCAGCGGGACGACCAGGAAGAGAGCGGCCAGCAGCCACAGCGTAACGGAACCGGGACCCGCATGCGCCGCCGCCGGAATCCATCGGACGCCGACGATACACGCAATCGCGAAGAAGGTCAGATCGCGAAGGCCAAGCTCACGCTTAAGCGCGGGCTCCTCACCCATGCGACGCTTTGCGAGGAATGGAGGAGTCAGCGCCCGGCTGCATAACGAGAGCACCTATGGTAACAGCCGGGCTCGACTAGAGTAAATGGTTAGAGTAAACTGCTAGCGCCAGTGGCCTTCAACAAAGACCCAACCCCCGTTCCGCTTCACCCAGCGGTGAGCTTCCCAATGGGCGTGCGGGCGCGGCGGACGATCCCAACGTCCTGGAACCCATACATAATGTCCGCCATCCCAGCGGTGGTATCCGCCCACCCAAATGTAGTCACGACCCGGCGCAGGTCCCCGTTTTTCGACAACAGCGTGCGGCGGCGCGATGCGGACGACCACTTCCTCGGCCGTCGAAGTCATCGCTAAACCCCCGCCAATCAACAACACCATCAAAGTTTTGCGCATCATGCCGTTATTGGGAGCAAGTCTATGTCCACTCGTAACCCATTGAAAAATATGAGAGCGTCCCTGCCTGCCAGGCGATACCCGGCAAAATCTATAATCTACTTGTCCCGACTTTATTGCGGCGATTCGACTTTCGGGCTTCGAGGCTCGTCTTTACGAACGGAGTACAGAATTGATCTTTCGCGAGGTTGAAGATCGCGACCTGATCGGAAAAGCGCGGCGAGGCGAAGTGGAGGCGTTTAACCTCCTGGTCTCGCGCTGGGAGAAACGTGTCTTCAATTATCTGCTGCGGCTGGTTGCGAACCGTGAAGATGCGATGGACCTCAGCCAGGATGTGTTCTTGAAAGCCTACCAGAACCTGCCGAAACTCGATGACGTGGATCGCTTCTCGGCGTGGCTTTTCCGGATCGCGCATAACGAGGCGTTTTCGCTCCTGCGCAAACGGCGTCCGGAGGGCGAGTTGACGCGCGAGCCCGAGACTTCGGATCGAGTGTCTAAACTGGGCCCGCGGCTGCTGCCGATCGAGTTGTCGCTGGCCGTCGAAACTGCGCTTGGGCGGCTGAACGACGATCAGCGGGAAGCGGTCTTGTTGAAGGTGTATCAGGGATTCAAGTTCGAAGAAATGGCGGAGATTCTGGAATGTCCGGTTTCTACCGTTAAATCGCGGCTATACACGGCGCTGGATCTGCTGAAGACGACTTTGGCGCCCGCGCTTCTGCGAGGTGAATCATGAGTTGTTCCGATTACGATTGGAAAGCGTACGCGCTCGGCGAAATCGATCCCGGCGCCCGGGGCCAGGCCGAAGCGCACGCGGCGGCTTGTTCTTCGTGCCGCGAAGAGCTGGCCGGATTGCGGTTGACGCTCGACGCGATGTCCACGCTGCGGGAAGAAGAGATTCCGAAACGGATCGCGTTCGTCTCGGACAAGGTTTTCGAACCGCGCTGGTACCAGATGTTTCTGCGCCCGTCCTTCGCGGCCGCCGCCGTTCTTGCAGCCGCGATTCTGGTGCATGCGTTTGCGCGTCCTTCTCTCGATCCACAGGCGCTCCAGACGCAAATAGAGACGGCAGTGAACAAAGCCGTCGCCGATACCGAAGACCGGCACGCTCAACAGCTTCGGGAAGTACTTGTCAATTACGAAATGCTACAGAAGCAGAATAATCTGATGTTTAAACAGACGACAGGGGTCAGCCACCAATGAAACGAATTTGCCTTTCTTTCCGCCTCCTTGCTTTTCTCCTCCTTGCAGTAGCTCTTGGACTAACTGCAGCAACTGCGCCGCGCGTGAACCGGGATACCCTGGCCGCTATGGAAAAGAGTCTCGACGCTCGGATCACCAAGCTTTGGGACGACAATCCGTATCTGCTCCTCGGTCCCACGCGCGGCGTCTATTTGGAGGGCTACGGCGCTGTGTTCACGGCCGAAGTGAACCTGATGTCTAACCCGGCTTCCCTGATGCATGCGACCCTCAGTAAGGACGAGATCGCAAAATACCGCGTCAAGAAACTTGAACGCCTGCCGTTGCTCAGGAAAGCTTTGCGCGAGGCGCTGGTGTCCACCGCATCCTCGATGGATACCGTACCGCCGGAAGAGCAGGTGACCATCGTGGCGTTTCTCGATCACTATCCCTGGGAGGACATCAACGGCCTTCCCGCGCAGCTCACCTTCCAGGCCCAAAAGAAAAAGCTGCTGGAAGCGCAGCGCGGCGGTGCGATGCTGGACGCTGCGATTCGCGTAACCGAATACTAGAAATGAGGCTGGGCGAGATCCTCATTGAGCGGCGCCTGATCACGCAAGAGGATCTCGACCGCGCGCTGGAGCTACAGCGCGAGCGGGGCGACAAACTCGGCAAGATTCTGGTGGATCTGGGCTTCATCGCCAACCGCGACGTGCTCAGCGCGTTGTCCGATCAATTGCAGGTTCCGGTTCTCGCCATCGAAGGCCCTCCCGCGATTTCTCCTGAAACCGAGTCTCTTTCTCCGAAATTTCTCCGCCAGTTCCGGTGCCTGCCGGTCGCACTTCACGATCACACGGTGACGCTGGCGATGGCCGATCCGCTGGATTTCGAGACGCGCTCCACCGTCACGGCCTGCACGGGCCTGAAGGTCCTCCCCGGGATCGCGCCGGAGCAGGAGATTCTGGACGCGATCGACCGGTTCTACGGTCAGACCGCGAAAAGCGAAACCGAATTCACGACCGCGGCCGGCGACGAGGAAGATCTCGAACATCTGCGCGACATGGCCAGCGAGGCGCCTGTGATCCGCCTGGTGAACGCGATGATCGCCCAGGCCGTCGAGAAGCGCGCCAGCGATATTCATATCGAGCCATTCGAAAAAGAGTTCCGTATCCGGTACCGCATCGACGGCGTGCTGGTCAGTCAGGATCCGCCGCCGCGCGAGTTCAAGGCCGCCATCATTTCTCGCGTGAAGCTGATGGCCAAGCTGAATATCGCCGAACGCCGCCTGCCGCAGGATGGCCGCATCAAGGTCAAGACGCTCGGCCGCGAAGTCGATCTGCGTGTTTCTACGCTGCCGACGCTGTATGGGGAATCGGTCGTCATGCGCTTGCTCGACCGCTCCGCTGGCGACTTCTACGATCTTGAGCGCCTCGGCTTCGACCAGCACATGCTTTCGCGGATGGAGCACTACACTTCGCTCCCGCACGGCATTTTTCTGGTGACCGGACCCACGGGAAGCGGCAAATCGACCACGCTCTATTCGGCGCTTAAGCGAATCAATAAATCGGACAAGAAAATCATCACGATCGAAGATCCGGTCGAATATCAGATGGACGGGATCAACCAGATCCACGTCAATCCGCAAATCGGCCTCACCTTCGCCGCAGGCTTGCGCCACATCGTGCGCCAGGACCCGGATGTCATCATGGTCGGGGAAATTCGCGACCGGGAAACGGCCGACATCGCCATTCGCGCCGCTCTGACCGGACACTTCGTGTACTCGACTCTCCATACCAACGATGCGCCCAGCGCCATCAGCCGCCTGACCGATATGGGTGTGGAAAACTATCTGATCACCAGTTCGTTGGTCGGCGTTCTGGCGCAGCGTTTGGTTCGCGTCATCTGTGCGCAGTGTAAAACCTCCGCCGGGACGGCCGTTACGCCAGACGGAGACACCATCGAAGTCTTTCACGGCGCGGGCTGTGAGAACTGCTTCCATACAGGATTCCGCGGGCGCGTCGGGATCTTCGAATTGATGGAGTTAAACGAAGAACTGCGCGCGCAGATCATGCGGAATGAAGACGCGAGCCAGATCACCGCATCCGCGCGGCGCAACGGGATGCGCAATCTGCGCGAGGACGGTTGGCTGAAAGCGCGCCGCGGCGTGACCACCGCGCAGGAAATCATGCGCGTCACCCAGGAGCTTTAGCCGATGGCCACCGCGTTCCACTTCCGCGCCATCGCCTCAGACGGCAAGGTGCGCACCGGCATGCTCACGGCTGAGAACGATAAATCCGTCGCGCAGGAGCTTCGCCGTCAGGGTCTGACTCCGGTTTACGTCGGCGTCGAACAGAAGAAAAGCGCCGAGCTGAATCTGCCGGTTTTTCATCGGGGCCGGCGGAAAGACGTCCTCTTCTTCACGCAGGAGCTCTCGACGCTGCTGAACGCCGGCATTCCGCTTGACCGGGCCATTTCGATCACAGCAGAGTTGACCGACCGTGGATCCTTCCGGTCGCTGATTGTGGACGTGCTCCGTGTCTTGAAGAGCGGCAAATCGCTCGCCGACAGCCTCGCGACCCATCCATCGCATTTCTCCGAGCTGTACATCAACATGGTCCGCGCCGGTGAAGCCTCCGGCTCGCTCGCCCAAATCTTCGAGCGCCTCGCCGAGTTCGAGCGCACCCGCGACGAGTTGCGCGGCTATATCATCAGCTCCCTGATTTATCCTGCTCTCCTGACGGTCGTCGGAATCGGATCGATTTTCATCCTGCTCAACTTCGTGGTGCCGCGTTTCGCTTTGATCTTCTCGGACCCGCGGATGAAAATCCCGACGCCAACGCTGATCATGCTGGAAGCCAGCAGGATCGTGCAAACTTACGGCGGACCCGCGGCCATCGTGCTCGCGGCTGCGTTTATCGCATTTCAAACCTACATCCGAACCGTCGCCGGCAGGTTATGGTGGGACGGATTCCGCCTGCGCCTGCCGCTATTGGGCGATGCTCTGCGAAAAATGGAGACGGCGCGCTTTGCGCGTGCGATGTCCACGCTGGTTACGGCCAGCGTCCCGTTGGTGCAGGCATTGGGAATTTCGCGTGGGATTCTGAACAATCGCCGGATCGCCGCATCGCTTGAAGGAATCGCACGAGGAGTGAAGCGCGGCGAAGGCATTGCCCAGCCGCTGGCCCGCGCCGGTGAATTCCCGCCGCTCGCAGGACACCTTCTCGCGGTGGGCGAGGAAACCGGCCATCTGGACGCTATGTTCAATCGAATGGCCGACATCTACGACAATGAAACACGGAGCGCCATCCGGCGATTCACTTCGCTGTTTGAGCCGCTGATCATTCTCGTCATGGGAATTATCGTGGGAACTTTGATATTAAGCCTGATGCTGGCGATTACCAGCATCAACGACGTGGCTGTTTAAAGCGGTGACGAAAATATGAAACGCAGACGCAATTCCGAAAGTGGCATCACGTTGATCGAGATGCTGGTAGTGGTGACGATCATCGCGCTGTTCGCGGCGCTGGTCGCTCCCCGCATGATGGGCAAGGCCGATGCCGCGCGGCGCACCTCCGCGCATGCGCAGGTCAATTCGTTCATGACGGCGCTGGGCGCCTACAAGCTCGATACCGGGACGTTCCCTCTGACCGAGCAAGGCCTCAATGCCCTGCGCGTGAAGCCCGAGAATCAGGCGCAGTGGGCCGGCCCGTATCTGCCGCAGGACATTCCGCTCGATCCCTGGGGTCACCCGTACCTGTACAAGTATCCCGGCGATCACGGCGACGAGCCCGATGTAGTTTCGCTCGGCGCCGACGGCGCGCAAGGCGGAGAAGGGAACAATGCCGATATCGTCAGTTGGAGCAATCGATAAAGCAATAGACCGGCGAAGAGGCGTCACGCTCATCGAAATGATGATCGTCGTGATGCTGATGGCTCTGCTCGCGGGCTTGAGCTATCCCTCCGTCGCCGCCGGTGTCGATTCTCTGCGGCTGCGGTCCGCTTCGGATGCGATTGTGGCCTTCCTCAACACCGCGCTCGACCGTGCCGATCGCCGCCAGCAGGCCGTCGAGATCTCGATTTCGCCGCGAGAGAGTTTGCTCACAGCCCGGTCCGCCGACCTGGGTTTCATTCGCCGGCTGGATCTCCCGGAGGGCGTGCACATCGCGTCTATCCGCCCTGTGGCCGAAATCGCTCCCGACGAAGCGCGCCGTTTTCTCGTTTATCCGGGAGGAACCGTGCCCCGCATCGGGATTGAACTGGCGAACAACTCCGGGCGTCGGAGGATGGTGAGCATCGATCCCGTTACCGGCGTTCCCCGATCTGAAGTCGAGCCATGAACGGAATCGTAAGAAAGAGCGAACGCGGCTTTACCCTGCTCGAAGTATTGGTCGCGACGCTGATTATGGGAATCGCCGTGGCCGGCGTCTTGAGCGGTCTCTCCGCTTCCGTGCGCAACGCGGCCCGCCTTACTGATTACGATCGCGCGACGCTGCTGGCCCGCTCGAAAATGGATGAGTTGCTGGCCGACCCTCAGATCCAGCGAAAAGTGTTTATCGAGGGGACGTTCGATCCAGCCATGTCCGGCGGGATTCCCACCGGATGGCGCGCTCGAGTGATGCCGTTCGAGTACGCCCCTGGTGCAGGTCCGGGGATGTGGGTCCTCGATCGCGTTGAACTGGAAATCTGGTGGATGACCGGCGCGACCCGGCACAGTTTCACGCTCGAAGGTTACCGCCGCGGAGTTTTGCGGGCCGGAGATATATGAGGCGCGAACGCGGCTTCACGCTGATCGAATTGATGATCGCCGTCGCCCTGGTCGCGGCGATCTCGGTGGGTATGCTGATGGCCATCCGTACCAGCCTGATCACGTACCAGAAGACGGACGACCGGCTTCAGTCGAATCGCCGCGTCATGAGCGTGGAGCAGATTCTCTCCCGTGAATTGGGCGGCGTGATGCCGGTGAAGGGCGCCTGCAGCTCCGGTGGAATCGTTCCCGTCTTCAACGGCAACCCGCAGACCCTCCATCTGGTTTCGAGCTATTCCATCTCCGAAGGTGCGCGCGGCTACCCGCGTGTCCTCGAGCTTCAGGTGCTTCCGGCCGATCAGGGAACCGTCCGGCTGATCGTCAACGAATTTCTCTACACCGGGCCGTTCAGCATCGCGCCGTTTTGCGCGGGCGGCGCATTTTCGCCGGGACTCGCGACTCCGCAATCGTTCGTGCTGGCGGATCGCCTGGCATATTGCCGCATTTCGTATCAAATGCGAAATCAGGAGACGCTCATGGGCGAAAACTGGATTCCCGTGTGGAACCAGCCGAATCTCCCCGCCGCGGTCCGCGTGGATATGGAGCCGCTTTATCCAGACCCAGCCCGCTTGCCCCTGATTCCGGTTACGGTTCCGATCCACATCAATCGCGACGTGATGGTTCAATATGTCGACATGCCTTAACGCGTCGGAATCCGCTTGCTGGCGCGCGCGGTTCAGTGCGCACCGGGCCGCGCGCGGTAGAGTCCGCGTGATGACGTTTCGGAATCCGTCACTCCCCGCGGTTACTGATCCGGTAGAGCGCCGGCACAGAACCGCGATTGGTAACAAGCGGCAAAAAGGCGGAGCGTTGCTCGCCGTGCTGTGGCTCTCCGCCGCACTCGCCGCGATCGCGTTCTCGGTCGCGTCCAGTGTGCGTTCGGAAACCAATCGCGTCGCCTCCTCCGCCGACGGCTTGCGCGCCTGGTATCTCGCCACTGGATCCGTTGAGCGAGCCGTTCAGTGGATGATGTGGGGTGCTGAAGTTCGCAATCCGGACGGCTCGGCGCGTTGGGAGCAGAACCTGCCTCGGTTGACCATGAGCTATCCCAGTGGCGATGCCATCGTTGAGCTGATCCCCGAATCGGCCAAGATGAACATCAATACCGCCTCGCCGGACAATCTGATGCGCGTGGTGACCGCGGTTTCCGGCGACACCCAGCGAGCCGCGCAAATCGTTGCAGCCATTCTTGATTGGCGCGGCGGGTCGGGTCCCTCGGACTTTGACCAGTATTACTTTACGATCGCTCCGACTTTTCGGTCCCGCCACGCGTCTTTTGAGGAGATCGAGGAACTCCTCCTGGTGAAGGGCATGACTCCGGAGCTTTTCTACGGCAATTACATCCCGGATGCGGCCGGCCGGCTCTACGCGAGCGGCGGCTTGCGCGACTGCCTGTCGGTCTGGGGCGGTTCCGGTCCCTACGATATCAACACCGCGAGCCCGGCTCTAATGGAGGCCCTTGGCATACCCGCCGCCGCCGTGACGCAGATCGTCAATCTCAGGCAAGTGCAGCCATTCCACGACACGGGCCAAGTTTCGCAGCTTGGCATTCAGACGCCAAACATGGGAATCGGCGGAAATTATATCTGGACGCTGCGGGCCTCTGCCCGGCTTCGCCGTCCGGACGGTTCGCCGTCCGAATTCGTCCGCACCGCGTCGGCGACCGTAAAAATTCTCGATCGCCGCCGCTTCTTCCTCACGCCCGTGCAGGTTCTGCGATGGTACGACGATGCGTGGTCGCAGTCGGCGATCGCACCGCCGGCGGGGGCGGTTGCGCGGCCATGATCCATGCCGATTTCAAGAAATGGTTCGCGTTCGGAAGCGGCATTGGAATCGAGGTCGCCGAATCCCAGGCAGTCGAGTCCTTACACATCACCGCCGTTCGCGTGCGGCCCACAGGCGTTCGCGTTACCGGGCGTCTGAACGTGGAGGATTTTCATCATCAAGCTGCCGGCGTCTGGGGTGCGGATTATGCCGCCTTTGTGCGCAAGCTCGACCTCCGATCCGTGGCCGCCACCGTCGTACTCCCGCGCCGGGACGTGATCGTTCGACAACTTTCCCTGCCCGGCGTCTCGGACAAAGATCTGACCTCGGCTATCCAGTTTCAAATCGACGGATTGCATCCCTATGCAGAAGACGATGTCGTCTCCAGTTGGGCGCGTCTTTCAGGGACGCCGAGCGTCCTGGTCGCGATCGCGCGCCGCGCCGCAATCGACCGCTATGCAAGCCTGTTTGCCGAAGCCGGCATCAAGATCGGCGGCTTTACGTGCTCTGCCGCCGCGATCTATTCGGCGCTGCGAATTTTCGGAGCCGCGCCGCCCGTTGAGCTACTCGCGTTCCAACCCATGGATGATCGCGTGGAATACTACGGCGAGAGTCCCGCGCACGGCGTGTTTTCCGCGAGCTTCGATGCCACGGAAACACGTGGCTCCGCTCTTGCGTGCGCCGAGCTCCGCATTGATCCCGCGACCGAGCCCCGCGCTCTCGAAACGCTGCTTTCCGCCGCGCCCGCGCTTCCCTACGCCGCCGCACTCACCTCGGCGTGTCCCAGGCTGTCGCTGCCGTTGAATCTTCTGCCGGTCGAGCAGCGCGAGAGCAGCTCCCGCGCGATGTGGATTCCGTCGGCCGCCCTGGGCGCGATTGTGCTGATGCTGGCCGGCGCGCTGGCCGCGCTTCCCGGGTTCGAAGACCGGCGTTATGCGCGTTCTTTACAGGCGCAAATCAAAGCGATCGAGCCCAAAGCCGGGCGCGCCGCCGCGATCGATAAAGAAGTGGCCACGGCCCGGCGGCGCGCGCTGCTGCTCGACGAATTCCGCCGGCGCGCCAAGTCGGATATGGACGTCCTGGGCGAGATGACCCGCATTCTTCCGCCGACCGCGTGGCTCAACACGCTCGACGTCACGCGAAATCAGGTGATGCTGGCCGGCGAAACCGATCAGGCCGCGCCGCTGCTGAAGTTGATCGACGCGTCGCCGTTTTTTGAATCGTCCGAATTCGTGATGCCGCCGATCCGCATTGCCACCGGAGAAACGTTTCGCATCCGGACGAATCGCGAGGCTCTCAAGCAATGACCAGGGTACGCCAACGATGACAATGGACCCTCGCCATCGCCGCGCGCTGCCGTTCGTGGCGCTGATCCTGGCGCTTGGAATCGCGATACGGTTCTGGCCGGAAAGCTCAGCGCCCGTTGTGGTCGCTTCCACCACCGACGATCTGGCGGCCGCGCAGCGCCGGCTCGCCCGGCTGCGCGAAATCGCAGCGACCGTTCCCGACCGCGAAGAAATCCTCAAGAAGGTGAACGCCGAGCTTGCCGCTCGGGAAAAAGGACTCATTGTCGCCGACACAGCCGCCCAGGCCCAGGCGCAGCTTATCCAGATCATCCGTACGCTGGGCCGCGCCGAGAACCCCTCGGTAGAAATTCGCACTACTGAAGGTTTTGGCCTGCGACCTTTGGGCGATGCTTATGGGGAGGCCACCGTATCCGTCCAGGTTGAATGCCGGATCGACCAGTTGATCAACATCCTCGCCGGCCTAGCCGCGCGGCCTGAACTGGTTTCGACCAGCGACCTCCGCGTCACGTCGAGCAATGCGAAAGAGAAGACCATCGGCGTCCACCTAACCGTGGCTGGCGTGGTGCCGAGGAAGCTGGTTCCGGAGAAGCGATCGTGAATCGGAAATTGATTCTGCTCAACGTCGTCTTGCTGGCTCTGGCGGCCGCCCTAGGATGGACGCTGCGCCAGCGATGGATCGAAGGCCAGGCACGCGAGCGCGCCATCTTTGTGAACGCGGCGCGCAAGATGGCTTTGCTTCCGCCGCCGCCGCTGGCGGTGCCGAAAACAGTCGCGCCGGCGGAGTATCTCGACGTTGCACAAAAGATGCTGTTTTCGAAGGACCGCAATCCTAACGTCGTAATCGAGCCGGAAAAGCCCAAGCCGGAACCCCCCATGCCTGCCCTGCCGGCCTATTACGGTCAGATGACGCTTTTCGATCCCGTGGTTTTTCTCTCGCTCGGTGGAGGCGGCCAGAAGAGTTATCATCCCGGCGACAAAATCGGCGCGTTCGAACTGGTGACGTTCGACCGCGAAAAGATTACGCTCGCCTGGAATGGAAAAACGGTCGAGCGCAAGCTTCAAGAATTGACGCCAAAGGACGCGCCGCCCCCGGCGCCGGCCGCGGCGGCTCAGGCAGCGCCCGCCGCGGCGCCGCAGGTAAAGTCGATCGGCAGCGCTTCTTCTCAATCGGACGCCGACAAAGGACCGATGGGCGTCGATATGGGCGCAAACCTGTATGCCTGCAAGACCGGCGACACCGCGCCAAACGGAACGGTCACGAACGGCTACAAAAAGATCGTTGTTCGAGGCCTGATGGGTGATTCCTGCCACTGGGAGCAAGTTAAGTAAATGTGTCGAAACCAAAAACTCTTGGCGATTTTATCGATCGCCGCCGTGACGCTCGCAGCGCAGCAGCCGCCTGCTCCACAAAATCCAGCCGCGCCCGCTCCTCAAGCTCCTGCTCAGGCCCCCGTTCAACCGCCCGTTCAAATGGGCGCGTTGAATCTTCAGAACGCGTCGCTGACCGAAGTCATCGATCAGCTCGCGCGCATGCTGCACATCAACTACATCATCGATCCGAGCGTGAAGGGCGGCGTGACCCTAAACACTTACGGCGACCTGCGCAACGTTGATCCGCGCAACCTTCTCGATCAGATTTTGCGAATCAACGGATTTGGGATGACCGAAGTCGGCGGCATCTATCGCATCGTGCCGCTTAAGGAAATCGCCCATCAACCGATCCGGCCCCAACAGGCGAATGGCAAGAACATCCCTGACGACGATCAGACCATGCTGAACCTGATCTTTCTTAAGTTTGTCTCCGTCGACGAACTGGTAAAAGTGCTACAGGAGTTTGTCGGAGAAAATGCCCGCCTGGTGGAATACCCGGCCGCGAATCTACTGTTCATTCTCGACAGCCGCCGCAACATGCGGCGCACCATGGAGCTGATCGACATGTTCGACAGCGATACCTTCGCCAATCAGCGCGTGCACATCTATGAGGTGAAAAACGCCCGCCCATCGGACCTGGTGAAGGAACTCGACAATGTCTTGAAGTCGATTTCTCTGGATACGAAAACCAGCCCGGTCAAATTTCTACCCGTGGATCGCATCAACACATTAATTGCGGTGGCAGCGAATCCCGGCGTTTTCGCAACCGTCGAGGAGTGGCTGCGAAAGCTCGACATCCCGGTGAAACTGACCGCCGGCGCCGTCGAGAACTATGTCTATCTGGTGAAGTATCAGCAATCGCAGTGTCTTGCGCAGGCGCTCGGCCAGCTTTTCGGAGGCTACGGAGCCGGCTATGGCGCGGGTGCTCCAGGCTACGGAGGCGGATACGGCGCGCCCGGCTACGGCGGAGGTTACGGAGGCGGATACGGTGGCGGCTATGGCGGGGGTTACGGTGGAGGTTACGGAGGCGGAGGCTACGGTGGCGGCGGTTACGGCGGAGGCGGATTTGGCGGGGGCTATGGAACCGGATACGGCAACCCGGGCGGATATGGAAACGCCAACAGTTTTTCAAATGGGTTCGGCGGAAACGGCGTCTGCGGACCTTACGGCGGCGCAGGAGGCGGCGGTTACGGCGCGATGCCGCCTTCTTACGGTTATCCTGCCTTCGGCGGCTACGCGGCTCAAGCCCCCGCAGCGAATCCGATCGGAGCGACGGGCCAGCCACTGGGGGCCGCGACAACGACCGGAATACCGGGCGCTCCGGGCGCTCCCGGCGCGGAAACGCAACGTCCTCCTCGCATCGTTCCCAATCCTCTCGACAACAAGCTCCTAATCCAAGCCGATGCGCAACAATATCAGAACATTCTCAAAGTTCTGAAGGATCTCGATGTCCCGCCGCGGCAGATTCTGCTCGAAGCCAAGATATATGAGGTTGATCTCACCGACAATTTCGCCAGCGGAATCAGTTACGCGCTTCAGCCTCGAGGTTCGACGCAGGGCCAGGTGAGTCTCAACGCCCTGGCAAGCGGTTCCGGGATCGGTACTCTGACCGTCGGCGCATTGGTAGCAAACGGCCGCGAACTCTTAGCGACGCTAACGCTAAACGAAAACGCGACGCACGTTCACATGATGTCGGAGCCGAGCCTGATCGCTACCGACAGCATTCCCGCGTCTATCAACGTCGGAACGCAGATCCCGGTCTCAACCGGATCCACCACGATACCCGCCGGCGGAAGCACCGTGACGTCGGAGAGCCTCTCGTCCCAAAACACAGGCATTACATTGCAGGTCAACGCCCGCGTCAGCCCCACCGGCGTGGTGACTTTGATCGTCAATCAGGAGATCAGCAGCGTCAACTCGCAACTTTCGGCTTCCGCGAGCTCACCCGCGTTTAACCAGCAGGTGGTACAAACGCAAATCACGGTGATGGACGGCGATACCATCGCCATCGGCGGCACCATTTCCGACAATGTAACGGACGGCACCAATGGAATTCCGTATCTCAGCAAGCTCCCCGGGATCGGGGCTCTGTTCGGGAGCAAGACTCACGGACACACCCGCAGCGAACTGATCATCTTCATGACGCCGCACGTGATCTACGATGAAACCAATTTGATAGAGGCCAGTGACGAATTGAAGTCTCGCGTCAAACTCTTGCGCAAGATGGTCCGCAATCTGTAAGCCTCGCGAGCTCTCCCCGTTCGGCAGTCGTCACATACCATTCGACCCTCAATTGAAACCATTCACTGGCCCGCCTTGACGCCATAGCCTTCCGCGTGGTCGAATGTTAACACTGCGTCCAGAGGGACCCCGAAGGGTCTCTTGGAGGCGCAACTGCAACTTTATGCTTGACTTGGGCCGCCGTAGGGTGGTATGAATAACTGACTGCGTCCAGGGTGTAACAGAAAGCAGTTTTTGGTGCGGCATTCATGTACCGTGAATCCCGCGAGCACAAGGGAACAGAGAAGTCGACAAGAATGAGCTTTTTAGTAAAGCGGTCGAGCGGAGATCAGCCAAGTCTGAAGTCAGGCTGGAGGGAAGCTCGGATTCCCAAGGTCGAAAAAGCTAAGGGAATTGCACAGATTGAGGCTCAGGTTTGAATAAGAGAACTTCCATCAATTCAATTCCAAGAACTCACAAGGAGAAGGAAATGGCAGATTTTCGCAGATGGTTTTATGCGCTAGCCGTCGTCGCCGTATTAGCGGCGATTACAATGCCGGCAAGCGCTCAAATTACACCATTCTCTTGCAGTACGAACGCCGGCGTTACGCCGACTGTTCGCGCTGAAGGATATACAGAGCTGGTCGGCGACTTATTGCTGACCTGCACCGGTGGTCAAGCCACAACGGCCGGTAATTTCGTGCCCCAGATTAACATCATCGTTTCTCTGAACACGAACATCACCAGCAAGCTGTTGGGCGGTGGTTCGAACGGCACGGGCGGGTTTAACGAGGCACTCTTGATCGTTGACGATCCGAACGCTCCTGGTCCGAACTCCAACCGGCCGATTTTGAATTGCGGCAATACCGGCGCACCGGACCTCGGTCCGTCGGGCCCTGGTGTCTGCTCCATCGTCAGCAACGGCACGCCGTCGCAGACCTATGACGGAAGCCAGAACACCTTTGGCGCGACGACTTGCACCGGCGCGGGCGGCACTCCAGCCGCCGGTAGCTATGGCTGCGGTCGTCCGAACGTGTTCCAGGGTCGCCAGGGTTCGGCTCAGAATCCGGGACAGGCGAACATCGTCAGCTTCAACGGCGTGCCGGTTGATCCTCCGGGCACGGCCGCTGGTGCGACTCGCACGCTCCGATTCACGAACTTCCGCGCAGACGCTGAATTTCTGGGCGTTGCGTCCTCGTTCTCGCTCCAGACCATCACGATGAGCGTTTCGACCAACGGCAGCACCTCGGTCGGTATCAACGTGTCGAGCCAGATCGTTGCGTTCGTTCAGTTTGGCCTGATCAGCCCGCCGGTGTCTTCGTCCAGACTGAACTTTGTTCAGTGCAACGCGGAGGCTTCGAAGTTGTTCGCCGGTGCTTCTGGAGCGGTCGCGACTATGTCCCAGGTTTTGGCTGGGTCGACAGCGATCGGCGCAAATACACAGTCTGGTGTAAATACGAACGGCACAAGCGGGTTGGCCTCGTACAACTTCAAAGAGGGCTTCGCGAACGCTTGGAAAACCAAGAACGTTTCGTTCCTGACGACGAACGGAACCGTGATAGCTAGCGGCGGTGTAGGCTACGCTTACAACGGTGGCGTTGGATATCCGGTCGACGTAAATCAGAACGTTCCTGGTGCAATTTACAACACCGAGAGCGGGTTTGAATATGCCACCGGCATTTTGACTCCGAACCCGAATCCCCCGGTCGGCATTAGCACGACAGCCGTTACTGGCGCCAACAACACCAACCTTCCGTTCGCATCGAGCACAGGCACGGGCATCGGGACTGCGGGTGTCGCAAGCCAAGGGACGCGTCTCGCGCTCGCCTTCTCCAATGTTCCTCAGGGCGCGAACATCTATGTTTCCCCGGTCCTTTACCTCTTCAGGCAAGGTGCCACCGGTGGTAGCTCGATCAACTACACTCCGTTCACGACCAGCAATGTCTTTAACTCTACTGGCGTTGCGGTCTTGACGGCGACCGATGCTGCTGGCGATACGGCCTACAGCGCAGTTAACACAACCGCTCCCTTCAACGTAGTCCAGATTTCGAACGGCTTGGCCGTGTACGAAATTCTGTTCTCCGATCCGAGCACCTCCGAAGAGCTCGACGTTCCTGTGCTGGTCGCTTATGCGGCGAACCTGGCGGCCAACCCGCCGCTCGGTCTGCCGGTTCCGAACCAGATCACGACAGCGGCTGGCGGTTTCGCTCCGTTCTACGGTGCGACCACCTCCGGTACGACGGCTCGTCAGCCGTCCGCCTCGCTGCCGGTTCCGCGCTTCATCCCCGGCCAAACGCCTGTGAACATCTTCGAAATCTCCAAGTGCGCTTGCAACCTGCTCTTCCCGTTCGTTGCATCCGTGGGTGGATTCGATACAGGTATAGCGGTCGCGAATACCTCGGCTGACCCAGGCGCTACGTACGGCTTCAACAGTACGGGCCAGCAACAAGGTACAGTGCAGTTCTTCTACTACGGTACCGGTGCAAACGGTGCGGCTGCTCCTGCTTCGCAGACCAGCGGCGTCGTTCCTGCCGGCCAAATCCTCACCTACGTCGTCAGTACTGGCGGTGGCGCAATCGGCACTGGTCCGAACGGCCTCAACAATACTGCTGCTGGATTTGAGGGTTACATCATCGCCCAGACAGGGTTCCAATACTGTCATGGGTTCGCGTTCATCAGCGCGCTTGGCGCGGGTCCGACTAGCCCCGGAGTTTCCGAAGGCTATCTCGCGATCGTGCTCGATAAGAGCCCGGTTCTCCCGCGTACGCTGCAAGCGGCCGAGAACGACGCTCATTAAACTGTAGTTGTAGTGAATCAGAAAAGGGAGGAGCTTCGGCTCCTCCCTTTTTTCGTTAGTATGGTTCTCAGCAGATCTTCGCCGAAGGTTCTCGCCGAAGGTTCTCGCCGAAGGTTCTCAAGGACAGCTCGGCGATTTTTTTCTACGGGCGCGACCGGGGTATGTTAGACTACTAATCTGCCCGCGTCCATCTCGCATCCGAGAGGTTTTTTCATGTTTAACCACCGAGTTTTTACCGCGGTCTCCTTGTGTGTGGCCGCGACTGTGGCAGCCGTTGGACAAGGTAACCAGGGCGCCGAATTTCTTTTCCAATTTCCTCCGCCGACTACGCAAAGTTCAAGCCTTATCGGGTACGTGGCGACGGGAAATCCGCTAAGCCCTATCTACAATTCCCTGGGTCCGGCCGGGCTGGCCACCATCCTTCCTACCCCGGATGGCGCCAAGTTCTATTTTGTTGGGACGTCGGGAACCAACTCGCTACAGTCCGCTGATTCGACATTTTCCAACATCCACACCATCAATTTGACGAACGCCCTAGGGAACGTAATTGCCCCCACGGCGGCGACCATTACCCCCGACGGAAAATATCTCCTGGTGGGTGGCACGGATTCCTCCAACCACAGCTCTCTTTTCGTGGTGAACACCAGTACCGACCAGCCCATCACCGGCTCGGGTGTGTCCTTGCAATTACCAGCTGCTCCGGGACCATTTAACGGGCAGAGTCCCGGCTGTCCAACATGTTTCATCGCGGTGAGCCGCGATTCGCAGACGGCGTATGTCCTGACAAACTCCGGCTTCGGCACTAACCAGGTGAGCGCGTATAGCCTCACCAGCTACCAGCAACTGGGCAGCACGAACAGCGTAAACGGTTACGCTACTGCGATCACCCTGTCCCCGCAGGGCGTCCTGTATTTGACCGGTGGCAACCAGATCCTAGTCATGGATCCCGCGAGCCTCGCCGTCACGAAAACGATTCAAGTGACCTTCAATTTCGGTCCGCTCCAATTCACCCCGGACGGAACTACGGCATATTCCATCAACCAAAGTCCAGTGCTTCCCACGGGCTCTTCATCGTCCCTTGCGCAGCTCAACGTGGCAGCGGGCACCGTATCGCTGTGGCCGCCTTCGAGTAACAACGGGCCTGGGCCGCTTTTGAGTTCCGTTATGGTGGCCGGGAACAACCAGATCTTCGCCTTGGCTCCCAATACGACTACCCTTTACGAAATCGTGCCGAACCCGCTGAATGGAATCATCAGCCTGGTGGTAAGCCAAGTTCTGTCGCCTCTAGCTGCCCAGAACGTCATCGCGGCGGCGATTTCCAATGAAGTACCATCCTCGCGTTATCTCTTTGTGCTGGTCGCCAATGGCAGCCAACCGTACCTTGATCGAATCGACTTGAGTACTAACACCGTGAGTGTAACCCAGGGATCGCCAGGACTCACGTCCGGTCTGATGCAGTTTGCTAGTGTTCCCGTTCAAACCGGGCCCGCCGCGGTTTTGCAGTACAACAATCCCCAAGTCGTCGCAAACGGAAAGACGTCGCTTCCCCTGATCGGGCGAGTCCTGAACGCCTCCGGGCAACCGGTGTACAAACTTCCCGTCACGTTTACCACTGATACAACGAGTGGCGTCGTCATCAACAATCCCACCCCAACAACCAACGCCGACGGATATATACAAACCACGATCACTATCCCGGCTGGCGGGGCAACGTGCACCAACGGGGCATGCAATATCATCCTCACGGCAGGAACAACTCAAACCGTATTTACGATCACCGTCTCTGGCAACAGCGGCACTGGAACGGGCACCGGGACCGGCACGGGAACTGGCAGCAGCAGCCAGGTGACCATCGTCTCCGGCAACGGACAGTTGGTCCAGGCCGGCACTGGCAACGCCAATTATCCGATGGTTGTGCAAGTCGTCGACGTAGCTGGCAAGCCTCTGTCCAACGTCCCAGTCACGTTCAGCATCACGTCCGGGAACTCCGGCACGGTAGGTTTCGGGGGAGCTGTGATCAACACCGACGCAAACGGACTGGCCGGCGGGAATTTCTCTGCACAAGCCCTATCCCAGTCGCTCGCGTTCGAAAACAACACTGTTCTTGCCCAAACCCAGTACGGCTCAGTGAGCTTTACCGAAACCGTATTCGGCGTAACGAGTCAAGGAGGGCAAGTCACAGGATTCCCGGAGACAAACTTGATCGCGCCCGGAGCGGGTGTCATTCCGGTCGTCGCCCAGGGGACGCCCACCGTCGGCGCAATTCAAGCACAAATCCTGGCACAGTCACAGCCTGCCATCGGAGCGCCCATACCTGGAGTGGGCATCGTGCTCCTCGATTCCTCCGGAGCTGCGCCGCCCGTTTCCTGCAAAGGCTCGCCGGTATCAGATGCGACCGGACTCGTCAGTTGTGATCTAATTGCCTCTTGCTCGAGCACGCCCGGCATTTACGGAATAACGATCAGCGTTGGAGGGCAAAGCCAGTATCGAGCCGCCGTAACGATCACCGGCGGAAACACTGCCTCCCAGATCACCCTGGCTTCCGGAAATAACCAGAGCGGCGGTGTCGGTCAGTCGCTCGCCCAGCCTCTGGTCGCGACGATCTTGAATGGATGCGGCGGAGTCGTATCCGGAGCGCAAGTAGCCTGGAGCGTCACCGGTTCGGCGACATTGAAGAACACAGTTAGTACTTCCGACGCCTCCGGCCACGTGTCCACCAATCTGACGTTCGGATCGAGCCCGGGCCCCGTCACCGTGAAAGCGACGCTGTCGGGAATCGGCGCTGTGACCTTCACGCTTACAAATCAGATCGTCATCGGGGGTATCAGCCTGATCAGTGGGGGCAATCAGAGCGTCTCCACAAATGCGACGTTCCAACCGCTCGTCTTCCAGGTAACCGACGTGAACAAGACTCCGATCCCCGGACTTCAGGTAACCTTCAATGTTGCCGCCGGATCGGCGACGCTGAGTTCTTCGGCCGGCACGACCAACTCATTAGGCCAGGTGAGCACGACTCCGACAGCGGGCTCCACGCCCGGTAGCGTCTCCATCACCGCGACTGCGGGAACCTTCACGTCCACCGCAACGCTGACGGTGACATTACCCGGCCCGTCCGTAAACGCCAGCAGCTTTGTCAACGCGGCGAGTTTCGCAGCCGGCTTGGTCCCCTGCGGCCTCGGAACCGTAACTGGAAACGGTATCGCAGCGAATGTCACGAACGTGATCTCGGGCGTTACGCCGTTCGCGCCGCTCCCATATACGCTCGGCGGATTCAGTATGTCCGTCAACGGCATCGCAGCGCCCATCGAGTCGATCTCAAACCAGAACGGAATTCAGCAGGCCAATTTCCAGACTCCGTGCGAGGTTCAACCTGGCTCGGCGACCGTGGTGCTGACCATCAATGGGATCCCGACGACCATCCAGGGCGTACCGGTCGCCCAAGCGCAACCGGGCATCTTCACCTATCAGGGACCGAACGGCAAGGCCTATGGGGCAGTGGTTCGCGTTCTCGACGGCACCTATGTTACGCCAACGAGTTTCGCGCACCGCGGCGAGATGTACTACATGTTTGTTACCGGGCTCGGCCAGACCAACCCGGCGGCGTCCACCAATAGCGCTGGAGTTGCTGGATTAAACGTCGTTCCACAAGTGATTGTCGGCGTGAACAACGCCGGCGTCGGCGGAGTGTCGGCGCAATATGCCGTGAACTCGATTGGCCTCTACGTTGTCTATTTCCAGATTCCGGATACGGCTCCCACGGGAGCCGATCAACCGCTGGCGATCGCGGCCATCGTCGGCAACACGCCCGTCTACGGCAATCCCGTGTTCCTGCCGGGCGTCCAATAGACGAAGAAATGTGGAGGGCAGGCTTGGCTTGGCGGGCGGCCTGCCCTCCCGTTCATTTCGTTAGAATCTGATAGATCTGCTGCAGCGTCGCGCGATCGTCTGGCGTGAACTGTCCCGCCGACTCATCACTCTGTTGCTGTAAGTCGGTTCGCAACACGCTTACTCCCATCAGCCCAACCTGAAATTTCTCATTCGGCAGCAAGCTTCTGACCGGCATGTCGC
>DATGGL010000213.1:0-2323 GCA_035308605.1 Bryobacteraceae bacterium
ACCGCCAGACCGGCAAACGGAAGTCGCGGGCCTGGTGGCCGCCGGAGACGTGGAGTTCGTCGCCCGCGTCGGCAATTACTTTCCGCTGGCAGCGAGTCTTGTGGATCGAAGACTCCGCTGGGCCGCGGCGTCCCGCTCGGCTCTCGGGCCGCCGTGGTCGGAATTTTACGGCGATATTGCCACCGTTTTCCGCCACGAAATCAATAACCCGCTCACAGGAATCCTCGGGAACGCGGAACTGCTTCTCGCGCACAAAGACCGGCTGAGCGCCACCGATATGCAGCGCTTGCAAACGGTGGTCGATCTTGCCGTGCGCCTTCGCGAAACGATTCGCCGCATCGGCAACGCCTGGGAAAATCACCTGCACGAAGTGAAATCCGCCTGATTTTCGCGAACACCTGTACGAATGGACAGGTGCGCAAATTGTAGTAGACGATTCGCCACGCTCCTCGAAACGGGACACGTGGCCTGCCGATAGTCTCCTAAACTATTCGGAAAGGGTGTCTGTCCTGGAGGCACGAGCTTGTTTATGGCTTCTTCCTGCACAGCTATGCTCGCCGCGATAGCCGCGATTGATGTGCGGTTCACCGCTTGCTTGATTTTCGGTGCTGTAGCGGGCGTCGTGCTTTTCCATCGCGGATTTCGCATGCTCCAGTTCAAGCGGCTGGTGCTGAATACCCCGTTTTCGAAAATTCGCAGCGCGTCGATGGGCCTCGTCGAGGTGAGCGGCGCGGCCACCGGACCGCATACAGTTCCGGCGGGAATTACCGGAGCGCCGTGCTTTTACTATTGCGCGACGGCGTGGGAACTGAAGGAATCGGGAAACAATAGTCAGTGGAAAAAGGTTGCGGAAGAGACTCTCTACGTTCCGTTCTTTGTCGATGACTCTACGGGACGCCTGCTCGTGAATCCGCAGGGCGCGCATCTCGACGTCCATCGCACGTTCCGCGACGAGTTCAGCAAATCGCTATTCAGCAGCAACGGGCGCGATCTATTTCCCGAAAACGTGAGGCAGTTTCTTCTGCGCAATGGCGTCGGCGCCTCCGGAAAGATTCGCCTGGAGGAGCATTGCATCGAGCCGGGATATCCGCTATTCATTCTGGGCACGCTTGCCGAAAACCCAGATCGCGGCGCTATCGCATCGGACCCTCAGACACATGTTCTCGCGCCCTCCTCATCGATTCGTTTGAGGTCGCGCTCTTCGTTTTTTGCGGTGAACGGAAACGAGCTCGTTCAGTCGATTACCGGAATTTCGACGACCGCTTTTGACGATTCCACCACACAGATTCCGATGCCGGGCGCCGCGAATGTCCCGGCACGCCGAATTGCACCGAGTACAACGCACGCCAGCGCCGGCAACTGGTCCTCGATTTCAATGGACGACAGGCAGCCACCCATGAACCGCGTGCCGTCCCAGACGCCCGCGCACGCAAGCGCTGCTGGCGCCGTGCATTCGGCGACGGCCGTGGCAGAGAAACCGCAAACATCGTTGCAGCCGCAGGCGCCGCCGGCAGAGGTGGAAGACAACGGTTTCGCGATGCATCCGCCGGTAGTTCTCGCCAAAGGATCCGGCAACGACCCGTTCACGATTTCGTCGCAGAGCCAGCGGGATGTCGTCAACGCGCTCGCCTGGCAATCGGCGGCATGTATTTGGGGCGGCCCGCTGCTGACGCTGGTCTGTTTCTATATTTTGTCGCAGGTTTTCGGGTGGTGATCCGCCCGGAGGAGAAGATGGAATGAGTATGATCGTGCTGCTGGTGATGCTGTTTCTCGTGATCGGCGCGGTGGCCTACGTAGTCATGCTGTACAACGGCTTGATCGCCGTGAAGAACAACGTGGATAAAGCCTGGGCGAATATCGACGTCCTGCTGAAACAACGGCACGATGAGCTACCCAATCTCATCGAGGTCTGCAAGGGCTACATGAAGTTCGAGCAGGACACGTTTCAGCGCATCACGGAAGCGCGATCGGCGTACGCCCGAGCCACCACGGTCGACCAAAAGGCCGAGGCAAGCGCAAGTCTCACGTCCGCCGTCGGCCGCCTGATCGCGACGGCCGAGAACTATCCCGAGCTCAAAGCCAACAATAATTTCATGCAGCTGCAATCGCGGATCACAGAGCTCGAAAGCCAGATCGCCGACCGCCGCGAGTTCTACAACGATTCGGTGAACACATTCAACATCCGCATCCAGGAAATGCCGGACGCGATTCTCGCGCGCAACATGGGACTGGCGCCTCGGAGCATGTTCCACGTGGCGGAAGAGGACAAAGCGCCGGTCCACGTGTCGTTCGCGGACGTTTCGCACTAGACCCGAAAACGAAA
>DATGGL010000214.1:0-12241 GCA_035308605.1 Bryobacteraceae bacterium
CTGGGCGCCCTGTGCTCGCATGCTGCCGGTTTCCAGTGCCTTCAAAATATCTTCCCAGGGCTTGGTGTTCAACGCTTCCACGAGCGGGGCATGCGCATCGCTGTTCTGATCGTGGCACTGCTGGCAATGGGCGATATATACCCGCGTCCCTTCTTGCCCAAAGCAGAGCGCCGCGAAGCCGAAAAGAACGCCAGCCTTCATATTCTTCTCCTACAACTCCCGCGATGCCGCAAGCACTACGCGCCGTCCGGAGTGGTCGACGATCGTCAGCTTGCCGCCTTCCAGGCTAACGTCATCGATCTGCTTGAAGTCGTCCGGAACTCTCGTATAAAAAATCACGAATCGCGTCTCGATCTTCGCCTTGGCCGGCAGCCATCGAAACGTTGGTATTCCGAACAACGGGCTCATCGCCACGGTCTCGCGATGGGAAATATCAAAAGGCTGGGTGGAGAATTCCATTCCCCGCGCCGCCCGGTTGTCACCCGTGAAATTCATCCAGCTCATCAGCCACGGATAGTCCTGCGGCCGAAAAACATAACCATAGATGACATGCTTCTCCAGATGCAGCGCCGTCACGAATGCAAGCCTGCGGCTTGGGTCCATCTGGCAACTCGCGAGATCCAGCCAGTGATGATCGGTCGGAATCACCCGAATATCCGCCTGCCCGCCGTCGACCGTCGGAGCCATCGGCCATTTGAAATCGTGATCGTAAACCAGGTGCCCCGGAATCGCGCCCGGCTTAAACGGCCGCACCCGGCAATTCGTCGCCGGCATATCCACGACGACCTTCCCCTGCTCCATAAACGGCGGACCGATGGTCGCATGCTCCGCCCACGAAACTGGCCGGTCGATGGTCAGATGGCTTTCAAGCTGGCTGGTCACAGAAATTACGCTCTCGCCGTCGGCTAATTCAAGCGTCCGGGTCAGCGTCTCCTGCGCAAGCGGAAACTCAGCCTGCATCGTCAGCAGGTGCACCGGCCCGGGTTCATGCGTTGCGACCACCTTGAACACCTGCGAATTGGCCTCGCCGTGAAATGGCATCCCGAGCGCCTGCTCTTCTGGCGACGGCGCGCCAAATCCGTCCAGTGCCAAAAAATGCCCGATCGTCGCCAGCGGACTCAATGGCTCGCCCTCTCGCATCACGAGTTTCGAGAACCGTCCGCCCTTGACGTTAACTGTCAGCTCCAGCCTGTCGTTCGCGAGCTTGATGTCCGTCTGCCCCCAACTTGTCGCCGCAAGCGCAACGAGTAGGGCAGGTCCCCGACCTGCCACCTTGAACAACCAATTCATGTCGATTTCCCGCCGGACCATTGTAATCCTCCATGTATACTATTTCCGGAGATTCTGCCCATGTCACGGCTCTTCTTAGCTCTGGCGCTCACGATCCCGGCGATCGCACAACTCCAGCCGCCTAACGACGCCGGCATCTCGTTCGGCCATCTCCATTTGAATGTCCGTGACGTCGATGTCCAGAAAAAATTCTGGACCGAACTGTTCGGGGCGAAGCCGCTCGCCCGCGAAGGACTCACCGGCGTCAAGATCCCCGGGATGATTGTCCTGTTCCGTAAACAGGAACCCACCGGCAGCTCCGTCGGCTCTATCATCGATCACTTCGGAGTTAAAGTGGTCAACCTCGCCGACATCCTGAAGCGTTCTGAAGAATTGGGCTACCAGATTCAGCCGGAGCACAAAGGCTCGGAAGGATTCCCCAACGGCTACGTCTTCGGCCCCGATGGCCTGAAGATCGAACTGCAGCAGGACACGACGCTTAAGGTGCCCGTCGTGAGCCATCATCTGCACTATTTCATCGAAGATCCGCTGCCCCTGCGCGACTGGTATGTGAAAACGTTTTCCTTCAAATCCGGCATTCGCGGACGGCATCAATCCGCTGACGTCCCCGGAATGAATCTCAGCTTTCAGCCCGTCAAGCCGCAACCTTCGAGCGGAACCAAGGGCCGCACGCTCGACCACATCGGATTCGAAGTCAAGAACCTCGAAGCATTCTGCAAAAGCCTCGAGGCTAGCGGCATCAAGCTCGATGCGCCCTATCGCAAGCTCCCCGACCGCGGTATCGCGATCGCCTTCCTCACCGATCCGCAGGGCGCGTACATCGAGCTGACAGAGGGTCTCGACAAGTACTGAAATTCGCACCTACAATGCAACATAAGGACAGTGAACCGAAGCATGTTTTCCATTCAACTCGTAACGGCGTGTGTTTTGGTCTCCGCAGTTTCTCTCTCGGCCCAGAACCCGTCATCTCCGCAGAACCCGGCATCCCCGCAAAATCCAACGATGCAGGGCCATCCCGAGGATTACCCCAAAGCTGACATCGAATACGGCGCGCGTCTCTACTCCGAGCAGTGCGACCGCTGTCACGGCGCCAACGGAGCCGGGGTCAGCGGCGTGGATCTCCACAGCGGAAAATTCCGCAATGCCACAACCGACCGTCAGTTGATCCAGGTCATCACCACCGGTTTTCCTTCCGCCGGAATGCCCGCCTTTCACCTCGATGCGGCCGACTTGACCGGACTGGTCGCGTTTCTTCGCAACATGGGCAGTCTCGATCGCGGCTCGATGAAAACCGGAAACGCGGAGCGGGGCAAGCTCGTTTTCGAAGGCAAGGGCACTTGCCTGAACTGCCATCGAGTGAATAATCAGGGGTCGCGGAAAGCGCCCGACCTGAGCGATATCGGCTCCATCCGCAGCGCCGGATCCATCGAGCGGTCGCTCATCGATCCCGACAGCCAGATGATGCCGATCAACCGCCCCGTTCACATCGTGACGCGTGATGGCACGACAGTGAATGGCCGCCGCCTGAACGAGGATACCTACACGGTTCAGCTTACCGACGAAGAGGGCCGCCTGATCTCGTTAAATAAGGCGAATCTCCGCGAATTTCACATTTCCACAAAATCCAACATGCCTTCCTTCAAGGGCGAGCTTACGCCGGACGAGCTGGCGGATCTTGTCTCGTACCTGCTTACTTTGAAGGGGCAATAAAACATGTCGAAAAGAATCCCGTACACAATCTTAGGCGCCGCCCTGCTTGCGGTCGTGCCGATCAGCCTTATCGGACAAAATCCAGTTGACTACGACCGGCTGCTCAACGCCGCGAAGGAACCTGCGAACTGGCTGATCTATGGCGGCGATTATTTCAGCCACCACTTCAGCCCGCTCACGCAGATCACTCCCGCGAATGTGAAATCCCTCAATCTCGCGTGGGTCTATCAATCGGCCGTCGCCGGAAGCTGGGAGTCGACGCCGCTGGTGGTCGACGGGATCATGTACGTCACGCAGCGGCCGAACGACATCGTTGCGATGGACGCCGCTACGGGCCGCGTGTTCTGGATTTATCACTACAACAACACACCCAACCAGACGGTCTGCTGCGGCGCCAACAATCGCGGCCTCGCGATCCTGGGAGGCACGTTATTCATGGGCACGCTCGACGCGCACCTGGTTGCCGTGGATGCCAAGAACGGACGCCAGATCTGGAAAACTCAGGTCGCCGACGGCAAGTTGGGCTATTCGCTGACGGTCGCGCCGCTGGCGTTCAAGGACCGCGTGGTTGTCGGCGTCGGCGGAGGCGAATACGGCATTCGCGGCTTCATCTCCGCTTTCGATGCCCGCACCGGAAAGGAAGTCTGGAAGTTCTACACCATTCCCGGCCCCGGCGAGCCCGGTCATGAAACCTGGGAAGCCTGTCCGCCCAAGTCCGAATTCTGCGATCCAGAGGCATGGAAGCACGGCGCGGGATCGGTCTGGGTCACCGGATCTTTTGATCCGTCTCTCAATCTCACGTATTGGGGAATCGGAAATGTCGGTCCGGATTACAATGCCGACCAGCGTCCTGGCGACAATCTCTATACCGCTTCGGTGGTTGCCCTGGATGGCGATACCGGGAAGCTCCGCTGGCATTATCAATTCACGCCGCATGACCGTTACGATTACGACTCGGTTCAAGTGCCGGTGCTCGCCGACATCACTTGGAAAGGCTCGCCGGTCAAAGCCATGTTGTGGGCCAATCGCAATGGGAATTTTTATGTTCTGGATCGCGCCACCGGAAAGTTTCTGCTCGGCAAGCCGTTCGTGAAAGTGAACTGGATGAGCGGCTTCGATGCAAACGGCAAGCCTATCCAGACAGTGCAGCCGCCCGGCATGCCGACCTATCCTGCCGTCCAGGGAGGCAGCAACTGGTATTCGCCTTCCTACAGTCCGCGCACCCATCTGATGTACGTCTCCACATGGGAAGACCAGGGAATGTTTTTCGGAGGCGTCCCGGCCGAGTACAAGGAAGGCCTCAATTTCGGCGGCGGCAATCTCGGACCGTTTGTGCCTTCCGCCGATTCACCGACGAAAACCATTCCCGGAGCCCCAAGCATTCCCAACCTCCGCCGCGGTCCTATCAACAACTGGACAGATGTGGGCGGTCACGGCGCTGTGCTGGCGATCGATCCGGCGACTGGAACTCCCAAGTGGAGATTCCGCATGACCGACGTCACCGACACCGGCATCGTCACCACCGCGAGCGATCTTCTCATCACCGGCGGCCGTGAAGGCTACCTTCAGGCCCTGGACGCCCGAACCGGTACGCTCCTTTGGAAGACCAATCTCGGAGCGCAGATGCTGAACAATCCGATCACCTACTCGGTGAACGGACGGCAGTACGTCGCTGCAATGGCGGGACTGTCGTTATTCGCATTCGCCCTGCCGAACTGATCCTGCCGATTGCAAGCCATTCGGACGCCAGATAAAATCCGTATGTGCCTGGCGGTGCTAAAACCGTCAGGAGGCCGTGAGGAGAATGACTGAAGGAGCGGGTGTCGCCTACGAATTCGGACCCTACCGGTTAGATACCGCCCGGCGTCTGCTCACCCGCGACGGCAAGACTCTCACGCTTCCGCCCAAGACCTTCAGCCTTCTGCTGCTGTTGATCGAAGGCCAGGGCCGCGTCTTCACGAAAAAGGAACTGATGATGGCGCTGTGGCCGGACAGCTTCGTCGAAGAGGCCAACCTTTCTTTTCAGATCTCGGCGCTCCGAAAAGTCCTGGGGGATGAGGGCGGGCAATGGATCGCGACTCTTCCCCGTTACGGATACCGTTTCAGCGGTGAAGTCACTGAAATTGATCTCAACCCTCCGGAGCCGCCGGAGGCGAACTGGCATGCCCGTACAGATCCGGTCCCCGCGCCGGCGTCGGTTCCGGTTGCGCCCGTGGCAGCCGGCCAAAGCCGTTCCTGGATGTACTGGATTCCGGCCGCCCTCGCCGCGTTGGTCGCCATCGTCTTCGGCGTCATGCTGCTGCGCGAATCGCCGCCCAAGGAACGCGTCATACGGATGCAGATTTCGCCGCCGGATGGCATTTCCTCGCCGGATATCGATTCCTTCGCCGTCGCTCCGGATGGAGAACGGCTGGTGTTTATTGGAGTCGGTACGGACGGCAGACGGCAGCTCTGGCTTCGTTCGCTCAGCTCGCTCACACAGGAACCGCTCGAAGGCACCGAGTTGGTCGACTCAGCATTCTGGTCTCCGGACAGCCGTTCCGTCGCGTTCTTTGCCGCGGGCAAGCTTGCGAAGATCGACCTGCAGGGCGGCGCCAAGCAGACCATCTGCGACACACCGGTCGGCCGGTCCACGGGCACCTGGAACCGATCCGGTGTGATTCTCTTTGAAACCCTCCAGCGCCCCGAGATCTACCGCGTCTCGGCGTCCGGAGGTGTTCCGGCGCCGGTCCGCAGCCTCGACGCCTCCAATCGCGAAACCCGGCACTCCGCCCCGCAATTTCTCCCGGATGGGCGCCATTTTATCTATCTCGTCCAAAGCGATCGGCCCGAAAACAACGGCATTTACGTCGCCTCCCTGGACTCGAAAGTCAGCAAGCGCCTGGTGAACTCCAATACCAATGCCGCCTATGCAGGCGACGCCCGCGGCGCCAGTTACCTGCTCTTCACGCGCGGTTCGAACCTGATGGGCCAGGTTCTCGATTTGTCGAAGCTCGAACTGACCGGCGCGCCGTTCCAAATCTCCCCGGGCGTCTTGATCGCCGTGGGCGGCGTGATCCAGCGGGCCGCCATGTCAGCCTCCGCCAACGGGGTCATGGCGTATCGCACCCGCATCGATACCGGCTCAACCGAGCTCATGTGGGTCGACCGCCAGGGCAAACGAATCAGCACCGTCGGCGCCCTCGCCGATTATTCCAATCCGGCTTTATCCCCGGACGGAAAGAAGCTCGCCGTTTCCCGCATGGATGAGCAGACGCGCACTCGCGATCTGTGGCTGTTCGACTTGACGAGTGGAGCTTCGTCCCGCTTTACCTTCGATCCCGCCGACGAGACCAATCCAGTCTGGTCGGCCGATGGAAGCCGGGTCGCATTCAACGGGGTGCACAACGGCCTGATCGGAGTCTTCCAAAAGCCGGTCACCGGCAACTCGGAGCCTGCTCCCGTGGGCCACTTCGACGACAGCAAGTCCATCGAGACCTGGTCCCCTGACGGCAGCTACTTGCTCATCCGGACCGGAGTTAAGACCTGGGCGTTGCCGATGAAGGAGCCGATGGAAAAGGACGCGAAAATGCTCGGCCCGTGGAATATGGAAGTGGTCAGAATCTCTCCGAATGGCCGCTGGGTGGCGTACGATTCGAACGAATCCGGGCGCTCCGAGGTCTACGTGCAGGCGTTCCCGCCCGGCCAAGGCAAATGGCAGGTCTCCACGGCCGGCGGTACCGAACCGGCGTGGAGAGATGATGGCAAGGAGATGTACTTCGTCGGCGGCGATAAGCTGATTGCCGTCGGAGTGAAGACAGACCAGGCGGTTTTCGAGACGGAGGTCTCCAGGCCGCTCTTCGAGGTACACCTGGAATCGACGACTCGCCGGACCCGCTACCAGGTTGCGTCGAACGGGCAGCGTTTCCTGATCAATTTTCCCATCCAGACCACCACGCCGATCACGGTCGCCATAAATTGGGCGACCGATCTCGCGCGGTAGTCTTTGTCAAGAAGAGGCCCCAGGCGGCCTACGGTTTCTTCACCTTCACCACGAAATATCCGATTCCGTTGGTCTCTTTGAACCAGTGCGGCACACCAGCCGGAATGGTCATGACGTCGCCCTTGGTCAGGTGATACGTCTGGCCGCCGTCGATGGCCGTACCCGTCATCTGGCCGGCCCTGGTTTCCTTCGGGTTGACCAGCGTTCCGCCCGCAATCACGGTCGCTTCCCCCTCGACCACATAGAACACGTCCCGCTCCTTCACATGCACTTCGATCCCGCCCGGTTTGTCGCGGTGCGTGCCTTGTACCTCGAAATCCGTACCGGGAATCATGGTCCCGCCCTTGGTCATAATGAACGGGGCTGCTTTGTCGTGGGGCACATAGCCCACGTTTGAATCGTCGGCCACCGACATGGCAGCCGTGGCAACGAACAGAGTCGTCAACGTTATCAGGATCTTCATTTGGTCCTCCTCGAAAGGTCAAGTCAGTGTAATCGCTCGGGGAATCAAATTCAACAAATGCTTACGTGGCCGATGTCTCCAAGTAGGCCATAACTCCGCCTATTTTCAATCACTTAGGTGTTTCAAATGAATTGCTCTAAGTTTCCTTAGAGAATACCCCCGCTCAACTTACAATTTTCGAAGGACTCTCTCTCGCGCTGGCCTTATACTGATGTTGGCATTCTGGGGGAACTTTTGACCATGGAAGTCATGACCGCCTGCGCGAGAAAAGCCAATCGAGCTGCGCTGCTCGGGCTCATTGGTTGCACAGTACTTGTTCTGCAACCCGAACATAATCAACTATTTGCACAAAGCACTCCGCCTGCGGCCGAAGCGCCCAAGATTCTGGAGCGCTGCTTCCAGTGCCACGGCGAAGGCGTGCAGATGGGCGATCTGGACCTGCACAATCGAGCCGCGATGATGAAGGGCGGCAGTTCGGGTGCGGTTGTAGTGCCTGGGAATGCCGACGGCAGCATCCTCTACCAGCGCGTCGCCGGCAAGGTTGCGCCCATCATGCCGATGAAGCCGGTCGCGCCTCTGAACGCCAAGGAACTCGAGATTATCAAGTCGTGGATCAACGACGGCGCGAAATGGGAATCAGGGAACGCCGCCCCCACCGCCGCCGCGGCAACCGCATCCCCCTACGGCAGCTACAAAGAACGCACCTTCACCGAAGCCGACCGCAACTGGTGGGCCTTTAAGCCGCCGGTGCGATATCCGGTCCCGGCGGTGAAAGATGCCCGCTGGACCCGCAATCCGATTGACGGATTCATTAAAGCCCAACTGGACAAAAAAGGCCTGGAAGCCGCCCCTGAAGCTGACCGCCGAACCCTGATTCGCCGGGTTTACCTGGATCTGGTTGGCCTGTTGCCGACGCCGGACGAAGTCGAAGCCTTCGTGAAAGATCCGGCGCCCAACGCCTACGATAAGCTGGTCGACAAACTGCTTGAATCGCCGCATTATGGCGAGCGCTGGGGACGGTTCTGGCTCGACGTGGTTCGCTACGCCGACAGCTCCGGTTTCGAGTTCGACGTGGACGTCACCAACGCCTGGCGCTATCGCGATTACGTCATCAAGGCGTTCAACACCGATAAGCCGTACAACCAGTTGATCAAAGAGCAGCTCGCCGGCGATGAGCTCGATCATCCCACCGAAGACAGCCTGATCGCGACCACGTATTACCGCGTCGGCCCGCGCGTTCGCTTCCGCGAAAAGAATTACCCCTCGTATCGCTACGACTACATGGACGACATGGTCCGAACCACGTTCCAGGGGTTCATGGGGCTCTCGGTGAACTGCTCGCGCTGCCACGATCACAAGTTCGATCCGATTTCGCGCCTGGATTACTACAAGTCAGTCGCGATGTTCTGGCCCTACGTCGATTACGACCATCCGCTCGCCCCCAAGGCGGAAGTGGACGCGTACAACAAAGTCAAGGACGAACTCGATCGGGAGATGACGCCCCTGCAGCAGGAGATCGCCCGCATCGAGAAGCCGTATCGGGACAAACAAAGAGAGAAGCAGGTCCAAGAAGCCCTGAAGAAGTTCCCGGAAGATATCCAGACGGCGATCAAAACGCCAGAAGATAAACGGACCCCTGGGCAGAAGCTGCTGGTTGCGCAGGTCCTGATCAATCCGGAAGCGGCCAACCCGGACGACATCGTGGCCGATGCTTCCGCGGGCCGCAGGGCGAAACAATTGGCCAAGGCCAACCAGGTTTTCGGTGTCGCCAATTATTCCAAAAAGGGCGACATCAAGCTGAGCGACGCGGACGAAGCCCGTCGTAATGAGCTGCGGGCGCAGATCGCAAAAATCGAAGAAAAGCTGCCGGATCCGCTTCCGGTGGCGGACGGGGTTCGCGATGGTGATTATCGCTCCACGCCGGACGGCATGGGCGATTTGAACATCCCCGGCAACGGCCGCATCACTTATGCCAACGCCGGGCCTTTCCTTCCCAAGCCCAGCGAGAAATACGAGCCGCCACCGCTTCATTTCGCCGCGAACGGCGGAGACATCAAGTCCGACGATGAAGGCTTCCTGATACAGCCGGGCTTCTTGACTGTGTTCAACCAGGTGAAAGGCCTGGGCGAGCTGCCGGTTACCGATCCTCCGAAGAACGGGGCTTATCCCACCAGCGGCCGCCGCCGGGCGCTCGCCGAGTGGATCGCATCCGACAACAATCCGCTTACCGCCCGCGTGATGATCAATCGGGTCTGGGGCTGGCACTTTGGCACCGGGATCGTCAGCACGCCCGGGAACTACGGAAAGATGGGCGCGGCGCCCACGAATCCTGAGCTGCTCGACTGGCTCTCCACCGAGTTCGTCAGACAAGGCTGGAGCATCAAGCAGATGCAGCGCCTGATCATGACTTCGGAAACCTACAAGATGGCTTCGGCGTTTTACCGGCCGGCCAACGCGGAAAAGGATCCGACCAATACCTTCCTTTCTTCCTTCCCCATCCATCGCGTGGAAGCGGAGATCGTGCGCGACGAGATTCTGTCCGCCAGCGGCAAGATCAACCTGCAAGCCGGCGGCGAACCGTTCTATCCGCCGATTCCGGTTTCGGTGCGCGCGAATCAGCCGCGCGGCAACTGGGATCTGACCCAGGAAGGTCCGGATACCTGGAAGCGGAGCGTTTACGCCTTCCGGAAACGTGGCATCAAGTACCCGATGTTCGAAGTTCTCGACGAACCGGACCTGAACGTGACTTGCGAACGGCGCAGCGTCAGCACGGTTCCGACGCAGTCGCTTACCTTGCTCAACAACGAATTCATCCTGAAGCAGGTGGATTATTTCGCGGAGCGGGTCGCGAAAGAAGCTGGCGACGACCCGGCAGCGGACGTGAAAGCCATGTACCGGATCGCGCTAAGCCGGGACCCGAATCAACGGGAGCTGGCCACGAATATCGCGTTCCTCCAAAAGCAGCGTGAGGCGGAAGCCGTCCGCGCGGCCTTCGAAGGGAAGAGCGCGAATCTATTGGCCTTGAGCGGACTGGCTCACGTCGTGCTGAACTTGAACGAGTTCGAGTATATTCGTTAGGAACAGGAATCGTTATGTCCAATCACTTTAATGCGAATCGGCGATTTGTTTCCCGGCGGCAGTTCTGGATGGAAGCCTGTTCCGGAATCGGTGGATTGGCGCTGTTCAATCTGCTGGACAACGACAAGCTGTTAGCCGCTCCGGCGTCGACCGGCAGTTCCCCGTCGTGCCTGGGCACGGGCGGCGTCACCAACTCGCCCACGATGCCGAAGGCGCCGCACTTCAAGCCCCGCGCGAAGGCGGTGATCTCCCTGTTCATGAGCGGCGGCGTCAGCCACGTGGACACGTTCCAGTACAAACCCGCGCTTGAGAAATATAACGGGATGGTGCTTGAAGGCAAGGGCGAGATCGTCGTGCGCCAAGGCTTCCCCGGACCGCTGATGAAGAGCCCGTACAGCTTCAAGCAATACGGCCAGTCCGGAGCGTGGGTCTCGGAGATCTTTCCCAACATCGCGAAGATTGTCGATGACCTCGCGTTCATCCATTCCTGCAAAGGCAACTCAAACGACCACGTCATCTCGCATTATGAATGGCAGACCGGTTCCATTCAGATGGGTTTCCCCAGTGTCGGCTCCTGGATCACCTACGGGCTTGGAACCGAAAATCAGAGCCTGCCCGCATTCGTCGTTTTCTGCGATCAGAAGGGCGGACCGTACGCGGGTCCTCCAAACTGGCAATCCGGTTTTCTCCCGGCCTCTTATCAAGGCACGCAGTTTCGTTCGCAGGGTGACCCGATTCTGGATCTCTCCGCCAGCCCCGCGCGCATGAGCCTCGAAGAAGAGCGGGCGCGTCTGGATCAACTTCGCCGCCTCAATGAGAGCGATGCCGAAAAATATCCCGGCAGCTCCGAGCTGTCGGCGCGCATCTCGTCTTACGAACTGGCTTATCGCATGCAAGGTTGTGCGCCCGAAGTCATGGACCTGCGCAGCGAAAGCGATGAGACCAAGGAACTTTACGGCCTGAACGATCCGGTCTCCGCCTCCTACGGTAAACAGTGCCTGCTGGCCCGCCGGATGGTGGAGCGCGGCGTACGCTACGTCCAGCTCATCAGCGGCGCCTATGTGAGCATCGAAGACACCTGGGATGCGCACGCCAACATCAAGAGCAATCACACGCTGCACGCCCACGAAGTGGACAAACCCATTGCCGGGCTGATCACGGATCTAAAACGCCGCGGCCTTCTGGATCAGACTGCGGTAATGTGGCACAGCGAGTTCGGCCGTATGCCGATTTCCCAGCGCGGAGTCGGACGCGACCATAATCCCGGCGCGATGACGATCTTCATGGCCGGGGCTGGAATCCAGGGCGGCCAGAGCATCGGCACCACCGATGAAGTGGGCTACAAGGCGGAAGAACAGGCCGTCACGAATCATGACGTCCACGCCAGCCTGCTGTATCTGCTCGGCATGGACCACAAGCGCCTGACGTATTATTTCAACGGCCGCAACATGCGATTGACTGACGTCTCAGGTGAACTGATCAAACAGATCACCGGCACGACGACAATGCCCAAGGCATAAATCCTGGCCGCGCGGCTGCCGAACCGCGACCGAGAGGACGCGGTGGATGGCCGCGCCGGGTTTCTTTATCAAACGCAGCTAGAAATTTAGTTTAAGACTGATCCGAAGAGTCCGTTGATCGATTCCGTCGCGGCCCGTATTCGCGATCTGCGTGATGTTCATGAACGCGCTGTTCTGAACATTGTTCGCGGAGGTGGT
>DATGGL010000215.1:0-25305 GCA_035308605.1 Bryobacteraceae bacterium
TGCTGATGAACGGCCTGGTGCGCGATTTCAACTTCGCGGCGTTCGTGAACGGTTCCTTGAAGCCGTTCTCGACGCAAATGTATCTGCCTATGCCCGACGGGCGCACCACGCTTGCGAATTTCTTCAGCCCGCTGGTCTACAACATGGAGCTCATGTTTCTCTCGGGCAAAGCGACCTATCCGGTCGAACGCACGCTACTGACGACTGGATTGACGGCGATCGGCGTCGACAGTCTGTACGCCGGCCAGACACGTCTCGAAACTCCGCATCTGGCGATCAAGTACCAGCCGGCCCCGCAATCGACCTATTGGAGAACCTGAGAATGCCAGTGATCACCCGCCGCGGGTTCATCCAGAGCGCTGCTCTCGCTCCCGCTGCCTTCGCGCAATCGCCTCCGCGGCGCATCGCGATCGTCGCGACGGTCTATCGATACCTTTCGCACGCGCAGCATATGGGCGACCGTTTCCTGATCGGGTATCCGTTTGCCGGCGAATGGCACAAGCCGAACGTCAAGGTCGTATCGCTTTATGTCGACCAGAAGCCGTCCGATGACTTGAGCGCCGCGCGCGCCCGCGAATTCGGATTCCAGGTATATCCCACCATCGCCGAAGCCGTCTGCTGCGGCGGATCGAAACTTGCCGTCGATGCCGTCGTGATTATCGGCGAGCACGGAGACTACCCGCACAACGAAAAAGGCCAGATCCTTTACCCTCGTTTTGAGTTTTTCGAGCAGGTCTCGAAGGTTTTTGAAAACGATCATCGCTCGGTTCCGGTCTACAACGACAAGCATCTTTCGTACAGCTTTGAAAAAGCCAAAGCAATGACGGACACTTCACGCCGGCTGCGGTTCCCGATGCTCGCCGGCTCATCGCTTCCGGTGACCTGGCGCCTGCCCGATCTCGAACTCCCGCTCGACTGTCAAATCGAGGACGCTCTGATGGTCGGCATCGGCGGATCGGACCCCATGGATTATCACGCGCTCGAAGCCATGCAATGCATGGTCGAGCGCCGGCGCGGCGGCGAAACCGGCATCAAGAGCGTTCAGATGGTCGAAGGCGACGACGTGTGGAAAGCCGGCGCGGCCGGGCGCTGGTCCAAAGAATTGCTGACGTCGGCGCTCTCCCGCAGCGATAATCCGCAGGGCCTGACGGTGAAAGACGGACGAACGCAGGATCTGGTCGGCTCCGGCGAAGTGCAAAAGCTGGCCACAAAACCGGCTGCCTATTTCATCGAATATCGCGACGGCCTCAAAGCCACCATGCTCATGCTGAACGGCGCCGACAAGGATTTTACTTTCGCGGCGCGGCTGAAAGGAAAGCGCGAAATTCAGTCGACGCAGTTTTTCTTGTCGCCCGAACCCAACGTCACCTACTCGGCCTGCCTGGTAAACAAGATCGAACAGATGATCATGACGGGTGTGGCTCCGTATCCGGTCGATCGGACGCTCATCGTCAGCGGGATGCTCGAAGCATGTCTCACCTCGCGCATCAAGGATCATGCGCTTCTTGAAACGCCGCATCTCGGCGTGACTTACCATCCGCCCAAAGAATCGCAATACTGCAGGAGCTAGAAACGGGTCTGTTCATTCAACAGTCATGATTCTCGGATAATCTCTAGAACATGGCTATCTGGAACCCGACCCGCCGCCAGCTTCTGAATGGCGTTCCACTGCGGCGCGTTGGCGGCTATCTTCTTTTCACGTGGCCCGCATTTTTCATGGGGCTGGCGCTGTATTGGATTTCCTTGAGTTTTGGCATCGGCATGGGATATCACCGCCTGCTGACGCATCGCTCCTATTAAGTGACGAATCCGCGCATACCGCGAACGTAGTAGTCGACGCTGCCGCTGATGAGTTAGGCAACAAGGCCCCGATGTCGTGATGTTTTCGAAGGGCATCGACGGCATACTTGCGGCATGAGGTCAGCCAACATTGGAATCGGGGCGCTAATCGTGTCCTTGCTGGTGCTTTCGCCCTTGTCGGTTGCCGCGGATCTTGAGCCCGAAACGATCGCGGCCTGGGACGAATACGTCAAGGCGATCGGCGCCCGAATTCAGAAGCCTGTCGCGCCCGGAGCGCCGTTTCTGTCGTTCGATCAGGTTCCCGGGGAGGCCGCCAGACTGCGCGCCGGCGAGATCCTGATCACGCCAGCCAACCCGCAGGTTCCGCTGAGAGTTCCGCGAGGTCTGATTCATCACTGGCTGGGCGCGTCGTTTATTCCCAACGCGACGCTCGACGACGTTCTTCGGATCCTCGGAGATTATGAGCGATACAAGTTCTTCTATCAACCTCACGTAGTCGACTCAGAGCTGATCGCGAAGGAGCCGTCCGAAACCCGCTTCTCCATGCTTATGATCAACAAGTCGGTGATCTCTCAATCTGCGCTGCGCGGAACATTCCGATCCTCTTTGATACGGGAGGAAAGCAGGCGTTACTGCGCAAGCACGGAAGCCACACAACTGCAGGAGGTCGCTGATTACGGCACTCCATCGCAACACCTGCTGGCGGCGAACGAAGGGATGGGGCTCATTTGGCGCCTCTACAGCGTGACTCGTATGGAGGAGCGCGACGGCGGAGTTTATATCGATCTGGAGGTTGTGGCGCTTAGCCGCGATATTCCGGCGTCGGTTCGCTGGCTGGTCGCGCCTATCGTGCGCCGGGTCTCGCGATCCTCCTTGACAGTCTCGTTGCGTCAGACGAAAGAAGCCGTGCGCTCCGGCGCCAGCGCTTTGGCCGGCGGCTCAGGCGGGGAGGACTGCCCTGCCCGCTTACGCTGTGGCGCGGTACCGGCTTCGTCCGGGGCCCGTTCCTTTCGATAATTTGCGGAGCTTCTCACTCAAACAAAACAAGTCGCGTGTGTGTCTTGCTAAATGTACAGATCCGATTGCAGGTTCGACGAAAGAGGAAAAATGATGAGGTTGGTTACGTACAGGCGATGTCCGGTCAGAGCGTGTCTGGTCCTGCTGGTCTCGGCCGGCGCTGGTCTGGTCGCCGGGGACGCGGGGAAAGCGACCGCTGACGCTCCGGCGCGGGCGACCCACGTATTAGGTTTGGAAGACATCCCGAAAGGCGCCAACGGACATCTGTTGATTCAAGCGGGCGCTCTTAAATTTCAACAAGACAAACGCCCAAACGCCCAGATAACGATCGCTTCCATCCAAAGCGTTTTCTCCGGCGAACAGGACAGGCAGGTGGGCGGAGTGCCGATGGCGCTGGGCCAGGCTGCGACACCATTTGGGGGCGGGCGAGTGATCGGCCTTTTTTCGCACAAGAAATACGACACCCTGACGGTCCAATATGTCGATGCCAACGGTGGACTTCACGGTGCTGTCTTTCAGTTGAACAAGGGGCAAGGCCAGGCGCTCAGAAACAAACTGCAGTCCGAGGGCGCGCAGGTCGCACCGCGGGAAGGTCATGCTATGAAAGGGAACGCTTCGGTGTCCAACAATGAGAGTAAATAAGAAAATATCTTGTGTTGTCCTCGCGGCGGCCGTTTTGGTTCTGGGCGCGTGCCAGACTCAGTTACGCGCCGAAACTTCGACGCGGAGCAAGCAATGGAGCGTACAAGTCGACAATGTCGAGCCGGGCGACGTGAATCTGGATCCTGCCTTCCGAGTCGCGATCTACGAAAATCTGCTCGCGGAGCTGACCAAGGCCGATCGTTTCAAGCGGGTATTCCGGAGCGGCGATCGCGACGCTAACGGTGCTCCCGCGCTCCTGGTTCTGAAAACAATGGTGGAGAGTTACACGCCGGGCAGTGAAACTCGACGTGCCGTTACGACGGTGAGCGGCGCTACCAAGCTTAAAGTTCGCGCTCAACTCTGCTCGCCGGAGGGTCAAGTTATCTGGGAACGCACAGTGGATGGGAACGTCCGTTTTTTCGGAGCCAATCTGCGAGCGACCCACAACCTGGCGCGCAATGTGGTCCATAGCATTCAGCAATCCACCTTGCCGCCGCCGTCCGCTCAGGCTTCCGCGTCGGGGAATTGAAGCCAACAAGGCGAGCACGCGTGATCCCGTCTGGAACGATATTCCGCCAGTGACATCTAACTCACATAGATATAAAAGGAAGCAATGAGCACACCCGTAAGCGGCCGAATGACGCGAAGCGAATCTGAAAGCATCTTGAAGCTCCTGGAGCAGTACGGCAGCGGTCCGATCCATTTTGCCCGTACGGACGACGGATTGTACGAACGACATCTCCTGTTTGACAATGTGATCGACCAGGCAGGCGCGGACGCGCGGGACCGCTTTGAGGCTTTCGCGCGCGCCAACCGGGACGTGCTTTCGCAGCGATGGACGCTGACCGAGAACACCTACCGCCGCGAAAATGCAAAGCGCATTTATTATCTGTCGATGGAGTTTCTGATCGGCCGTTCGCTCGCGAATAATGTGACGAACCTGCTGCTGGATCCTCTGGTGAATGAAGTTGTCCGTCAGAAGAACCTCGATTGGATTGAACTGCTGGAGCAGGAACCTGACGCGGCGCTGGGCAATGGCGGGCTCGGCCGGCTGGCGGCGTGCTTTCTCGAGTCGATGGCGACGATGCAACTTCCGGCCATGGGATACGGGCTACGGTACGAATACGGCATCTTCAAACAGTCGATCGATAACGGATGGCAGCGGGAGCGGCCGGACAATTGGCTTCGCCGCCAGGATCCGTGGGAAGTCGCCCGGCCTCAAGACAGCGTCGAAATCCCGCTAAACTGCTCCTTCGAGGTTCGGGGGGGAACGCTGCGTACGATTCCCGGGCGTCCTTCCCGTTTAATCGGGATCCCGTTCGATCGTCCGGTGGTAGGCTATGGCGGCAAGAACATTAATACGCTCAGGCTGTGGGCGGCGGCCGCGCCGGATTTCTTCGATTTTCAGGTGTTCAGTCACGGCGACTTCGTGGGCGCGGTGGCCGAGACGCTGGAAGCGGAGTCTCTGACGCGGGTCCTGTACCCGGATGATTCGACCAGCCTGGGTCAGGGATTGCGGTTCATGCAGGAATATTTTCTGGTGGCCTGCTCGCTGGCGGACCTGGTGCGCCGCTTCCGCCGCATGAAGGCCGACTGGAGCGTGTTTCCGGAAAAGACGGCGATCCAACTTAACGATACGCATCCCACGCTGGCGATTCCGGAGCTGATGCGAATTCTGCTGGATGACGCACACCTCGGATGGGATGAGGCGTGGGATATCACGCAGAGAAGCATCGCGTACACGAATCACACGCTGCTGCCCGAAGCATTGGAAAAGTGGCCGCTGGCGTGGTTTGAAGCGATGCTGCCGCGACACCTGGAGATCATCTTCGAGATCAATCGGCGATTTCTCGATTCCGTGCGGACTCGTTTCCCCGGCGACGAAGGGGTGGTGGAGCGGGTGAGCCTGGTGGATGAAGAGGGCGGCCGGAAAATCCGGATGGCGAACCTGGCGATAGTCGGGTCGCACAGCACCAACGGCGTTGCCGCAATCCACTCCGGCTTATTGCGCACGACCACGGTGAAGGATCTTGCGAGCATCTTTCCCGAGCGATTCAACAACAAGACCAACGGCGTTACACCGCGTCGATGGCTGCTGTTGTCGAATCCATCATTGGCGCGCAGTATTACGGACGCTATCGGCGACGGATGGATCACGGATCTCAGTCAACTGCGGGGCCTTACGCCGCTGGCCGGGGATAGCGCGTTCCGCGCGGCATTCCGCAAGGCGAAGCGCGACGCCAAGCTACAGTTTTCGAACTGGTTGCGGGCGACATCGGGAGTGTGGGTGGATCCCGACTCCATTTTCGATTCCCAGATCAAGCGGATTCACGAATATAAGCGGCAGCTATTGAACGCGCTGCGCATCGTGGTGATGTATGACAGGCTGCGTCAGAACCCTGGCATGGACATGACTCCGCGCACGTTTCTATTTTCCGGGAAAGCGGCGCCGGCGTACCAACTGGCGAAGCTGATCATCAAGTTCATCAACAACCTGGCCGCCACAATCGATGCGGACCCCGCGGTGCGCGGCCGTCTGAAGGTCGTGTTCCTGCCGGAATATTGCGTCACGCTGGCCGAGCGGCTGATCCCGGCCTGCGATGTTTCGAACCAGATTTCGACGGCAGGCTATGAGGCCAGCGGCACCAGCAACATGAAATTCATGATGAACGGCGCATTGACCGTCGGGACACGCGATGGCGCGACCATCGAAATGGCGGAAGAAGCCGGCGAGGAGAACTTTTTCCTGTTCGGCCTGACGGCGGAACAGGTGGCGAGCAGCCGCGGGTGGTACAACCCCCATTGGCATTACGAAAACGAGCCTGAAATCCGCGCGGCGCTGGATCTGATCTTTTCCGATCATTTCAGCCCCAGCGAGCGGGGTGTTTTCGAGCCGTTGCGTAATACTCTGTTAACCGACGGGGATTACTATATGCATCTGGCGGATCTGACGTCCTACGTTGAGGCGCAGGAGCGGCTTGGCGAACTGTATGGGGACTCCGAGGGTTGGGCACAAAAAGCCCTTTTGAATATCGCCGGTTCCGGAAAGTTTTCGAGCGACCGCACGATCGCCGAATATGCGGCCGATATCTGGAGGGTGAAGCCATGCCCGGTGCCTTTATGAAAACGACAACACAGTTACACGATCTGGGCCAGAGCTTATGGCTCGATAACATTACCAAAGACCTGCTCGACAGCGGAACTCTGAAGCGCTACATCGAGGAGCTGTCGGTGACCGGGCTTACGTCCAACCCGACGATCTTCGACCATGCCATCAAGAACAGCGCGTCTTATGACGAGCCGATCCGCGAAAAGCTCCGGAACGGCAAATCGGGTGAAGGACTTTTCTTCGAGCTGGCGCTGGAGGACCTGGCGCGCGCCGCGGATCTGTTCCGTTCGATCCACCAGCGCACCAACGGTGTCGATGGATGGGTCTCGCTGGAAGTGTCTCCCCTGATCGCCCACGACACGGCCAGCACCATCGCCGCGGCGAAGGAACTGCATGGACGCGCGGGGCGGCCAAACCTGTTCATAAAGATTCCGGGAACGAAGGAAGGGCTGCCTGCCATCGAGGAAACGATCTTCGCGGGCATTCCCATCAATGTGACGCTGCTGTTCTCGCGGGAGCAATATCTGGCGGCCGCGGACGCGTACCTGCGTGGGATCGAGCGGCGCATCGCGGCCGGCCTGAATCCGGACGTCGCTTCAGTGGCTTCGGTGTTCATCAGCCGCTGGGATGCGGCCGTGGCCGGCAACGCGCCTGCCCAGCTTACGAACCAGCTTGGAATCGCGATCGCGAAGCGCACGTTCCGGGCCTATCGCGACCTGCTCAACTCCGAGCGCTGCCAGCGTGTCTTCAATTTCGGGGCGCGTCCCCAGCGTTTGCTGTGGGCCAGCACCGGAACCAAGGATCCTAAGGCGTCGGATACTCTCTACATCAAGGCGCTGGCCGCGCCGCTCACTGTGAACACGATGCCTGAGGCCACGCTGAAAGCCTTTGGCGATCACGGCGAGGCCGCCGCGACGTTACCGTCTGACGGCGGTGATGCCGAAGAAGTGCTGGCGCAGTTTGCAAAGGCCGGGATCGACGTCGATGCCCTGGCCGCGCAACTCCAGGACGATGGCGCCAAATCATTTGTGAAATCCTGGGAAGAGCTGATGGGCGTGATAGCGGCGAAGAGCGCCGCTTTGAAAAAGGCCAGTTAAGCTGGAACACCAGTTAACCTGAGACAAAGGACACCAACATGGCGACCATTACAGGACCAGTTACCGACCGCCGGCTGACGGAGAGACCCGGCTGGAAAGCTCTCGAAGTCCACAGCCAGAAGGCGAAGGCGCTGCATCTGCGGGATCTGTTCGCGGGCGACCGGGAGCGTGGCCTGCGTTTGACCGCGGAAGCCGCGGGCATTTATCTCGATTTCTCGAAAAATCGCGTCACTGACGAGACGCTGAAGCTGTTGACGAAACTCGCCGAGGAATCCGGGCTGCGGCAGCGGATCGATGCGATGTTTCGAGGAGAAAAGATCAATCCCACGGAGAACCGCGCGGTGCTTCACGTGGCGCTGCGCGCGCCGCGCGGAAGCTCTATTGTCCTGGACGGGGAAAACGTCGTGCCGGGAGTGCACGAGGTGCTGGACCGCATGGCCGAGTTCTCGAATCGCGTGCGCAGCGGCGCGTGGAAGGGGCACACAGGTAAACGCATCCGGAACGTTGTGAACATCGGAATCGGCGGGTCGGATCTCGGCCCGGTGATGGCGTATGAGGCGCTCCGGTCCTACAGCGAGCGCGCGATGACCTTCCGCTTCGTTTCCAACATCGACGGCACTGACTTCGCGGAAGCGGTTCACGATCTGGATCCCGCCGAAACGCTGTTCATCGTCTCGTCGAAGACCTTCACGACGCTTGAGACGATGACGAACGCGGAGACGGCGCGCGAATGGTCGCTTAAGGGACTGGGCGGAGACAAGAAATCGGTCGCACGGCACTTTGTCGCGGTCTCGACGAATGCGGCCGACGTTTCGAAATTCGGCATCGACACGGCGAACATGTTCGGGTTCTGGGATTGGGTTGGCGGCCGTTATTCCATGGATTCGGCGATCGGACTGTCCACTATGCTGGCTATTGGTCCGGACAACTTCCGGGCGATGCTGGATGGGTTCCATGAGATCGACGAGCATTTCCGGACGGCGCCTTTCGAGCGCAACCTGCCAGTGCTGATGGGTCTGCTCGCGATCTGGAATACAAATTTCCTGGGGGCAGAGACGGTCGCTGTACTTCCCTACGAACAGTACCTGAAGCGATTTCCGGCCTATTTACAGCAATTGACGATGGAGAGCAACGGCAAGCACGTCACGCTCGATGGGGCCAGAGTTGACTATCAGACGAGTGCGATTTACTGGGGCGAGCCGGGGACCAACGGCCAGCATTCGTTTTATCAATTGATTCACCAGGGGACCAGACTGATCCCCTGCGACTTCATCGCATTCAGCCGAACGTTGAATCCGCTGGGCCAGCATCACGATATTCTGATGGCCAACGTTTTCGCGCAAAGCGAGGCGCTGGCTTTCGGCAAGACGCCGGATCAGGTCAAGGCGGAAGGCACGCCCGACTGGCTGGTCCCGCACCGGGTTTTCGAGGGCAACCGTCCGTCGAATACGATTCTCGCCGAGCGGCTTACACCGGGGACTCTCGGCCAACTGGTGGCGCTTTATGAGCATTCTGTGTTCACCCAGGGAGCAATCTGGGGGATCGATTCGTTCGATCAGTGGGGAGTGGAGCTCGGCAAGGTGTTGGCGAAACGGATCATTCCGGAACTCGAGAGCAAGGAAGAGCCGAAGCTGAATCACGACAGCTCGACCGACAATCTGATCCGGCGCTATCGCAAACACAAGGAGGGCGCATGAAGACGCTGGGCTTTGACAAACCTCTCTACATTCTGCCTTTCGACCATCGCGGGTCGTTTCAGACCAAGCTGTTCGGCTGGACGGGTCAGCTAACGGTGGGCCAGACGGCTCAAGTTGCGGCGTCCAAGCAGGTGATCTATGACGGCTTCGAGGCGGCAATTCGAGCGGGCGCTCCCGAGCGGAAGGCGGGGATCCTGGTAGACGAGCAGTTCGGATCTGCGATTCTCCAGAGCGCAAGGGCGCACGGCTACATGACGGCATGCCCGGCGGAGAAAAGCGGGCAGGCGGAATTTACTTTCGAGTACGGCGAGGATTTCGCCAGCCACATCGAGGCGATGCATCCGACTTTCTGCAAAGTCCTGGTGCGCTATAACCGGGAGGGCGACCGGGCCCTCAACGACCGGCAGGCGGCGAAGTTGAAGCGGTTATCGGACTACCTTCACGAGAAAAGCGACAGCCTGTTTATGTTCGAACTGTTGGTACCGCCCGAGCAAGCGGAGCTCGACCGGCTGGACGGGGACAAGAAAGCGTACGACCTGGGGCTTCGTCCTGAACTAATGGCCGAGGCCATCGAGCTGCTGCAAAATGCGGGCGTCGAGCCGGACATCTGGAAAGTCGAGGGCCTGGACCTTCGCAAGGACTGCGAGAAAATTGTCGCCGCGGCGCGCCGGGGCGGCCGCGACAAAGTGAGCTGCATTATCCTGGGCCGGGGCGAAGACGACCAGAAGGTTCACGATTGGCTGGCGACGGCTGCCGGCGTTCCCGGATTCATCGGCTTCGCCGTGGGACGCACCACCTTCTGGAACGCGCTGGTCAACTGGCGCGATAAAAAGATCACGCGCGAGCAGGCTGTGAACGAGATTGCCCAGCGCTACCTCCAGTTCGTGGGTACCTTCGAGGAGCATACCCGTTCCGTCAGTGCGGCGAATCAATAGAGTCCAGGTAAGAGGAAGCTTTGAAACAGACTGGAAGCAGTTATCCTCTCGGAGCTAGCTGCTTCCCTGACGGAACAAATTTCAGCGTATTCTCACGCGGCGCTTCCCAGGTCGAGCTGCTGCTATTTGACCAGCCGGACGATGTGCAGCCAGCGCGAGCCGTTCCGCTTGATCCCGCCGCTAATCGAACGTATCACTATTGGCACGTTTTCGTGCCGGGGGTGAAACCGGGCCAGATTTACGGTTATCGCGTTACGGGACCGTGGGATCCCGCAAACGGTTTCCGTTTTGACCCGAGCAAAGTGCTGCTCGATCCGTACGGCCGGGCCGTAGCGGTTCCGAGCGGCTACGACCGGAACGCGGCGGCTCCGGCGATGAAAAGCGTTGTGGTGGATTCGTGCGCGTACGATTGGGAGGGCGATCAGCCCTTGAAGCAGCCCAGTTCCCGGACGGTCATCTACGAGATGCATGTCCGAGGGTTCACTCAACATCCCAATTCCGGAGTGGCGGAGGGCCTGCGCGGAACCTACGCGGGACTGATTGAGAAGATCCCGTACCTTCAGCAACTCGGGATTACGGCAGTAGAGCTTCTTCCCATTTTCCAGTTCGATCCGCAGGACGCTCCTCCACGACTCGTGAACTATTGGGGATACGCGCCCGTTTCATTTTTTGCGCCGCATCACGCTTATAGCTCGGTCCGCGATCCGCTGGGGCCGGTCAATGAATTTCGCGACATGGTGAAGGCGCTGCACAGGGCCGGGATCGAGGTCATTCTCGACGTGGTGTTCAATCACACGGCCGAGGGAAACCTTGACGGGCCGACCATCAGCTTCCGGGGATTGGATAACAGCACGTATTACTTGCTCGGCGCCGACCGTTCGCGGTATGCGGACTACAGCGGCACCGGAAATACACTCAACGCCAATAATCCGATCGTCCGGCGGATGATCGTGGACAGCCTCCGTTATTGGGTGCGGGAAATGCATGTGGACGGCTTTCGATTCGACCTGGCGTCGATTCTCACGCGCGATTCATCGGGTCAGCCGATGCTTGACCCGCCGGTGTTGTGGGACATCGAGTCGGATCCGGCCCTTGCCGGCACGAAAATGATCGCCGAGGCATGGGATGCGGGCGGCCTTTATCAAGTGGGAACATTTGCGGGAGATAGCTGGCGCGAGTGGAACGGTCAATTTCGCGACGATATTCGCAGTTTCTTCCGAGGCGATGAGGGTTCGGCATCGCGCGTCGCGGACCGGATCCTCGGTAGTCCTCAGATCTACGGGCACAAGGAACGCGAGGCCGAGGTCAGCGTGAATTTTGTAACGAGCCACGACGGGTTCACGCTCAACGATTTAGTCTCTTACAGCGCCAAACACAACGAGGCGAACCGCGAATCCAACCGGGACGGTACGAACGACAATCGAAGTTGGAATTGCGGCGTCGAGGGGCCTAGCGCCGACCCGGCGATCGAGTCCTTGAGAAACCGGAATGTCAAGAATCTGCTGGCTAGCACCGTGCTGTCGCTGGGCATGCCCATGATCGGCATGGGCGACGAAGTGCGCCGCACGCAGAACGGCAACAACAATGCATACTGCCAGGACAACGAGACCAGTTGGTTTGACTGGTCGCTCGTTTCGAAACACGCGGATGTTCATCGTTTCGTAAAAATCCTGATCGAGCGCCGCCTGTCGCGAAATTTCGCGGATGAAACCGAGGGCGAGACCTTGAACCAGCGGCTGCGGGAGTCGACCAAATCCTGGCACGGCGTGAAACTCAATCAACCCGACTGGAGCAAATGGTCGCACAGCGTGGTGTTGAGCGCCGAATTCCGGAAGGAACGGTATCGTGTTCACTGGATCCTGAACGCGTACTGGGAGCCGCTCGAGTTTGAGCTACCCGCGAACGGTTCATGGAGACGATGGATCGACACGGGGCTGGAGGCGCCCGAGGACATCGCCCCGTGGGCTGACGCACCGCCATGGGCAGGCGCAAAATACCCAGTTCGTGCCCACTCCATAGTGGTGCTGTACGCGCGGACGGACGACTAATTCCGGACGAACCCCGCTGACTGCGAGACTTTGTCACACGGACTCGATGGCTTTCGGCGCGACGGCCGGATACCACAAAGTTGGTATCTGGGCCCTCCGCTGTTGTGGTAGCGAAAAAGTATTCGACCTCGTGATGGTTTCCCTGTCTCAATCCGGCATAGTCGTGTGCAGGAGCGAGGACGATGGACAACCAGACAATTTCGAGCAAGAGCCTGCTGGCTGGATCTGTGGTGGAAGAGAGATTTCTGGATCTTCCCAACGAAGAATCTTTCGCTGACTTGTTCAAGCTTCTCAACCCGCAGCTTGTGGCGTTCTTCCGGTCCCGGGGATGCGATTGGATTGCCGAAGATCTGGCACAGGAGGTTATGTTCACTGTGTACCGCAAGGCTGGCCAGGTTCGAGACCGATCCTTATTTCGCGGGTGGGTGTTCAAGATTGCCCGAAATTCTTTGAGTCGACATTTCAGCAAGCGGACGCGGGAAGTGGAAACGCTGGATCTGGCACAGGTGCCGGAGCGTCTGGTCACGGCGAGCAATCCGGCCGCGGGAACGCCGGCGTTCGAATTCCACGATTGGATGGAGTTTCTGGACTCGCGGGAGAGAGAAACATTGACCCTGCGCTTCATCGAGCAATGGGAGTACCACGAGATTGCCGCGGCGCAGGCGATCCCCACCGGCACGGTTCAATGGAGGGTATTCCGGGCAAAGAAAAAGCTCGCGCCGCACCTGAAGAGAGCCGAGAATGCCGCTGTCGGCAGAGCTGCCTGAGCCCGGACTAATCCCGGCGTGCGGTTAACCGCCGGATCGCTCCGGCGGTTCCCGCTTCTTCCCGCTTAACGCGAGCTGGTTGCCAGCGGCGTGACGTGGATGAGCGCGCCAGGATTGGCGTCTTCCAGCATCCACAACGAACCGTCCGGGCCTTCTTCCACATCGCGGATGCGGTGGCCCACCTCCCAACGCTCGGCCGCTTTCGCGCCGCCGTGGCCGTCGAAGATGATGCGGTTGATGGATTTGGTCGCCATGCCGCTGATGAAGCCGTTGCCGTCCCATTGAGGGAAGGTCTGGGTGCCGTGATAGAACATCAGGTTGCCCGGCGCGATGACGGGAACCCAATAGAGCACCGGCATCGCCAGTTCGGGCCGCATGTCCGGCTTCGGAATGGGCACGTCGTTGTAGTTGTTGCCAAACGATACGAGCGGCCAGCCGTAATTCTTGCCCTTCTCCACCAGGTTCAGTTCGTCGCCGCCCTTCGGGCCATGCTCGACTTCCCACAATTCGCCGGTGGGCGAAAACGCCATACCGTACGGTGTCCGGAAGCCGCTGGCCCAGGTTTCCGCCGGCGTCATGTTCGGGCCGGGGAAGGTATAGATGCTGACCACTTTCGCGGTCTTAGCGGCCTCGGTGTCGCGGGGCGGATCAATCAGGGGAATGCTGGCAGCGCCGGTTTTGCCAAAGTTGGGATTGCCGGGAGCCGGTTTACCGTCAAGGGTCAGGCGCAGGACCTTGCCCACGGGCTGGTCGGGATCCTGGGCGGGGGTCATGCGCTGGCGGTCGCCAACGGCGAGGAACAGATACTGGCCATCGGGAGAAAAGGCAACCTGTGCGCCTTCCTGGCCGCCCTTGCCGCGAGGCATCTGGCGCCAGATCACTTCGAAGTCTCCGAGCCTGGCCTGGGTCGCGGTAGCGTTCAGTTTGGCGCGGGCGAGCGCCAGGCCGCCGCCGTAGTCGCCGGGCTCGGCATACGTGATGTAGACACTCTGATCAGTGGCGAAATGCGGCGAAAGAAAGATTCCGTGCATGCCGTTCTGACCCTGCCAATAAACCGGGGGCGTGCCGGCGACCGGGGCTATCTTCTCTCCATGCGCGGACACCAGCCAGATGGGCCCGACCTTTTCGGTGACCAGCATGCGGCCATCGGGAAGGAAGGCGATCCGCCAGGGCAGTTCAAAGGTGCTGGTCGTGGTCATGGTGAAGGGCAGGCTGGCTTCGGGCTTCAGGGAGCCTACATTGACCTGAGCCCACGCCGCCGCCGACGCCAGGGTGAACAGCAACGCCGCTTTCGTCAGTTTCATCGTTATTTCTCTCCTTGCTTCTCAAAGGCCCGGCGCCAAGCGGTCCGGGCGCAGTACTTCTTTCACGCGTTCCCGGTCATTTCGGCATGGGAATGGAGACTGCCTTACCAGCGCCACGTTCGGCGATCCAAATCGTGTCGCCCGCAGGCTCCACCGCGGTTGGGGTCTTCAGGCCTTCCTTGATGACCTCGACGCTCGCTTTATCGCCCTTGACAGTGATCACCGAAATCTTGCCGCTGCCATTCTCAGCAACGATCAGTTTACCATTCGCGGCGCGCATGCCATCCGGCCCTTTAATGGGCCGATCCATCCAGATATCGACAGGCGCTCCGGGTTTGCCGGCGGCATCCACGGGGATCCGGTAGAGATTGTTCGAGAAAACATTGTTCACATACAGGACGCCGTTCAGAAAAGTGATTCCGTCGATGCCGTAGAGCGCGCGATCTTCGAGGAACAGCTCGGCTGCCGAGGCGCCGGCGGGCAGCTTATAGATTTTGCTGTTGCCGGTATCACTTATATAAAGAGCCTTGTCCGGTCCGATCGAGAAATCGTTGCAGGTACTGTTGCCGCCGGGCAGGTTCCAGCGAAGTTTTTGGGCGCCCGTGGCGAGGTCGAAGCCCCGCAGCGCGGTGTGCCGCTGCACTGGCTTGGTGTCCGGCACAGGGGTAAGCTGGCAGGTCCACAACGTGTTGGTCGCGGCATCGGCGAGCATGCCGAAGAAGAAGGTGCCGGCGCCTTCCGCGCTGGCATCGACGAACTTCTCGGCAGTGGCCGAGCCCGGGCGCACCTTGTAGACGAACGGAGTGCTCGCGCTGCCCACGATCAGAACACCGCCGGGCGCGACGGTCAAACTTTCGGGCTGCGATTTCGCGTCGGCGATCAGAATGTCAGCCGCGGGCGCAGCCTGAGCAAGAGCCGTCACGAATGCGACGCCAGCGGCCAGCCGGCGTGCACTTAGGTTGGGCATGGTCAAATCTCCTCGATGTTTGGCCTTCTTTTTTGCGTTCCATGCCCAACCGATCACGATCCCTACGCACTTGCGAAACGGGCAAGCCGGAAGACTTGTTTACACTACTTCGTCTAGTATACACGTCGTCTCCGTTACCGGGTACCGGCTGCCGGGATCACAAAACTTCCAGAATCACGAGCCGTTCTTCGTTCCGTTACTTCTCGAAGACCTTTTCAATCTGCCCGACCTTCTTCTGCACGGCGCCGGCGAGCTTTTCATCCTGACCCTCCTCTACAAGTTCGGGGTTCTCCGTGACTTGACCTGTCTTCTCTTTGACTTTGCCCTTCAGTTCATGGAAGGCGCCCTGAATCTGATCTTTCGTGCTCGATTTCATGATGTTCCCCTTGGTTAAATAGACTCGATTGTCTGGTCGTTTGCTGAGCACGTCCAACGCCGATTGCGGCTGTCTGAAACCGTGTCACCGCAGGGGCAGACTCCGGAGAAAGGTGAGGATCGGGCGGGTCTAACGGGCGTTGTGCGTCGCCGGTCCTCAAGTGCTGGCCCGCGGGGACCCGCTCACTTTCGTGAGGCGGCTCGGTGGCGATGCCTGGCGCCGGAGCCCGGGGCCGCTCACGAGAGTGAGCGGGTCGGCCGAGGCTCGGGCGCGGTTCGCATTTCATGGGCCCTAGGGTCAAGAATGCCGGCGTAACCGTTCCACAGAGGCGAGCATTTTCTCGACGGCGCTTAAGCTATGGACGACGTTATCGACAACCTTGTTGGCGCGCGATGCAGTATCGTCGACCACCTCACGCACATTCTCCGCTCGTGTCTTGGCATAATCGACTCCGCGAATTGCCGTTCGCCGCAAATATTTCGCAGCCCGGTCGCGCGAGTCCGGTGTCAGTATTAACGCCGCGGCTACTCCAACGGTGCAGCCTAAGAAAAAGCAGCTAACCTGCCGCGAGTTCGTCATGGGAATTTCCTCCATTGCTAGGAGTGCAAGTCTGTGGCCAACCGTATCTATCGGGCGCCGGGCGTCACTTCCTGGCGGGTTGGAAGGTTAGCGTCCTGCCAGCCGCCGCCCAGCGCTTGCACCAGCGTGACGCTTGCCACCATGCGGCGGCTCAATAACGAGACCTGCGACCTTTGAGCGGCCAGAAGAGTCGCCTGCGCGGTGATCACGGTGAGATAACTTTGAATTCCGGCTTTGTATTGCTCGGTTGAAACATTCAGCTCGCGCTGCGCCGATCCGACGGTTTCCTGAACCTTCGCGGCCTCCGCCTGAAGGATGCGGAGCGCGGCCAGGTTGTCCTCCACCTGTTGCAGCGCTGTAAGAACGGTCTGCCGGTAGGCTGCGACGGTGGCATCGTAAGCGGCGCGCTGCTGCTCCACGACCCCGCGGCGGCGGCCCGCGTCGAATAAGGTTTCGGCGAGCTGCGGGCCGACCGACCAGAAACGGCTGGGCCAACTGAACCATTTCGTCAGCGAACTATTCTGCAGACCGGCGCTTCCCGACAGCGTCAGGTTGGGATAAAACGCGGCCATTGCGATCCCGATCTGCTCATTGGCGGCGGCCACGCGCCGTTCCGCGCCGGCAATATCGGGGCGGCGCTCGAGCAATTGAGAGGGCACGCCCACCGGGACCGCGGGCGGGAGCGCCGTGAGCGGCGTTTCTGAAATGGTCACATCGGCGGGCGCTTTGCCGGTGAGAATGGCGATCGCGTGTTCGAGCTGCGCCCGTTGAACACCCAGATCGATCAGCGCCGACTGAGTACTGGATAGCTGGGATTCCGCCTGCGCCACGTCCAGGTCCGAGGCGACGCCGGCGTCGAAGCGATTCTTGGTTAGCGTGAGATATTCCGCGTAAGAGGTCTCGGTTTGACGCAGCAGCGCTTCGTCGGCGTCCACTCCGTGAAGCTGAAAGTAATCCTCCGCCAGCTCGCTCTGATAAAGAAGCCGCGCATTTTCGAGATCCGCCGCGACGGCTTGCGCCGTGTCCACCGAGCCCGTGATGCCGCGCCGGACGGCTCCCCAAAGATCGGGCGCCCAGGACACTTCAAACGGAAGGTTGTAGTTCTGTCGGACGGAGGTCGATGCTCCGCTCAATACAACGCCGCTGCTGGTGACCGAGTTCGCGCCGTTCCCCGCCCCGCTTTGGGCGAAGGAAATCGAGGGGCCCACGCTGACGGTGGGAAACAATGCGGCGCGTGAGACGCGCACCGTCGCCCGGGCCTCGCGGTAGAGCGCCTCGGCCTGCTGCACGTTTTCGTTGGAGACCGCGACCTGCTCTTCCAGGGCGTTCAGCGCGGGGTCCTGATAAATCTCCCACCACTTTCCTTTCAGAAAAGCATCGGCGGGTTGCGACTGCTTCCACCCCTGGGTCTCTGCCTCCTTAAAATCCGGCGGCGGCGGTTCCTTGAAGGCCGGCGGGGCCACCGCCGCCGGACGCGTGTACTTCGGCCCGACCATGCAACCGGTGCTTAGGATCGAGGCGGCGCAAACGATATGGAAGATGCCGTGTTTCATCTCGCCTCCGATGGTTCGGCTTGCGGCCGCGCAACGCCGTGAATTACGCGATGCCACCAGAAATGCAGACGGTCGAAATAGAGATAGACCACCGGCGTGGTGAACAGAGTCAGAATCTGGCTGACGATTAAGCCGCCGATGATGGTGATCCCCAGCGGCCGCCGCAGCTCGGCGCCGGTTCCGGTGCCGAGGGCCAAGGGCAGCGCGCCCAGCAATGCCGCCATGGTGGTCATCAGAATCGGCCGGAACCGAAGCATGCAGGCTTCGTAAATCGCGTCACGCGAGTTCTTGCCTTCATTGCGTTCCGCGGCAATGGCAAAGTCGATCATGAGAATCGCGTTCTTTTTTACGATGCCGATCAGCAGGATGATACCGATCAGCGCGATGATGCTCAGGTCGGTGTGGGTGATCAGCAGGGCGAGTAGCGCGCCGACGCCGGCCGAAGGAAGCGTGGACAGAATCGTGATCGGATGAATGTAACTTTCATAAAGTATTCCGAGCACCAGATACACCGTCGCGAGCGCCGCGGCAATCAGAACCGGTTCGTTGCTCAGCGATTCCTGATACGCCTCCGCGGTGCCGGCAAAGAAAGTCTGAATGCTGGAAGGCAATCCCACTTTGGCCGCCGCCTCGTTGATCACCGTTACCGCGTCACCCAGCGGAACGCCATCGGGGAGATTGAACGACATGGTGATGGCGGGAAACAGACCCTGATGGGTGATGGCGAGCGCCGCGACCTCCGGCGCGAATCGGGCGAAGGCGCTGAGAGGCACCTGCTGGCCCGCGGGCGATTGCACGTAAAGCTTGCTCAAGATGCCGGGGTCCTGCCAGTACTGCGGCGCCGCCTCCATGACGACGTGATACTGGTTCAGCGAGGTGTACATGGTGGAGACGGGGCGCTGCCCAAACGCGTCGTAAAGCGTGTTGTCGATCAACTGCGACGAGATACCGAAGCGCGCGGCGGTTTCGCGGTCATACGTCACGAAAACCTGCAAGCCGTGGTTCTGCTGGTCGCTGTTGACGTCGACGATCTGAGGTATCGCCTTCAAAGCCGCCAGCATTTTGGGGCCGTAACGGGTCAGGTCGTCCACGCTGTCGCTGCGCATGGTGAATTGATAGGACGCGTTGCTCTGGCGTCCTCCGATCCGCAGATCCTGCGCCGCGGAGAGATACAACGTCGCGCCCGCTATGCTTCCGAGTTTTGGCCGGAGGCGGGCGATGACCTGGTCGGCGGAGATCTTGCGCTCGTTCAAGGGCTTCAGTGAAATGAACATACGACCGGAGTTGGTGGCGCCCCCGCGGCCGCCGCCGGTGAACCCGTTGACGGTGTCCACGGCCGGATCCTTGTCGATGATGTTCACGAATTGCACCAGCAGCCGATCCATGGATTGAAACGACGTGTCCTGGTCGGCTTGCACCGAACCGTTAAGCCGCCCGGTATCCTGTTCCGGGAAAAATCCTTTGGGTACACGAACGAAAAGATAGACGTTGAGGGCGATGGTCCCGAGCAGAACCAGTAGCGTGATCAGCGAGTATTGCAAGACCAGATTCAGGGCCGCGCCGTAACCACGAACCATGGCTTCGAACCATCGCTCCGTGACCTGATAGAACCGGCCGTGTTGATGCTGCTGCTTCAGCAGATGCGCGCACATCATCGGCGTGGAGGTGAGAGAAATGACCATCGACACGGCTATGGCGATGGAAAGTGTAACCGCGAACTCGCGGAACAGACGTCCGACGATGCCTCCCATGAGCAGAAGCGGCAGGAACACGGCGATCAGCGAGAGGGTAATGGTGAACACCGTGAATCCGATTTCGCTCGCGCCCTTGATCGCGGCTTGAAACGGAGTCATCCCTTGCTCGAGATAGCGGGTGATGTTTTCAATCACGACAATTGCGTCGTCCACGACAAATCCGGTAGAGATGGTCAGCGCCATCAGCGATAGATTGTCGATGGAATAGTTCAGCAGATACATCACGCCGAACGTTCCGATCAAGGAAACCGGCACCGCCACGCTGGGAATGAACGTGGTGCGCGGGTTTCTCAGAAATACGAAGACCACCAGGACCACCAGGGCAATGGAAATCGCCAGCGTCGCCTCGACATCGTGGACGGACGCCCGTATCGTCACGGTCTGGTCCATGGCGACCTGCATATCAATCCCGGCCGGGCTTGCGGCTTTCAACTGCGGCAAGGCTTCGCGAACGCGATCCACGGTCTGGATGATGTTCGCCCCGGGCTGGCGGAAAATGATCACCAGGACGGAGGGCTTTCCGTTCGCGTAACCGGAGTTTCGCAGATCCTCCACCGAGTCGACCGCCTGCCCCAGGTCCGAGACGCGAACGGCCGCGCCGTTACGATAGGCGATCACCAGCCGCGCGTAATCGTCCGCCTTGAAGATCTGGTCCGAAGCCCCGACTTCCCAGGTCTGCGCGCCCGCCGCCAGATGACCTTTGGGCGTGTTCGCGTTGGCGGCGGCAAGTTGAGTGCGGACCTGTTCGAGTCCGATGCCGTATTTGTTGACGGCCTGGGGATTCAGTTCCACCCGCACGGACGGTAAGGCGCTTCCGCCCACGACGACCTGCCCGACGCCGGTGACTTGCGACAGCTTCTGAGCCATGATCGTCGACGCCGCGTCATACATCTGTCCCTTGTTGAGAGTGGCGGACGTGAGCGCAATCAGGAAAATCGGCGTGTCGGCTGGATTGACCTTGCGATAGGTTGGGTTGCCGGGAAGATTCGCGGGCAGGTATCCGCGAGCCGCATTGATGGCGGCCTGCACATCCCGCGCGGCGGCGTCGATGTCACGGTCCAGGTCAAACTGCAATGTTATCGACGAAGATCCGAGGCCGCTGGACGAGGTCATTTCGGTGACCCCGGCGATCCTTCCGAACTGGCGTTCGAGAGGGGTAGCGACGGACGCCGCCATGGTTTCCGGACTCGCGCCCGGAAGGCTGGCGCTGACGGAAATCGTGGGAAAATCGACCGCCGGCAGCGGCGAAACCGGCAACAGGCGAAACGCGACCGCGCCGGCGAGCGCCACGGCGACGGTCAGCAAGGTGGTGGCGACCGGTTTGCGAATGAACGGTTCGGAGATGCTCATCGCGTCAGAGCCTCAGGCCGGCGCCGGCTCGGAACCGGGGGCAGCTTCACGATTCTCGGTTCGTGAAAAACGCCGCGCGAGTTGTTCGAACCACAAGTAGATAACCGGCGTGGTGTACAGAGTCAAAGCCTGGCTAAGGAGAAGGCCGCCGATGATGGTAATTCCCAGCGGCCGCCGAAGCTCGGATCCGGTGCCGCTGCCAAAGGCTAGGGGGACGCCGGCCAGCAGCGCCGCCATGGTGGTCATCATGATCGGCCGGAAGCGCAGCAGGCAGGCCTGATAAATCGCGTCGCGCGGGGATTTGCCCTCCTCGCGCTCGGCCGCAAGAGCGAAGTCGATCATCATGATCGCGTTCTTCTTGACGATGCCAATCAACAGGACGATGCCGATGAGAGCAATCACGCTGAAGTCCTGGTGACAAATCATCAGCGCCAGCAATGCACCTACGCCGGCGGAGGGGAGCGTGGAAAGAATGGTTACCGGATGAATGTAGCTTTCGTAAAGCACGCCGAGCACAATATAAACCGTAATGATCGCGGCCAGGATCAATACCGGCTCATTGGCGAGCGACGCCTGAAACGCTTCCGCGGTGCCCTGAAAAGCGCCTTGTACGCTGGCGGGCATGCCTAGATCGTCCTTCACTTTATTGACCGCCTTTACGGCGTCGCCGAGCGAGGCATCGGGCGCAAGATTAAACGACAGCGTCACCACCGGAAACTGGCCCTGATGATTGACGGTGATCGGCACGGCCTGAAGATCGATGTGAGAAAACGCGCCCAACGGAACCTGTCCGCTGTTCTGAAACACCGCCGAAGATGCCGACGCCCCGGTGATTGCCGAGCTGGTCTGGCTGGAGGCGTTGCCGGTAACGATACTGGTGGATGCGTTCGCGGCGCTGTTGGCCGGTCCACGCGAGAGAGCGGCCGAGGACGTGCCCCCGGAGACGACTCCGCCGCCGGATGCGGTGGACGCCGGCGCGGCGGTCCGGATATACACATGGCGCAAGTCGCTAGGGTCTTTTTGAAACCCTGGAAGAAGCTCGAGCACGACGTGGTATTGATTCAACTGGGTGAAGATGGTGGATACTTGGCGCTGGCCGTAGGCGTCGTAAAGGGTCTGATCGATCATGGTCGGCGTAATGCCGAGCCGAGAAGCGGTGTCGCGGTCGTAAATCATCTGCGCGCGCAGGCCTTGATCCGCCTGATCGCTCGCGACGTCACGTAATTCCGGCAACTGTTGAAGGCGGGTGACCATTTGGGGAGCGAGCGTGTTGAGCTCGTCCGGGTTGGGGTCTTCGAGCGTGTACTGGAATTGCGTGCGGCTGACTCGATCCTCCACCGTGAGATCCTGCACGGGCTGCATGAACAGGGTGATTCCGGCAACCTGATTGAGCTGCGTTTGCATACGGCGGATCACATCGGTCGCGCTGGCCTTGCGCTGCTCCAGCGGCTTCAAGTTGATCTGGATGCGACCGTTGTTCAAGGTCAGATTCGTGCCGTCGATTCCGATGAAAGAGGAGAGACTTTCGACCGCGGGATCCTGAAGAATCACACGCGCCAGGGCCTGTTGCCGGGCTGACATCTGATCGAACGAAACGGTCTGCGTCGACTCAGTGACTCCTTGGATCACCCCTGTGTCCTGGATCGGGAAAAATCCTTTGGGGATCAGAATGTAAAGCAGGATAGTCAGTCCGAGCGTGGCGACAGCGACCAACAGGGTCGTGTACTCATAGCGGAGAACGACCTCCAATGTCCTGCCATAGAGATCGATGATCTTATTGAACGCATTTTCGGAAAAACGAAAGAGCCGGCCCTGTTGATGTTCGGGGCGATGCTTCAGCAGTTTCGCCGACATCATCGGAGTGAGGGTCAGGGATACAAACGCGGAAACCATGATGGTGACGCTCAGGGTCACGGCGAACTCACGGAAGAGGCGTCCGACGATATCGCCCATGAACAGCAGGGGAATCAGGACGGCGATCAGCGACACGGTAAGCGAAATAATCGTGAACCCGATCTGTTCGGATCCCTTTAGCGCGGCCTCTAGAGGTTTCTCGCCCAGTTCGATGTAGCGGCTGATATTTTCGATCATCACGATGGCATCGTCGACGACAAATCCAGTGGAAATCGTGAGCGCCATCAACGTGAGGTTGTTCAGGCTATAGCCGAGCAGATACATGACGCCAAATGTGCCGACCAGCGAGAGCGGCACGGCGACGCTGGGTATGACCGTCGCGGCGAGCGTCCGAAGGAATAGAAAGATCACCAGCACAACCAACCCGATGGTGAGCATCAGCTCAAACTCGACGTCTTTCACGGAGGCGCGGATGGTGGTGGTGCGATCCGTGAGAATCTGCACGTGGACCGCGCTGGGCAATGTCGCGGTGAGCTGGGGCATTACTTTCGCGATGCCGTCGACGACGGAAATGATGTTGGCGCCCGGCTGCCGCTGAATGTTCACGACCACGGCGGGCGTATTGTTCATCCAGGCCGCCTGCCGCACATTCTCGATGTCGTCGCGGATGACGGCGACGTCGCTAAGACGCACGGGAGCATTATTGCGATAGGCCACGATGAGCCGGCTGTAATCGGCGCTGGAGACTAACTGGTCGTTGGCTCCGATCTGGAAGGACTGATCATGCCCGTCGAAGCTACCCTTGGCCTGGTTCACGTTGGCGGCCGTGATCGCGGTGCGAACGTCTTCGAGATTGAGGCCGTAGGACGCGAGCAGAGTGGGATTCGCCTGAATGCGGACCGCGGGCTTTTGACCGCCGCTGATGCTGACCAGCCCAACTCCGGGAAGCTGCGAAATCTTGGGCGCCAGGCGGGTATCGGCCAAGTCCTCGACTTTTGAAAGCGGCATCGAATCCGAGGTTAGGGCCAGCGTCATGATCGGAGTGTCGGCCGGATTGGTTTTGTTATAGATCGGCGGCGTGGGAAGGTCGGCCGGAAGATAAGTTCCGGACGCGTTGATGGAAGCCTGGACTTCCTGTTCGGCAACGTCGATGTTCAGGCTCAAATTAAATTGCAGCGTAATTACCGAACTTCCGTCCGAGCTGGTCGAAGTCATCTGCTGCAAGCCGGGCACCTGCCCGAACTGGCGCTCGAGCGGCGCGGTGACGCTGGACGCCATGACATCGGGACTGGCCCCGGGGTAGAACGTGATCACCTGGATCGTCGGGTAGTCGACTTCCGGAAGAGCGGAGACCGGCAGCTCACGATAGGCGACGGCGCCCGCCAGCAGAACCCCGACCATCAGCAGCGACGTCGCAACAGGGCGCAGGATGAAAATCCGCGACGGACTCAAGGCTTTCCTCCACGGCCTTTGCCCTGACCCTTTGCGCCATTCTTGGCTGGCTGCGCACTTGATTGTGGCTGCGGGGCCGGCTCACCCGGGATCTCCGCGTGGACCTTGCCGCCTTCCTCCAGCTTGTCGGCGCCGCTGGTGACCACCACGTCGCCTGGATTCAGACCGGACTTAATTTCGGAAACATCGCCGTCGGTGGCGCCAATCGTGACCGTGCGCATCGTTACCGTCGAATCCGGCTTTACCAGGTATACGAAGATCGAATTGGTGGTCCTTTGAATGGCGGCGTTGGAAAGTAGCGTCACGCCGCGATGTTCCTCGATCAGCAGCCTGGCGTTCACGAACTGATCCGGAAAGAGAGCGCCCTTGGGGTTGTCGAAAATCGCGCGGAGCTTCACAGTGCCGGTGGTCGGATCGATCTCGTTATCAATGGTGGCGAGCGTTCCGGTCGCGAGCTTCGTTTTCATTTCGCGATCGTACGCGTCCACCGGCAGCTTCTGGCCGGCTTGGGTCTTTTGCACGACCTGCGGAAGCTGATCTTCGGAGACAGTAAACAAAACGCTCATCGGATCGACCTGGGTGATGACAACGAGGCCGTTGGCGTCCGAGGCGTGGACGATATTTCCGGAATCCACCAGCCTCAGCCCGGCCCGGCCGGTAAGGGGCGATGTAATTTTGGTATATGCCAGGTTGACGCGAGCGGTTTCGAGCGAGCCCTGGTCGGACTTCACGATTCCTTCATCCTGCTTAACGGTGGCCTGCTGCGTGGCAAGCTGCTGCTCCGGGATGGATTTGGTCTTCACCAGCGTCTGGTAGCGCACCAGGTCGATTTTCGCGTTCTCGAGCGTAGCCTCATCGCGCATGAGCGCGCCTTCGGCTTGCATAACAGCGGCCTGATAGGGATGCGGATCGATTTCCACCAGCACATCGCCCTTGTGAATGATCTCGCCTTCGTGATAATTCACGGCCATCAGCTCGCCATCGACGCGGCTCTTCACGGTCAC
>DATGGL010000216.1:0-8294 GCA_035308605.1 Bryobacteraceae bacterium
GGCGCCGGTAGGGAATAGGTTATCGGGCACGCGAGACCTCCACCGGGGAAGTCACGGGAAGCTGCACCCGCTCCACCTTCGGCTTTTGCGTGTCCTGAAGAATCCGGGCGTTCTGCGTGCTGATGGCCGGCATGAAGCTCTGGGTAAACGTTCCCATCCAGACCATTAACAAGAGCAGCGGCGCGATGGCCAGCCACTCTCGCGGAGTGAGATCGAACATGTGGTGACTGACCGATTCGGACGCCTTACCGTAGAACGTTCGTTGATACAACCACAGCATGTAGCAGGCGGAAAGAATCACACCCAGCGCCGCGAACGCCGTCCACGTGAAATTGGCCTGGGCGACGCCCTGCAACACCAGATACTCGCCCACGAAGTTGTTCAGCATCGGCAGGCCGATGGACGCGAGCGTGGTGATCAGGAATACGATCGCGAGGTTGGGCGCAGGCGTCGCGACGCCGCCATACGCCGAGATTTCCAGCGAGTGCCGGCGCTCATACAAATATCCGACCAGCATGAACAGCGCGCCCGTGGAGACGCCGTGATTCAGCATCTGATACACCGCGCCATCCAGCCCCTGCTGCGTGAAGGAAAAGATTCCCAGAACCACGAATCCCAGGTGGCTCACCGACGAATACGCCACCAGTTTCTTCATGTTCGGCTGCACCATCGCGACCAGCGCGCCGTAGATAATTCCGATGATCGCCAGAGCCGCGACCCATGGGGCCGATTGGCGCGCCGCATCCGGGAACAGCGGCAGGCAATAGCGAACCAGCCCGTACGTCCCCATTTTCAGCATGACGGACGCCAGCATGACCGAACCCGCCGTCGGAGCTTCGACGTGCGCGTCCGGCAGCCATGTGTGCAGCGGGAACAGCGGAACCTTTACGGCGAACGCCAGGAAAAACGCCAGGAACAGCAGCATCTGCACATGCGCGTCCAGCACCAGACGGCCGGTCTGCAACTGGCTCAAGATCTCCAGATAGTCGAAGGAACCGGACTTGTTATACAGATAAATGATCGAGCCGAGCATCAGCATCGATCCAGCCATCGTGTACAGGAAAAACTTGACGGTCGCGTAAATCCGGCGGTCATGACCCCAGATGCCGATCAGGAAGTACATCGGAACCAGCGAGATTTCCCAGAACGTGTAGAACAGGAACAGATCGAGCGAAACGAAGACTCCGATCAACCCGAATTCGAGCAGGATCAGGAATGCGTGGAACTCCTTCACCCGGTGGTCGACGGATTTCCACGAAACCAGGATCGCGATCGGCGTCAGCAACGTCGTCAGCAGCACCAGCCACAGGCTCAGGCCGTCGAGCCCCACATGATAACGGATCGGCGGGTAATCGATCCATGCGGAATTCGTGGAGAACGCATAGCCCGTTGGAGTCGCAAACCAATACGGTCCGATCAGCCCAAGAGAAATTACAAATACCAGCAGCGAAATCGCGAGCGCCGCATTGCGGGACGTTCCCTGAGGCAGGAAGAGCAGAGCCAGGAAGCCTATCAGCGGCAGTAAGAGGACGGCGTCGAGCAGGCTCATCGAGCGCCTCCCCACAGCGCCATAACTAGGATCACCGCGATCGATCCGGCCACCACCCAGGCCGCGTAACTGCGGATATATCCGGATTGCGCGAGCTTTAGCACGCCGCCGACCGCGCGAGCCGTCTTGCCGATACCGTTGACAGCGCCATCGATCACGGTCGCGTCCGCGCCGCGCCACAGCAGCGTGCGTGAGCCATCAATTGCCGGATTCACTACCGTCGCATCATAGAATTCGTCGACGAAATACTTGTTGTAAATGAGCGTGTAGATCGGACGAAACGCATTCGCGATCGCCTCGGGCAGGGATGGTGCGACCACGTAGAACAAGAACGCGAGCGCAATGCCGCCGACGCCGGCCGCTATCGATACGTAGACCGTCCACTCATTCCCGCCCTCTTCCGCCAGCGGAAACATCGGCTCCAGGAATTTCGGAATGTTGATGTATCCGCCGCCAAGGCTTAACGCCGCCAGCACCGCCAGCGGAATCCACATGATCGCGGGCGATTCGTGCGGATGATGATGGCCCCGGTATTCGCCGAAGAAGCACAGGAACAGGGCCCGGAAAACGTAGAACGCGGTCATGAACGCGGTGATTACGCCGACCCAGTACATCCAGGGCGCATGCTGATACGCAGCCGATAGAATCGCGTCTTTGCTGTGATATCCGGAAAACGGAGGCACGCCCGCGATAGCGACGCCCGCGCACATCAACGTGGCGAAGGTAATCGGGATCTTTGTTCGCAGGCCGCCCATGTTTCGCAGATCCTGATCGCCGCCCAGCGCATGAATCACGCTCCCCGCGCCCAGGAACAGCAGCGCCTTGAAGAACGCGTGCGTCATCACGTGGAAGATTCCAGCCGAAAACGCGCCGGTGCCGAGCGCCAGAAACATGTAGCCCAACTGCGAAACCGTCGAATACGCGAAAACCTTCTTGATATCGTTCTGCGCCAGACCTATGGTTGCCGCGAAGAACGCCGTCGTCACGCCGACAATCGCGACAATATCGAGCGCGAACGCCGAGTGCAGGAAAATCGAAGAGCTGCGCGCGATCATGTAGACGCCCGCCGTGACCATGGTCGCCGCGTGAATCAGTGCGCTAACCGGCGTCGGACCCGCCATCGCGTCCGGCAGCCAGACATACAGAGGAATCTGCGCCGATTTCCCCGTCGCGCCGACAAGGAGCAGAAGGCAGATCGCCGTCACCCATCCGGGCGCCGATTCCACCGGAAGGTCCTTGGCCTGCGCGAAGACCTTGCCGAAATCGAGCGATCCGAAGTGAATCGCGATCAGGAACACGGCCAGCGAGAATCCGAAATCGCCGATGCGGTTCACGATGAACGCCTTGTTCCCGGCATCCGTCGCGTATTTTTCCAGGAAGTAGAATCCGATCAGCAGGTAGCTGCACAACCCGACGCCTTCCCAGCCGACGAACAGCAGCAGGTAGTTCGCGCCCAGCACCAGCACCAGCATGAAGAACATGAACAGGTTCAGATACGCGAAGAAGCGATAGAACCCGCCTTCGTGGTCCATGTAGCCGACGGCGTAAACGTGAATCAGAAAGCCGACGCCGGTGACGATCATCAGCATCACCGCGGTCAGTCGGTCGATAGCGAAATCGACGCCGATATTCAAAGCGCCGGACTGGATCCAAGTGTAGTAGTGCTCTGTATAGGCGCTGTCAAGCCCTCCCGAAAAGGCCCCGAGGCCGCTCAGAGTTTTCAGAACCCACAGGAAGGACAACAGCACCGACCCGGCGGCGATCGCGCTGACCACGGGCTTCGACAGCTTCCGGCCAAACAGGCCGTTCAGCAGGAACCCGATCAGCGGAAGAATAGGGATGAGCCAAAGTTGCATCGTTTAGTTCTTAAGCGAACTGACCTCGTCGATTTCGAGTGTCTGGCGATTTTTGAAGACCGTCAGAATGATGGCCAGGCCAACGGCGGCTTCGGCCGCGGCGACCACCATCACGAAGAAACTGAAAATGTGCCCGTCATTCTGCTTCAGCTTGTAGGAAAAGCTGACAAAGCTGAGGTTCACGGCGTTGAGCATCAGCTCAATCGACATGAAGACAGTAATAATGTTGCGGCGGAACAGAAACCCGGCCACGCCGAGCACGAACAGGATCGCGCTCAAAATGAGATACCAGGAGAGCGGAGCAGCTTCGGGGATAGGAAGCGGCGGCATCAGTCGACCTCCTTCCGCGCGAGCACGATTGCGCCCACGATCGCCACCAGGATCAGCACGCTGGTGACTTCGAACGGCAGCAGATAGTTGACAAACAGGTTCTTGCCGATGTCCTCGGGATTTCCATGCTGGAAACTGCCGAACACCACCGCGCCGGAGGCCGGAAGCACGTCATGCACAATGTAGCCGACCACCCCGACCAACGCGAGCAGCAGCGGCACGCCCGCATACATGCCCCAGAGATGCCGTTTGGTCTTAAGCTCCGTCCCCGCGTTCAAAAGCATGATGACGAAGATGAACAGCACCATGATCGCGCCGGCGTAAACAATCAACTGCGCCATCGCGATGAATTCGCCGCCGAGCAACAGATACAGCACCGCGAGCGATCCCATCACGCCCACCAGCGAAAGAGCGCTCGAAATCGGGTGCGATTGCAGCACCAGATTGATGGCGCAGACCACGGCAATCGCCGCGAAGAGCAGAAAGAGAATCGCGTCCATAGTTAAGTCAGAGCCACCAGCAATCCAGTGATAAACAGGTTGGCGATGGCTACCGGGAACATGAAGGTCCAGGCGAAATTCATCAACTGGTCATAGCGGAACCGCGGAAGCGTGCCGCGAATCCATATGTACAGGAAGAGAATCACGCCGACCTTCGCGGAAAACCAGAAGAGCGGGAGCAAGATCGTCGCGACGATGGGGATCAGGAACGCCGCGCCGATTCCCAGGAAGACCACGCCCGCGACCGGCAGCGTAATGCGGTCGAACGCGCGCACCGGATTCGCGCCGTGATAGAGGCAGATCGCGCCGCCGAAGAAAAATATGAGCGTCGGTATGAATTTGGATCCGTACTCCGCCGGGAACAACGGCTGCCAGCCGCCCAGGAACAGCAGAGTCGCGACACAGGAAACTGTAACCATGTTGGCGTATTCCGCCATGAAGAACGCGGCGAACTTCATGCTGGAGTACTCGGTATGGAACCCGGCCACGAGTTCGTTTTCGGCTTCCGGCAGATCGAACGGCACGCGATTGGTTTCGGCAAACGCGGCGATTACAAATAGAAGAAAACTGACGACCTGAGGAAAGGGACCTTGGAAGATGGTCCACCTGGGGATAATTCCAAAATAAAAGCCGCCCTGCGCATCGACGAGCTGCCGGAAGCTGAGCGTGTTCAGCATCAGCAGCGGCGCGGCGATCGCCATCGCCATCGGAAGCTCGTAACTGATCATCTGCGCCGAACTGCGCAGTCCGCCGAGCAGCGCATACTTGTTGTTCGAGGCCCAGCCCGCCAAGGCGACTCCGTAGACGCCCATGCCGGAAAGCCCAAGGATGAACAGCACCCCGATATTCAGGTCGGTCAACTGCATCGCCGTCTTGATCGGACCGATGCTGATATCCCCGCCAAAGGGAATCACCGAGATCGCGATCAATGCGAAAAACACCGCGATGAACGGCGCAATAAAATAGAAAACTTTGTTGACATGCGACGGCAGCATGTCTTCCTTAGTCAGAAGCTTGATGACGTCGGCAAGGGGTTGCAGCAATCCATGCGGACCCACGCGGCGCGGCCCCACACGAAGCTGAATGTGCGCGATGACTTTACGCTCGATCCACTGAAGATACGCGAGCGTCGTCATCAGAACGAACGCAACCAGGGCTGCCTTAATCAGGCTGAGCACTAAGAAATTCATCTTGGGTTAGCGCTCCTCGCCATATAAGGTGCCTGGAGCTTCCATTACGGAGTTCAGAATCTTCGAGTACCTGGAAAGTGAGCCGGAAGTGAACAGAGTATCCCCCGCGGACCGGATCGCGCCCGGCAGCGCCGCCACCCGGCCATTCAACGGCAGCGTCGGAGCCGCTCCGCCTGTCGCAAGAACCGGTAACGGAACGTTATAGCCATGGACGGTTTTGCGGATCTCTTCGAAAACCTTATCCGGCAGCCAGATTCCGAGATTCAATCGCATTTCCTTCGCGATCAGCCCGAAGATTTCGAGATCCGTCTTCGTGCCCATCACCTTGATAGCAGCCTTCAGCTTCTGCACTTCGCCGCAGACGTTCGTCACCGTGCCGTTTTTCTCATAGGCGGAAGCCGCCGGCAGAACAATGTCGGCCCGCTTCGCCGTTTCCGTCATAAACAGATCCTGCACCACGACGAACGCCGGCTGCGCCGCGAGCGCCGCATTCTTTAACGGATTCGCGCCGACCACCCACAGGACATCCAGATCGCTGCTCGCGAGCATCTGGTCCACGCTCATGCCGCCATCGCGCGGAACCACCCCCATATCGAACGCGCCGCGCGAATTCGAGTAATCGACCAGGCAGACATACTTCACCGGGATACCCAGCGAATCGCCAAACCCGATCAGTTTCTTGATCGCCGCGCCCTGGATCTCATCGCCGAAGACGACGACCAGATTGCCTTCGCCCGCCAGTTTGTCGCGCAGCGATTCGTAATCCGGATTGCGGAGGCTGGCCGTCGCATACGCGTCTTCGCGCACCGGACCCGCCGTCGCGGTGTAAATGTGAGCCTGATGATGGCGAAAGTTCGCCCGCGCCTGAAACGCCAGCAGCGGATGCTGCTGCGACAGATCGCTTCCGACAATCAGCACTGCCTTGGCCGTGTACAGATCGTCGGTCGAGGCGAGGGCGTCCGTGCGCCCGGCCAGCGCGTCGAACAACGTCGCGAGATCGCCCGTCCGATGATGATCGATATTCTTGGTCCCGAGACCCTGGCGCGCAAATTTCGCCAGGAAGAAGTTTTCTTCATTGGTGGTGTGGTTCGAGCCGATAATTCCGAACTTCCCGCCGCGCGACTTTACGTCTACGAAGCGGTCCGCGATGGTTTCGATCGCCTTCGACCAGGATACCGGTTCGAACGCGTCGCCCACGCGCATCATTGGGGTTTGTAGGCGGTCGGGATGCTCGACGAAATCAAATCCGTAGCGGCCCTTGATGCATAGGAATTCGCCATTGATCCCGCTGCGATCGCGGTTGTTGCCGCGCATGATTTTTCCGTTGCGCACGCCGAGAGTGGTCCGGCAACCATCGGAGCAATGTGTGCACACCGTTCCCACGTGCTCCATCTCCCATGGCCGCGTCTGATATCGATAAATCCCGCTGGTCAGCGCGCCCACGGGACATATATCGATGCACGCCCCGCACTCGTCACATTCCAGATGATCGTGGTGGTTGGGGACGATCTCGGCAATCACCCCGCGATTGGCCACACCCAGCGCATTCACGCCCATGCCTTCATTGCAGATCCGCACGCAGCGATAACAGAGAATGCAGCGCGGCGCGTCGAAGAAAACCACCGGCGACCACTGCTTTTCGTCGACGTGAACCTTTCGTTCCGTGAACCGGCTTTCGCCCGCGCCGTAGCGGAACACCATGTCCTGCAACTCACACTCGCCGCCCTTGTCGCACACCGGACAATCCAGCGGGTGATTGGTCAGCAGAAACTCGAGCGTGCCTTTGCGGGCCTCTTTCACGATGGGCGAATCCGTCCGGACCACCATGCCCTCGGCCACGGGCAGCGTGCAGCCGACCTGCAATTTCGGCGTTTTCTCGACCTCCACCAGGCACATGCGGCAAGCTGCTTGCAGCGTGAGTCCTTCGTAATAGCAGAACGACGGAATCTCGATACCGGCCTGGCGCGCGGCTTCGATGATCAGCGTGCCCTTTTCCGCCTCAACCGTGCGGCCGTCGATGGTCAGCTTGACTGTTTCCGCCATGGTTAAACCAGCACCGCCTCGGGAACAATGTATTTCTCGAAATCTTCCGCGAATTTGTCGACGATCGAGATGGTCGGCATGGCCGCCGCGTCGCCCAGCGCGCAGAACGTCCGGCCCAGCATGTTTTTCGATAATTCGCCCAACAGAGCCACGTCCTCGCGGCGTCCGTTGCCTTCCACCATTCGCGTCAGGATTTTCTTCAGCCACGTGGTGCCTTCGCGGCAGGGGATGCACCATCCGCAGCTTTCATGCGCATAGAACCGCATGATGCGGAGCGCCACCTTCACCATGTCGGTGGTCTCATCCATCACCACCATCCCGCCCGATCCGAGCATGCTGCCGATTTTGGCCAGCGTGTCGTAATCCATCGGAATATCGCACTCTTCCGCCCGCAGGACCGGGCAGGAAGATCCGCCGGGAACGACGGCTTTCAATTTGCGTCCTTTTGGAATGCCGCCAGCGACCTCATTGATCGCTTTCATCATCGGAAAGCCCAGGGGCAATTCGTAGACGCCCGGTTTGTTCACGTGCCCGGAGATGCACACCAGCCGCGTGCCGCCGTTCTTCGGCGTACCGAGAGCCGCGAATGCCGCGCCGCCATCCCGGATGATCGCCGGAATCGCGCTGTAGGTCTCTACATTATTTAAGAGCGTCGGATGCGCCCACGCGCCGGCCACCGCCGGAAACGGAGGCTTCATCCTCGGAATGCCGCGCTTGCCTTCGATCGAATCGAGCAGCGCCGTTTCTTCGCCGCACTCGTAGGCGCCCGCGCCCGAATGCGTGTATAGATCGAAATCCCAGCCCGTTCCCGCGATGTTCTTGCCCA
>DATGGL010000217.1:0-4463 GCA_035308605.1 Bryobacteraceae bacterium
ATGAAACTCGGGATTGCGCGTGCGGAAGATCTCGGACAGGTTCAATTTCGCGATGCGTGGGGGACGATCGAGCGCGGCGCATTCCGCTTTGCCGAGATGAGCCCGTGGGGCGGCATCACGATCGCGCTGACCGTCCTTCTCGCGGCTATATGGTTGCCAGTACTCGCCTGGCTTTTGATGGGCGATCATTGGCTGGCCGCAACAGCCTTCGCATTGCTCCCAATGATGCTGACCGCCAGTTGGTACCGCGGAGTTCAGGTATTGATGGCTCCGATAGCGATTTATGCCATCCTCCCAATGATCGGCAACGGAATCGTACGAGCGGTCAGCGGGCGTGCGGTTCGATGGAAGGGCCGGGTTATTTAGCGCCCCAATCGCAGGTCCCGCCCGGTCATCTCCTTCGGCTGGGCGACCCCGAACATGCTTAGAACCGTCGGGGCGATGTCCTGCAATGCGCCGCCCGAACGAAGGGGCCGCTTATCTTCGTCAACGATGATGAACGGGACTGGATTCGTCGTGTGATAAGTGTGCGGACCATGGGTCACCGGATCGATCATCATTTCAGCGTTCCCATGATCGGCGGTAATAATCCAGCGCCCGCCGTGGCGGCGAAGAGCGTCGTAGATCTTGCCCAGGCCCGCGTCGACGGTTTCCACCGCGCGTACCGTGGGTTCCATCTTGCCGGAGTGGCCGACCATGTCGGCGTTGGCGTAGTTCATCACGATCACATCGAAGTCGCGCTTCTCGATCGCGTCGACCACCACTTCCGTGATTCCTTCGGCATTCATCTCGGGCTTCAGATCGTAGGTGGCGACTTTCGGCGACGCGACCATTTCGCGCTCCTCGCCCGGATAGGGCTTCTCGTTTCCGCCGTTGAAAAAATACGTTACGTGCGCGTACTTTTCCGTTTCGGCGACGCGCAGATTCTTCCAGTGAATATCAGCCATCACGTTCGCCAGGATATTGTTGGGATGCTCGCGGGTCAGAACGAACGGCACCGGGAGGGCCTTGTCGTACTGCGTCATGGTGGTGAAGTGTAGCTTCAATGGCGCTTCCGTCAAAACCTGCGTCATCTCGCGGCCGCGGTCGGCGCGGTAGTTGAAGAAGATGCACGCATCTTCGGGCCGGATGCGTCCGACCGGTTCATTGCGGCTATCGACGATGGCAACCGGCTCGATGAATTCGTCGGTGACGCCGCGCTCATAGGAGCGTTTAATCGCGGCCACGGGATCGGTCGCTTTTTCGCCGGCTCCATCGACCATCGCGGTCTTGGCGCGGTCGACGCGATCCCAGCGTTTGTCGCGATCCATCGCGTAGTAGCGGCCGGAAATGGTTGCGATGCAACCCACGCCGATCCGGCGCATCTCGCGCTGTAAAGCTTCCACGAATCCCGCTCCGCTTTCCGGAGGCGTGTCGCGGCCGTCCATGAAGCAGTGAACGCAGACATCACTCACGCTTTCGCGCTTGGCCATTTCGAGAAGCGCATAAAGGTGCGTATTCATCGAATGGACGCCGCCGTCGCTCAGAAGGCCCATCAGGTGTAAACGTCGCGTGCGTGCGTGATGCATGGCCGCAAGCAGGGTCGGGTCCTTGAAAAAATCGCCCGAAGCGATCATCAGGTCGATGCGGGTCACATCCATGTGAATCACGCGGCCCGCGCCGATATTCAAATGGCCGACTTCGCTGTTTCCCATCTGCCCCTCGGGCAGGCCCACCGACGGACCTGAGGTCTGCACCAGCGTGTTGGGATATTCGCGCAGCAGGCGATCGTAGTTGGGCTTGCGCGCGGCCGCGATCGCGTTGCCTTCCAAGGACGGCGAGTAGCCCCAACCATCCAGAATGGTCAGGACCAGAGGACGCCCGGGTTTTTGCGGCGTCATTGGCGGAAGGCCTTGCGGCCGGCATAGCGGGCGCCGGAGCCGAGTTCCTCCTCGATCCGCAGGAGCTGATTATATTTGGCGACGCGATCGGTGCGGCTCGCCGAACCGGTCTTGATCTGGCCGGCGCGCGTAGCCACGGCAAGATCCGCGATGAACGCGTCTTCGGTTTCGCCGGAGCGATGCGAAATGATGGACGTATAGCCGGCGTTCGTCGCCATTTCGATGGCTTGCAACGTTTCGGTCACCGAACCGATCTGGTTAAGCTTGATCAGAATCGAATTGGCGGTTTCGCGCTCGATGCCTTGCCCCAGGCGTTCGGTATTGGTGACAAACAGATCGTCGCCAACCAGCTGGATCTTCTTGCCCAGAACCTCGGTCATTAATTTCCAGCCTTCCCAATCGTCCTCCGCCATGCCGTCTTCAATCGAGATGATCGGATAGTCGTTGACCCACTTCGCCCAGAACTCCACCATCTTTTCCGAAGTGCGCTCGCTCTTATCGGATTTCTTGAAGACATATTTCTGCTTCGCGGCGTCGTAGAATTCGCTGGCAGCCGGATCGAGAGCGATGCTGATCTGGTCGCCAGGGGTGTAGCCGGCTTTCGTGATGGCTTCAAGAACCACTTCCAGCGCTTCGTCGTTCGACTTCAAGTTGGGCGCGAAGCCGCCTTCGTCGCCGACCGAAGTCGAGTAGCCGCGCTTCTTGAGAACGCCCTTCAACGTATGGAAGATTTCGGCGCCCCAGCGCAGGGCTTCGGAGAACTCCTCGGCCGCGTGCGGAACAATCATGAACTCCTGCGGATCCACGCTGTTATCGGCGTGAGCGCCGCCGTTGAGGATGTTCATCATCGGAACGGGCAGCAGATTCGCGGAAACGCCGCCAAGATATCGGTACAGCGGCATCTTATAAGAAGCCGCCGCGGCGCGTGCCGTGGCCATCGACACGGCTAGGATCGCGTTGGCGCCGAGCTTGCTCTTGTTGTCGGTTCCGTCCAGCCGGATCATAACTGCGTCAACCTCTGCCTGATTTTCGGCATCCAGGTCAACGATCGCGGGACCGATGTGCTCATCGATATTCCCGGCGGCAGTGAGAGTGCCTTTTCCTAAATAGCGGGACGCGTCGCCATCGCGAAGCTCGACGGCTTCGTGCTCGCCCGTGGATGCGCCGGATGGCACAGCCGCACGGCCCATCGAACCGTCGCCCAGGTATACGTCCGCCTCGACAGTTGGGTTACCGCGAGAGTCGAGGATCTCTCGCCCAATGACTTTGGTGATTTGCATGAACCTACAGAGTAAGACGCGACCGTCACCCAGATCAAGGCGAGACCGCAAGATTGCGCGCACGTTGCGCGATGAGGCGGCATAAGCCGATGGACCAGATAAAAATAATTGTTTTTACTTTTCCGTGAGCTTGCTTCACACTGAACTCTTCATTGTCGAAGTGATCATTGTCGCGATCGGCGCGGCCTGATCACAGGGCTCGTTTCCCCTCGTAAGGTCCCCGTTCTACGACTCCATAAATCTTTTTTCGAAGGGGGACAGATGTCTCTACGATCTCTTTTTCTTTTCTTATCGCTGTGCGTGATTGGCTGGGCGCAGGTGAGTCAGGGCGTCATACTCCGCGGGGAAATTGAGGATGACGGTGGATTGCCGGCCGGGACGAAGTATGTCGTGGAAGTTTCGGAATGCGCCGACGGCGGGGACATCGGCCGGACGACGCTCGGGTTCGACAACAATTTCGAGTTCCGCGATCTTAAGGCGGGCTGCAAAATTGTTCGCGTCCTGAGCTCGGACGAACGCCATCTGCTGCATGAAGAACGCGTGCTGGCGCAGAACGACAATGTGCCGGTGCTGATCCGCCTCGGCAGTTTCAAATCGCGCCGCGAGAAAATTCCCCCCGCGGGATCCGCATTTACGGTTTCCGCCGACGGCCTGCGGCATCCGATTCCGCCGAAGGTCCTCAAAGCCCTGGTGCACACGCAGCAACTGACGGAAGCTGGTCGTTTGGCAGAGGCGTCCTCCGAGCTCCACAAGATCCTGGCGCGCAATCCGAGCGTATGGCAGGCGCGCTTGAATCTCGGCGTGGTTGAGATGAAGCTCGGCCTTACCAATGAAGCGCTGGCGAGCTTCACGAAGGCTCGCGAGCTGGAACCGCGCTCCTCGAAAGCCGCGCTGGATTCGGCGATCGCGTTGGTGACACTGCGCCGCGTCGGCGAGGCGGAATCCGCCGCCCGGGATGCGCTGAAGCTGGACCCGTCCAACACCAATGCACAGCAGTTCCTGGACCTGCTTCATGTAGGACGCGAACGAGGTTACATCAAGACTCCCGCAGCCCCGGAATAGTGGCCCGAGCCGCGAACGCCAGTGAGCGGGTCCCGACGCGTCGCAAATACCGCTCGTTTTTTCGATCACAGAAGGCTGGAGACACATCGGGGCCCGCTCTCTGTCGAGTCCGTGTGAGAACGCGATTCCACCCGGGGAGGAGGGCAAGCGTTGGGCGTGCTTGCCGGGCACGTGTATGTTTCGGATGCTTGTTAACCAGCATCGGGGGCTTGGGTTAGGGTGTATCGAGCGGGAAACGGGT
>DATGGL010000218.1:0-27939 GCA_035308605.1 Bryobacteraceae bacterium
CTCTGGCTCCATTCGAAATCGTGGCCCGTCTTCTCCGGCGCCCAGTAGTGTTTGTTGGTGCCTTCCCCGGTGCTGCCGGCGGCTCCGTGCACCATTTCGATGCAGGCCAGCCGCGCCTTGGGCGCCGCCGCCGTTTTGCTCAGCGGCGTCTGCGCCGGCACCATCGAATCGAGCAGCGGCAGCGCCATCGAAACGCCCATCCCGCGCAATACCGTCCGCCGCGAAAGATGTTTCTTCGTGATAAACATCGGTCTCCTAATTTTGCCCGCCCACACTTGTGGAAGGCTCCGCTTCTTCCGCCCGTCTCATCTGAAACGGCGTGCTCTTCACGATTCCCAAAACAAATTCCGAAAACTTGTTTCCGTCCCGCGCCGCCTCGCGATCGATCGTCCGCACCATCGGCATATCGTAATACTCGATCCCGCGCCCCAGCGCATACGTCAGCAGCTTCTGCGTAAACGTCCTCACGAAAGCATCGGAATGCTTCACCAGCGCAACCCGCAGCGCCGCCGGACTATTCACCGCCGTCCCGTCCACCAGCTTCCCCGTCGGATCCACCGGAAACCCGCTGTCATTCACTCGCCACGCGCCCACCGAATCGAAATTCTCGAGCGACAATCCAATCGGGTCCATCATCTTATGACAGCCCGCGCACGCCGCATTCGTCCGATGCTCTTCGAGCCGCGCCCTCACCGGCAGCGGTTTCGATCCCTCGGCATTCTCCTTCAGCGGCGGCACATTCGCCGGCGGATTCGGCGGCGGGGCTCCAAGAATGTTGTCCATAATCCACTTCCCGCGCACCGTCGGAGCCGTCCGGTTCGCGTAGGAAGTCACCGTCAGAATGCTTCCCTGTCCCAGCAGCCCAAAGCGGTTCGGATCGGTCAGCGCAACTCGCCGGAATCGATTCCCCACCACGTTCGGAATCCCGTAATGCTTCGCGAGTCTTTCATCGACGAACGTGTAATCCGCAGTCAGAAGATCGACGATGTTCCGATCTTCTTTCACAACCGAGTCAAATAATAATTCCGTCTCCCGCCGCATCGATTGCAGAAGATTATTATCGAAATCCGGATAAACATACACATCCGGCTGAATATCCTTCAGATTTCTCAAATAAAGCCACTGCCCCGCGAAGTTCTGCGCCAGCGCCTCGGACTTCGGATCATGCAACATCCGCCGCGTCTGCTTCTCTAAAACCGCGGCATCGTGCAGCCGCGCTTGCGCGGCCGCTGTCAGGAGTTCCTCGTCCGGCGCGCTGCTCCACAGGAAATAGGAAAGCCGCGACGCCAGCTCCAGATCGCTGATCCTGTAATTCGTCCCCGGCGCGACACCCGAAGGCGTCCGCTCAAACCGGAACACAAACTCCGGATCCGCCACAATCGCCTGCACCGCCATGCGGATCCCCGAATCAAAGTCCCCGCGATTCCGGGCGCTCTGAAACGCGCTCAACAGCGGCTCCAGATCCGCATCGTTCACCGGCCTCCGGAACGCCTGCCGAGCCAGCGCGGCGACAATTTTCTTCGCGCACGGAATCTCATCAGCGCCATTCGTGGGCCGGCACACGAAAATCTTCCGCCGGCTCGGCGTGTCTCCGACTCCCGTCGCGTTGTAAGGCCCGTTAATCCCCAGATCCCGCAAATGCGGCAGCCCTGTCAACCCCGGAATATGCCCCGTCGACAGATCATCCAGCGCCCCCTGGAACGGCATCACGAAATCATCCACCGGCCCATCCGACCGCTTAATAAAGGACGCCGAAATCCGCTGCGGTCCCGCCTTCACCTTGATCGGCGGCGTCCGCACGTCATCGGAAACCTTCATCGCCGGATTAATATCCAGCAGCGCAACCCTTTCGCCGTTCACCGCCACTTCGATCTTCTCGCCCTTCTGACTCGCCCCGAACATCGGCCCGATGCTCGAATAATAAAACGTCATTTTGAAGATATATTCGCCATCGGCCGGAAAATTATGCGTCACCGCAACGCCCCCGCGCGACCCGAACGGCGTCCCCTCCACATGCCGCGTCTGCGAAAACGCCTGCGGCACGTGATAGGTTTCGACCAGCGGACTCATCCCCGGATCCCCCACCGCCAGCCGGCTAATCTTCCCTGCCGCCCGAACATATCCTTCCATCAATGTCGGGGAAACATTCAGCACTTCCGCCATGTTGTCGAACCCATGGCTCGCGTCGTCGGAAGGCAAAAACGAAGCCGCGTCCACATCGAGCGCCAGCAAATCCCGAACCGAGTTGCCGTACTCAACGCGATTCAACCGATGCAGCGCCGGCCTCCCCGCATTCGGCTTCTCCGCCGCCGCCCGGTCCAGATCATTTTCAATAGAACTCGCAAGCGAATCGATCACCGCCGCATCCGGCCGGGGCATCCCCGCCGGCGGCATCATCCCCGCGCGCAATTTAAGGACAACCTTCTCCCACTCCTGCGGCGCGATGTTCTGCGAAGAAAGCGACAGCCCCCCGGTCTTGGCCTTATCGTTGTGGCAGGTGACGCAATACTGATCGATGAGCCCCTTCTGCGAGCCCGTAGATTGAGCCCAGATCCCACCTGCAAAGCACGAAAGAACCGCGATCCGTTTAATCAATCTTTCCCCTCAAAACCCCAGAGGCACACGGCGGCCTTTTGGGAGGTGAAACTCCTTACCCGTCAGAATTATAGAAGGGGGAGAGGATGGTGTCAATCCAAGCCGCCGACATCCAACCAGCTGGCGAAGCCCCGCTACCTAGAATAGATCCCTCAACCTCTCGAGGAAAGTGTTGTCGTTTCGCTTCCGATAAACAATACGGGGATTGGCCCAAGCGTGCCGCTTCGCATACTCATGGATGGCCGCCCAGAAGTCCTCGTCTTGGGGAGGGTTCCCGTAAACCCGCACACCGTGCCCGCGTAAGTATGCCGCCAGCTTGTTCCGGGCTGCGGACGCCCCGGCTCCGCCGTCTTTAAAGTCAAAGCCCATTGTCTTATAGTCGGCCGGATCACAAGAGCGGAAGAGCCCGCTTTCGTACATTTTAAAGCCAGAAAAGCGGAAAAGAGCGGAAAGGCGGGTCACGGGCGGGAAAAGAAAAGCGGTCCTAAAACCGGAAACCCGGGGAGAAAACCGAGAAAACCGGAGAAAACCGAAACGGGGTCGGAAAAACGGGTCGCGGAAAAACGCGGAAAAACGGGTCAGCCTGAACTTGCACATTTTCGCCGTATCGAAAAAGTGTCAGAGCTGACTGGCACCTTTTCAAGAGAATCTTGCGCGGCGAGCCCCACTTCCGAGTCATGCCGCGAAATCCGAGATGCATCCTGCCGGGAATCGCTTATCACCTCACCCAGCGCGGCGTCGATCGCGCTGATGTCTTTTTCTCACATGCGGATCGGGACACATATCTCCACCTCATACGCGACCAGCGCGAAGAGACCGGCGTGCGGGTGCTCGGATGGTGCCTCATGACCAACCACGTTCATTGGGTGGTAGTCCCGGAGCGCGAAGACTCCCTGGCGGTCCTATTCCGCCGCGTGCACGGGAGATATGCCCAGTACATCAATGCTCGCCGGCGGCGGTCGGGGCACCTGTGGCAGAACCGATTCTTCTCGTGCGCGGTCGCACCCGAGAAGGAGGAAATCGCGTTGCGGTACGTCGAATGGAACCCGGTGCGCGCCGCGATTGCGGAGGCGCCCGAAGCCTACCGCTGGTCAAGCGCTGCGGCGCATTTGAAGGGCCCGGCCGCCGAACAAATCCCTTTGCTCGATTGGGCTTACTGGCGATCGCGAGGCGGCGCGGAGGCCTGGAAACAGGTCCTCCACCGAGTGGAAGACATCCGCGAAATTCATCGCTTCCGACGTGCGACCTACTCCGGCGCACCCTGGGGCTCAACCGAATTCATCGTCCAAATGGAACAGCAATTCGGACGACGATGGCGCGTGCCAGGTCGCCCGCCAAAGAACACGCGAAACAACGAAATGGGGACAGATCGCTCTGCCTCCATTTCGGCGAAGTGAAAATGTGCAAGATCAGGCTGACCCGCTTTTCCCCGCTTTTCATCGATTCATGCCGCGAAATCCAAGATGCGTTCTTCCCGAAGTCGCCTACCACGTCACCCAACGAGGCGTCGATCGCGCCGATGTCTTTTTCTCCCAAGCAGATCGCGACACCTACTTGCACCTCCTCCACGACCACCGCGAGGACGCGGGCGTGCGCGTTCTCGGCTGGTGCATCATGACCAACCACGTCCATTGGATCGTCGCACCCGAGCGTGAAGACTCCTTAGCCGTCCTATTCCGCCGCGTGCACGGGAGATATGCCCAGTACATCAACGCCCGGCGCCGCCGCTCCGGACACCTGTGGCAGAACCGCTTCTTCTCGTGCGCGGTCGCACCGGAGAAAGAGGAAATCGCGCTGCGCTACGTCGAATGGAACCCGGTGCGAGCCGCCATAGTGGAGTCGCCCGAAGCCTACCGCTGGTCGAGCGCAGCGGCTCATCTAAAGGGGCCAGCCGCCGAGCGAATCCCTTTGTTAGATTGGGGTTACTGGCGATCGAAAGGCGGAGGCGAGGCGTGGAAGCAGCTCTTGGAAATCTCCGAAGACGTGCGCGAACTTCACCGCTTGAGACGCGCGACCTACGCCGGAGCGCCCTGGGGTTCCGCCCAGTTTATCGCCGATATGGAGCGCCAATTCGAGAGGCGCTGGCGCGTGTCGGGTCGCCCGAGAAAGGGTCAGGGAAAAGAAGAAAAGGGGACAGAGCGCTCTGCCTCCGTATCGACAGCATGAAAATGTGCATGTTCAGGCTGACCCACTTTTTCCACTTTTTCACCCTCTATCAGAAAAGGACTGTCAGATGACCTTTGACCACTTTGAAAAAGCCACCACGCGAGAATTGAGAGCCGAGGCGCGAGATTGCTTTGAAAAAGCTGCGAGGGCCACGACCTTCGAATCAGGTCTTGCTTATCTATTCGAAACCCAGTTCTATATGCAGGAGCTTGACCGGCGACACGGCGGGCGAATTGCTTGGCGAGATTTGATCCTGGAAATTGTGGTCATAGTCTTGATCGGAACAGAGATTGGTCTCGCAATCAAACAAGGAAAAGACGAAGACGAGCTCATGGGAAAACAGAACGCCATTCTAAGCAACCTTCAAACCAGTACCGCGGATACCGCAACAGCGATGAAGGGGCTCGTGGAGATGACAAAGGCGATGAGGGAAAATACATCTGCAAGCGCAAGCACGCTCGTCTCGTTACAGAAGACAACGGAAACGATGAGTCGAGGCGTTCAAGACCAGCTCGCTCTAAATTACGATCTTCAAGTCAATGTGATATATGACGCAACAGGAAAGAACGTCCATATCATTAACGCGGGACGAACAAACGTGTCGCTGTGGGGAGATCACTTCGGAAATGAAACTATCTCCATACAGCCCGAAGGCCGAATAATTCCGCCGGGAGGGGTTTGGACAGTTTCGAGCAAAACCTATGCTGATTATATAAAGAACCCACCGAAGAACGGCAGTGTGACACTTCCGTTGATACTTTATCTAAAAAATGAGCACTCAGAAGAGTTCGTTTTGGAGTCAAAGCTCACGTTCGAATGGAAGGATGATGTCTTGTCGATGCGTACTCAAGTCAACACGGTGCGACCGGAACATTGGAGCCGAACTCTGATTAAGCGGTAGCATTTCAAATGGCTTTCAAATCTTTCAAAACAGACGCAAGTTTCTTCAAATCCTCAAAAACCCTCACGACCTCGATCCGCGCCGAGGCATTGGGGACAGCTCCGACCCCTTCGCGGAAAATGGCCGCTACGTGCGAAAAGGGGTCCGCCGAGCCCCGCACATTTTCAGTCTCTCGAAAACGTGCCAGAGCTCACTACCTCTTCCCCACAACGAAAAAGCGGACGCTTGCCGGCCCCTCCGCCCCGACAAGCATCCGCCCACTCCCCCAAAAACTACTGCCCCGACGCGAGCACCGTGATCGGCTCCCCGCCCTCAATCTTCGCGAGCGCTTCACGCTCACCACGTGACCTCGGCAGTTCATTCCCCACATCGCCGCCACTCCAGACGCGCGAGAGGAAATAATGGTCGCCGTACCGCCGGAACACCAGCCCCGCCCGCACCCCGCGGTCCTTCGGATACACCGGATAGGCAAGCATCGCTCGATTGACTCGCCCGTCGGCGCTGCTGATATGGACCAGACCGTCGGCATTGCTCGCGACGTAATATTCGCCCGCCGCGAACGGCTGCGACTCGACCGCGAAGTCGAACGGAACTGTAATTCGAAACGTGCCGGACTGGGCCGCCAGATGCATCGGCATCAGAAGGGCGACCAGGCCCAACATTGCGAAAGCAAAATGTCTGGACGTTTTCATTTGTAATTTCCTTTCACTTAGACCTGCGGAACCCGCCTGTGCTTTTGAACAGTTCGCCGCATAACCCGGACGCAATTCCCCCGAAATTGCGTCCCCGCGCTTCCGCCTTACTCCGCGTGGTTCTTTTCCGGATAGATCACCGCGATCCGCTCCGTCTCCATTGCCTTGCGGCGCGGAATTCGCAGCGTCCAGCTTCGACCGTTCTCCATCTGAACCGCGGATAACGCGCAGCCGCCGGAGTCTCCGCAGCGGAAGACCAGCTTGGGATTCGGATACTTGCCGCCGCCGTTGGGACCGGCATCGGGCGCGTGACTCGTGGTGTTCACGAACTTCGTCCCACTCCCGCTCCGGTTTTGCAGCGTCAATATGCCCGCATCGTTGTGCCCATACTGGGAAATCGAATAGAGGCCGGCTTCGAATTTCACGCCACCCGCTCGAAATGCGAACGGAATTTGTGCGTCTACGTTGTCATCCGCGAAAGCCGCGCCGGCGCCCGCCAGCGCGACCGCGCCCATAATCAGTGTGCGACTCAGATTTGCTTTCATTTGTTGGTCTCCTTTGGTCTTCGAAGGCCCTGTCCAGTGTGGTTTGTCTGATGTAACTGCCTTCACTTGGACATGCGAAAAGCAGCCCCGGAAGTGAAACGGACAACGATGTTACGATCGGCTGATGAAAGTCGTCCCGATGATCCACGTTCCGGATGTCAGCGCCACCGTCCGCTGGTACGCGACGCTCGGCTTTAACCCGATTCGCCAGAACGAAGAGGATGGCGAAGTTAACTGGGCGTTACTCTCGTTCGGCGAGACCGAACTCATGTTCAACGCCGGCGGAAAATTGACCTCAGACGCCCGTCGCGAAGTCGATCTCTACGTGCACGCGGAAGGCATCGATGAAATGCATGAACGGGTGAAGGATCGCGTTCAGGTGGTGGAAGAGCCCTACGACACCTTCTACGGTATGCGCGAATTCATCATCCGCGATCTCAACGGATTCTGGGTCATGTTCGGAGAACCGGCCAAAGCGTGAGCGGCTCCCAAAGCGTGAGTGCCTCTTAGATGCAGGCGCGAATCTTCGCCCAGGTAACGTCGGCCTCGCGATATTGTATGCCGAGGATGTATCTCATATCCTCGCGGCGGCAATGCCGGACGACTCCGGCCAGTTCCCGGTGTCTTCCCCGGATCTTCACGTTTGCCCCACGGGAATAGGATTGTCGACGGAGATCCCAGCGCCGGAACGAGACCGATCCTCGAGCAGCCCGCTCTGACTTTGGATAGCCGTACCGTGCTTTTCCCAGTCGACGGTAACCCGGCACAGGAACACCTTGCGGGGTTCAGTCCGCGTTCGACGCATACTAGCGTATCGACGATCCGCGGCGGACTCTTAGCGGCTCAGGAAAATTTGAATCTAGTTGCGTATACCAGCGGGTACGGCTACTCGCCGGCGAAACGCGCGGTGCCCTAAACCCACTCCGATTAACCCGGTCGCCATCAGAAGCATCGTGGATGGCTCGGGAACCCCGCCTGGGTCCACAGGCACCACCGATACGTCGTCGAGCCCCCAAAAACTGGCGTCATTCCTCTCGGTAAAGCCAATCGTCGTGGCCGTCGACGTTGCGGTTTCGGTAAACGAATAGTGCGTGTACGGCATGATGGGAGCGTTGGTAAGCGAAAGCAGAGTTATTCCCGCCCAATCGGCGGAGAAGTCGTTCGGGTTGTCAACGTCTCCGCCCAATAGATTGGTCAGATAAAAGCTGAATATGTAAGTCTGGCCGGGAACCGTAACCAGCGGTACCGTCGGCCCGAGCGAGCCGTCACCGTTATACGCTCCCAAGGCAGCGTAATAGTTGCCGCTGTTCTCACCCGGCGAGTCCACACCGTAGAACCCAGAGGGATCGGCAATAAACCAGTCATTAAAATTGCCGCTCTCGAACCCGCAATTCTGCACCAGGTTCCCAGCGATGGCGTCGCACAAACTTGGGCCGGCGAAGCTCGGCACTGCCACCAGCAAGCCCGCCAGTCCGAACAAGAAACCTCTAAAGCAACCGTTCATTTTCTCCTCTTGCGCTAACAACCGAGCCTCAGTGTACACGACAGTCGGGACGCTCGACCATATGCATCTAAGCCCCGAAATACTAGTACTTTTGAACTTTTTCCGGCGCGTGTGTTGTTCTGGAACCGGGCCTTCGCCGACGTGCAGTACTTATCCTGCGCGTTGGCTCTTATCAAGCCCAAGTGATCCGAACCTCGACGACGCATTCGAGATGCGCGAGAATAATAATCGGGAGCGAGGGCATGACGAAGGAGCAAGTCATCGCGACACTGCGCGAACACGAGCCCGAATTGAAAGCGGCTGGCATTATTCGCCTGGCCGTATTCGGCTCCGTCGCTCGCGGGGATAATTCCCCCGGCTCCGATGTTGATCTCCTGGCTGAGTTCGACCAGACCAAGCACTACACGCTGCTCAGCCTCGGAAGGCTCGAAACTCGCCTTGCCGATTTGCTCGGCGCCAAAGTCGACCTCTCGTCACCTGAGTGGATGAAGGAAACCGTCAGGATCCAGGCTCTTCAGGAGGCGATTCCTGCCTTTTAGAGATTCCCCCGCGAGCATTGGGAATTGATTCCACTTTGCCGGAATGGCGGGTCAGCCTGAACCGTACGTCAAAAGTATCAGTTCAGGCGATCCCGGTTCCCCCTGCCGGCTTCCCCAGTAGAACCCATCTGTCTGCCCGGGAGGGAGAGAAACGGAAACCGGATTCGAAACAGCATGAGGAAAACTGCGCAAGGGAAAGAAGACGGTTGCAAAACCGTCTTCAGGCTGACAGTCTTTGCGTTTAGCTACCCTGCGTGGCAGCGTTCGACATAACCGACGCGACCTTCGAGAAGATCGTGCTGATGCTGGTCGCAACGCCAGGCATGATCGCGCCCGCGGCGACGGCCACGAAACCCGCCATCAAAGCATATTCGATGAGGTCCTGACCACGCGTGTCCTTCAAAATCTTGAGCTTCAGAATGAAATTTTTCATGTTGTTTTTGTATTCCTCTCCCTATGGTGCCCGGCAGTGTCCCTGCCGTCGTCCAAAACTATCATCGGCTGATTCTCATAAGAATCAGCCTTACAGCCTAATCAGCCCCTCAAAAACTCTCAGGCGCGCATAGCCTTTGGTTCCGTTGAAGAGTACGAAAGGTGCCTGAACATCCCGCGAAAGGGGATTGCCATTCGCGAACATGGAACCCGCGCGATCCCAGTACTACAAACTGCCTCTCGCCCCCGCACCGAACCGCGAACGCCAGTGAGCGGGTCCCGACGCGTCCCCAAATACCGCGGAGTTCGAACAACAGCTTACGACGACCTAAAGAGCCTCCCGGATGTGTCGATGATCCGGAATGGACCAAGACCGCATTCTGGAGCTCGATGTGCTTCGCGGACTCGCCATTCTGCTCGTCATGGGAGTCCACGTGCCGGCTTACCCGATCTGGTCCGCCGTCGGGGGATGGGGAGTGGACCTGTTCTTTGTCCTCAGCGGCTTTCTGATTGCCAACCTGCTCTTCACGGAATATCGAAAAACGGGCAACATCCGATTCGTCAGATTCTTCATTCGCCGCGCGTTGAAATTATATCCGTCCTTTTACATACTCCTGGCATTAACAGTGGTGTACTGCTGTGATCGCCACGTGCACTTCACCGGACGCCAGTTGCTGGGAGAAATGCTACTCACCCAGAATTACATCGGAGCCATTTGGGGACACACCTGGTCACTGGCGGTGGAGGAGCACTTCTACATCCTCTTGCCGCTTCTGGTCGCTTTCATGTTGAAACGACGGCCCGGATCGTCCGATCCGTTTCGCGCAATCCCCTATGTGTTCTTAGGAATCGGTGTGGCCTGTCTCGCGTTGCGAATTGTGAATTCGATGCGTTACCCGCTCTACTCCCACCCAATTCACTATGAGCCTTCTCATCTGCGATTCGACACCTTGTTCTTTGGCGTCTTCTTAGCCTACCTGCACAACTTCCATACGGGGATCCTGCAACGGTTGATGACTTATCCGTTCCGATTTCCGATCGCGGCCGTCGGCGTCCTTTCCTTCATCCCTGCCATCTTTCTCTCGCCCACCGAACCCATTGTGTACACCCTGGGTTTTACTTCCATCTACTTTGGCTTCGGCACGATGCTGTTGTTGTCGATTTACAAAGAGCCGTCGGGAAGGCCGCAACCCGGCTTCGTCTTCCGATCCATCGGTAAAATCGGGACGTATTCTTATACGCTCTATCTCTGGCATCTCCCCACGGCACAGGTTTTCTCGACACTCGCTTCGCGATTTCTCACCGTTAACCAGTACGTTCTGCACGCGGCCTATTTGACGGCCAGTATCGCGATCGCCGTTTGCTTATCGAAACTCATTGAAATACCGGTCCTGAGACTGCGCGAGCGCCTTTTTCCGGCGCCTGCGTCCGGCCAGCCCTGTCCGAGGGTGGACGCGATGGCTGTGTCGTGGACAAACCGGAATAAGTGGGCTGGCCGCCAGGAACTGGCTTAGTCCCGCTCTCGGTGTGAAAGAAGCCTACTGCGATTCCCCGTGCGCCGCGTCTTCCAGAACGCGTTTCGCGCGGGTCGGGTTGAAAATCCCGCATGAGCAGAACCGGGTCAGATAACTCGCGGCCTGCTCCGGCGTCCGGCGGCCTTCTTTCACCCAGTCGATCATCTTCTTCGCCAGCGAATGGCTCACCATGCCGTGCCCGCACATGGTCGACAGCATCAGCACTTTCGAATTCGGCAGCAATTCGGTCTTGCCTTCGAACCCCAGTGAATAACCGACGCTGTGCCGCGGAATGCCCGCCGCGTAGCAGCACTGCTCCGCCCCGTCGACTGAAGTGGAGATGTTGACGCTTACGCCTAATTCCGCCTTCTTCACCGCCGTGACGAAATCCTCCGCCGCCACTTTGTTATCGAACACCGCCGCCACCGTGCACGGCGTGTCCAGCCCCGCGATCACCGCGTCGAAGTCCGGCGTAAGATCGCGATTCCAGTGCGACGTCGGATTCATTTCGCGCGACGGCCGCAGCGCGCCTCCATGAACCGCGTCGCCCAGATTCACCGGCTTAAACGGAATCGCCATCTTCAAAAACGTTCGCAGCTTTTCGAGCGCGCCCTGGTCGTTCTTCCCCTTGCTGGCGATTGCGAACACGATGTAATCGTCCCGAAAACTCTCCGCTGGCCCAAACCGATGCAGTGTGTTGGTCATTTCCTAACGCACCCCCACCGGCACCTGCTCCGCAGGCTGCTGCACTTCGGGATTCGTAATCTTGCCCAGCCCGATATTCGTCTTCGCCCGATCCAGCTTGTATCCGAGCTTTTCAAGGATCGGCGCCACCACGTGATCCTCGCCATCCCCGTCACACCGCGTCCCCACGCCCAGCGCGACCACCGTATTCACCTGCTTCTCGACGGCCCACACTAACCGGACAATTTCCTCCGTCCGCTCCACGGGTACTTTGATCTCGACGATCGCCGATAGCACCTTCTCGCCCATGACGTCTTCGCGAATTTTCCCGGTCGCGACGTCGCTCATCAGCGATGTAATCGGGTTCTTCTTCTCAAACGCCACGCCCGCCTGCGCCAGCGCCGTGCACATCTTCTGAATATCGCTGAACCACGCGCCAACCCCCGGCCGCCCGAACTCGATGGTAAATCCAACCTCGCCCACCTTCACGCGACCGCTCACGTCGTTGGTCTTCACTTCTTCGGTCCCGCGCCCATGCACACCGGTCGATTCATGCGGCACACGCGGATCGGAAAACGCCCGCCGCACCACACGCGGCCAGCTCAACTCATCCGGTTCGAACGCCGCCGTCGGACACACATCCGGTTCCGGATCGAACCGGATCCGCACCATTTTCAGCAAACCCCGCACTGTCCGCACGAAAGCCGGATTCAAATGCTCCTGGCTCAGCCCGTTGAAACACGAGTAGCATTCGACGCACTCGTCGCGATTGATGGTGGCGCGATGAATCGTCTGGTCAATGTATATCGCACCCATCGGACACACATAGGTGAAGTTTCCGCACGCGACGCATTTGTTCGGATTGATCTTCATATCTCGCTCACTGTGGAAAAGATTCGCCGGCTGGCATCGATCTTTGAATGCATCAAAGCTCCCACCAGGCAGAACACCGACGTGACCATGAAGGGCATGTTCCAGCCATATCCCTTAACAAGATACGCCAGAGCGGCCGGTGAAATCGCCCCTCCTATGTTACCGCACATGTTCATTACAGATGAAACGGAGCCTGCATAATCGCCACCAATATCCAGCGGAATGGCCCACGACACCCCCACCGTCACTTCGATCCCAAAAAACGCGATGCAACTGAAGATCACGCAGATCTTGGGGTCATGCGTAAGCGTCGCAGGCCAGATCGCCAGGCACCCGATCAGGAAGCCCGCCAGCGAAACCACCCTTCGTGACCATTTCACATCGCCCGACCGCTTCAGCAGAATGTCCGACACCCAGCCGCCCAACAGATCGCCGATGGTCCCGGCCAGCAGCGGAAGGCTCGCGTAAAATCCCATCTGCGTCAGACTCATTCCGCGAAATTCTTTTAGATAAGTCGGGAACCAGTCCAGATACGTGGCCAGGCTGTAGTTGTAACAGAAATACATCCCCGCCAGATACCACAGCGTCGGGCTGCGAAGAATCTTCCGCCACGGCACCGCGCTGCCCACGCGGGATCGCGCGCCGCCGCTGGCCGAATGAATCAGATCCAGTTCCTTCGAATTCACGCCCGCGTGCTCTTCCGGACAATCGCGATAGTAGGAGAACCATCCCAGCGCCCAGATCAACCCCAACACGCCGAACGTCAAAAACGCCGATCGCCATCCGTACTTCACGATCAGGAACACCACCAGCGGAGGCGTCAGCGCCGCGCCCAGCCTCGATCCCGCATGCGTGATCCCCTGTGCGAATCCGCGTTCGCTCGGCAGCATCCATCGCGATAGCGACCGCGTCGCGATCGGAAACGCGCCCGCTTCCCCCACGCCAAACAGGAACCGGATCGCCACCATCGAAGCCGCGTTAAACGCCAGCGCCGTCGCCGATGTAAAGATGCTCCACCACGTGACGATCAGCGCCAGCGCCTTACGTGGCCCGATGCGATCCCCCAGCCATCCGCCGGGAATCTGAAACAGCGCATAGCTCCAGCGAAAGCTCGCCAGAATCCAGCCCATCGTAACCAGCGAGAAACCAAATTCACTCCGGATCGACGGCGCCGCGGAAGAGATCACCACGCGGTCCATATAGGTGATCATGTACGCCGCGACCGTCATCCCCAGCACAACGTGCCGAACGCGCGTGGCCTTCAAGGTGGGAGCGATCACTGGCGGCGTCATCGTATCAGCGAACAGTGATGATATCATCCAACGCGTTCAAAGTGGGGGCCAGGCTTGCAGCCTGCGCCCCGATTTGTAGTCGGCGCCCGCAACCCGGCCCCACGGCTTATGTCTCTCGGCAGTACCAGTACCAGCAGCACATAGGCACCCCTCCCCCCACTATGCTATCTTCCAGGAAGACGGTAACCCGCGACCGTTGTTCGGAGAAAACATCTCATGAATTTAAAGTTGCGCTACCTTCTCGTAGCAATCGCGCCGCTGTGGGCGCAGACGGCTGTATCCCCTACTCTCAACAGTTTGCCGACGCGTGAGTTCGGACAAGCTTCACTCCAGTCCTCATTAAACTCCATCGCGCCCAACCTGGTGGAAGGGCGCGAACTGTATAACCCGTACGGGGTCGCTTTCGATACCAGCGTCTCCCCCCCGATCCTTTACGTGGTCGACACCTTCAATAACCGGATCCTCGCCTGGCAGAATCCCGCCGCGCTCGGCGTGTGCGGGTTGAACAATCTGGGTTGCGGCTTCGCGACCAAAGCGATCGGCCAGCGCGATCTGGTTTCGACTCTGGCCGGTGGACCGGCAACCAATGGCGGCCTGACCGCCGGATTCAACAACCCCACCTCCATCGCCGTCGACAGCAAGGGCAATCTCTACGTGGCCGACAACGGAAACAACCGTATTGTGCGATTCCCCAAGCCCTTCAGCCAGACCGGAGCCCTTCTCACCACCGACCTCGTGATCGGACAAGCGTCGATTGCCTCCGGCACTCAGGGCAACCAGGGCCTGTCCGCGCCAACCGCACAAACATTGTTTTTCAACGGAGACCAGCTCGGCCGCACCGGCATCGCCATCGAACCAGCCAGCGGCGCTCTCTGGGTTACCGATACCGGCAACAATCGCGTGCTGCGCTTTCCCGCGGCCCAGCTTGCCGCGAACACATCTCTTCCCACCGCGGATCTGGTAATCGGGCAGACCAGCTTTACTTCCGGAACGCTTCCGGCCGCTCCCGCCGGCACGCAAAGCAACCAACTGGTCACCAGCTTTACTTACCTGCCCAACGGACTGACGTTCGACCAGGCCGGAAATCTCTACGTGTCGGATAATTTCAGCCGCGTTTTGTTTTACAGTCCGCAGTTTGCCACCGGGATGTCGGCATCGCGAATCCTGGGAGTTGCCGTCCAGTTGACCTCGACGCCGCTTACGTTCCCGAACAATTACGGCCTCAGCAGTCCCAGCGGTCTCTTCACGCAGGGCAACAATCTCTATGTTGCCGACTCCGGAAATAGTCGCATTGTCGAATACGACACCGCAGCCAATTGGCCGGCCGCCGGAAATCCTTTTGGAACTCCTCCGCAAGAGGTCTCGCCCCCCATAATCGCCGTGTTCGGCCAGAACGACGTGAACAGCGGAAAGGCCAACAAGAACCAGGGCAAGCCCGACAACTCCACTCTCGACGTGCCCATCGGTGGAGCCTTCAACGGAACCGATTTGTGGGTTGCCGACACCGGCAACAACCGTGTGATCCAGTTCACCGGCGGAGCAAAAACCGCGACCCGCGTGGTCGGACAATTAGATTTCGGCTACAACGCACCCAACCTGATCGAAGGCCGCGAAGTCTTCTTCGCCGGCGCTGGAATTAGCGGTCAGGCCGGAATTGCCATCGATCACAACTCCAATCCTCCTCACCTGTACATCGCCGATACCTATAACAACCGCATTCTGTGCTTCAAGGATTATCGAAACGTCCAGCAGAGTTCTCAAGTGGCTACGCAAGTGGACATCGTCATCGGCCAGCCAGACGTCTACACATCGCTTCCGAACAGCGGCGTACCGAATCAAATGACCCAGCAGGGCTTAAGCGGCCCCACCGGCTTGACGGTAGATTCGAACGGAAATCTATACGTGGCCGACTCCGGAAACGGGCGCGTGCTGCGATATCCGTCTCCGTTCAACGTCGCCGCGGGCGGACAACAACTTCCGAACCTGGTGTTGGGACAAGGCAGCTTTACTGGAAGCCCGATTACTGACGTAAGTGTCCAGAACATGCACACGCCCTATGGCCTGGTCTTGTTCCAGGGATGCTCCAGCGCAACCCAGGCTTGTGGCCTGGCGGTTTCCGACTCTTTCCACAATCGCGTTCTTATCTTCAAGCACGCCGCGGGCGCCGATTTTCAAAACGGACAAGCCGCGTCCGTCGTGCTTGGACAGCAGGGCTTCAACAATCTGAGCTCCTCAAATGCGACCAACGGAATGAATAGCCCCCGGCATCTCTCCGCCGACAGTTCAGATCGCCTGTACGTGTGCGACTCCGGCAATAATCGAGTGCTGATTTTCGCGCAGGGACCCAACTCGGCCGTGGGCCAGGGCTCGTCTCTTCAAGTCCCCGGCTTCAGCGGCCCGCAAGGCATCGCCGTTAGCCAGGCTACCGGAGAGGCCTGGGTCACCAACACGGGAGCCGCCACAGTTGTCCGGTTGCCCTCGTTTGAGAATCTGGCCTTCAATCAAACGGCGAACGACACCATTCAATTACAAACCCAGACTCTGGCCGTCACGTTGGACAACGCCGGCTACAGCCTGATTGTCGCGGAATCCGCGAATCGCGTGACCTTCTTCTATCCCCAGTTGGCATGGCAAAACTCGGCGAGCTACAATTCCAATCCCCTGGCTCCCGGAATGTTAGCGCTGCTGTATCGTGCCGGGCTCGATTTCAACTTCACCAGCACGCCTTCGCAAGCCGCGCCTCTACAGACCTCGTTGAACGACATTCAGGTTCAGGTGAACGGAGTACCTGCGCCGATCTTCCGCATCGATACGATCGACCTTGCGTTTCAAGTCCCGCAAGCCACGTCGCCCTCCGGCAACGCCACCATCGTTGTTCTGCATCCCTCCACGGGCGAGATCATCGCTTCCGCCAGCGCACCTATGGCACAATACGCGCCCGGATTCTACACCATGGGTAATCCAGTGGGTCAGGGACCCATACTCGCAGCGGCCGTGAACGATGACAACACCATCAACGGTCCAAGTAACGCCATCTCGCGCGATGGAACGCATTTCATCCAGTTCTATTTGACTGGGGGCGGGGCCTACCCCGGCGTTCCCGACGGTCAGATACCCTCCGGAGGCACGGTGAACACGGTGGATCGGCCTAAAATCCTCGCCGCTGCATTCGCGCCGCTCGGCATCGCCCCGGACGCGGATGTCTTGTATTCCGGAACCAGCTTCTATCCGGGCGTCTGGCAGATCAACTTCAAAGTAGAAAGCAAGTTCGGGCCCGGTCAGAACACGGTCGCCGTCGAGATCGGCCCATACTTCAGCAGCGCCGGCGCAACCGGCACGCTGCAGGTCTACTTCTGGACGAAGTAGGGCCCACGCCTAATCGTCGCTGTCAAAGATACCGGTAATCGCATCCAGCCCGCGATGCTCGTCGCCTCCCTTGCGGAAAGGCGCGAGCTCGCGGCGCATCTTCTCGAGCGTCATGCTCTGAATGATCACGCGGCCTGGACCGGTTAGCGTCGCCAGGAAAAATCCCTCGCCGCCGAACAGCGCCGTCTTGATCCCGCCGATGAACTGGATGTCGTATTCCACGCCATCGTCGAACGCCACAATGCAGCCCGTGTCGATTTGAATCGACTCGCCCGCCGCCAGGTTGAACTCGACGAAATCGCCGCCCGCGTGGATGAACACCGTCCCCGGCCCGCTGAGCTTTTCAAGAATGAATCCCTCGCCGCCGAAAAATCCCGCGCCCAGCCGCTTGACGAACGCAATATTCAACTGCGTGGTCGCTTCCGCCACCAGAAACGCATCGCGCTGGACGAACACGCTCTGTCCCGCGCGCAGATCGAAGGATTGAATCTTGCCGGGATAGGTTCCCGCGAATCCGATCTCACCCGCCGTCGCGCCGTGAAAGTAGGTGAGAAACAGTGACTCGCCCATCAGCTTGCGCTTGATGGCTCCCCACACCTTTTCGCCGAGCGTCGCGCCGCTCATCCGCGTCTCCCAGATGACCTGCGGCTGTTTGTAAATCATCTTGCCCGCTTCGGCGTACAGTTCCTGTCCAGGTTTCAGCCGAATACGAATGATCTGCAGGTTGTCACCCTGAATCGTATAATCCAGCGGCTGTGCAACTGGCGGAGGCGGCGGCGGAGAAGGTGGGGGTGGGGTCGGACCAGGCCCGCCCGCCGGTTGCCCGCACGTCGTGCAGAACCGCGCGCCTTCGTTGAGTGGACCTCCGCAGTTAGTACAAAATGCCATTTTGTGATTCCTCCGTTCAGGACCCGCTCACTGGCGTGCGCGGTTCAGTGCCGCCGTTTCCGTTCTTCCATCTCGCGGCTCTGCGTCGACGCCGCACCGAACCGCGCGCGCCAGCAAGCGGATCCCGATCCGTTTTCACTCCCGCATGCCCCACTCACGCCATCACCCGATCCGCCGTCAGCGCGAAACTCTCCCCCCGCGCCGGCATCGACGCTTCGATCCCGTACTCGCTCCCGATCAACTTCGCCAGCGCCGCGCCGGATTCCGGCTCTCCGTGCACCAGGAACACTCGCTTCAGCCCATGCACCATCGGCCGCATCCACTCGATCAACTCCCGCTGGTCCGCGTGACCCGACAATTCATCCAGCGACACCACTTCCGCCCGCAGCCGCATCGGCTCGCCGAAAATCGGCACCTCCGATTGCTTTTCGAGAATCTTCCGGCCCAGCGTGTTCGGCGCCTGGAATCCCGTAATCAAAACCGTGTTGCGATGATCCTCGATGCCGTTGCGCAGATGATGCAGTATCCGCCCCGCCTCCGCCATTCCCGACGCCGAAATCACGACGAACGGCCCATGCAGATCGTTCAGTTTCTTCGATTCGTTAACGTCGTGAATATACGTCAGCCGCTTAAACCCGAACGGATTTTCGCCATGTTCCAGGAACTGATTGGCGTCCTCGTCGTACTCTTCCGGATGTTTGCGAAACACCTCGGTCACATTCACCGCCAGCGGACTATCGACGAACATCGGAATCGCGGGAATCCGCTTGGCATTGATCAGCTCATGCAACAGCAGCACGAGTTGCTGCGTTCGCCCCACGGCAAACGACGGGACGATGATCTTCCCTCCCCTGCTTACGGTCCGATTCACGACCGCGGCCAGCTTCTCCGCGACCTGTTCGATCGGCTTGTGCAGCCGGTCGCCGTACGTACACTCCATGATCAGGTAATCAACCGGCTCCAGCGGCTGCGGATCGCGAATAATCGGCAGACCGGGCCGTCCCACGTCGCCCGAAAAAGCGAGCCGCACGCCATCGGCTTCGAGAATCATCGAAGTCGACCCCAGCATGTGGCCCGCATCATAAGTCTTGTATCGCAGGCCGTCGGAGACGCTCTTCCATTCGCTCCGCGGAACGGGTTGAAACAGCGGATACGTGCGCTCCGCGTCTGCCACCGTGTAGAGCGGCGTGCATTCCCGATCGTCGCGGCCAATTTCTTTCCGGTGCTGACGCCGCCGGTTGCAGAATTCGGCGTCTTTCTCCTGCAAATGCGCCGAATCCGCGAGCATGGCGAGACAAAGGTCCACCGTCGCCGGAGTCGTGTAGATGGGACCCGCAAAGCCGTTGTGAACCAGAGTCGGCAGATTCCCGCTGTGATCGATATGCGCGTGTGACAGGATCACGGCCTCGATTCCGGACGCGGGAAACGGGAAATGGCTGTTTCGTTCGAAGGATTCCTGACGCCGCCCCTGATACATTCCGCAATCTAAAAGAAACTGCTTGCCGCCGGTTTCGACGTGATGCATAGATCCCGTCACCGTACGGGCGGCGCCCCAGAATGTGAGTTTCATTCGCTAGAAGCTACAATTCTATACGATGCGTTTACTCGCCCTGTTCCTGATATTCATCGCGAGCGCGTTGGCGCAAAAGAAGCCGATTACGCTCGCCGCACTGGCCGAATATCAGGAAGCCTCCGCCAAACAGGACGGCCCGCCGGTCTGGGCCCCGGATGGGAAATCCTTCGTATTTGAACGCGCCAAGACTCTTGTCATTTACGACCCAGCGGCGAAATCTTCACGCGAGCTGGTTTCCACCGAACCCATGAACGCTGCAGCGGCCATGCCGCACGAAACCCGCCCATTCGACTGGACCAACCGCCGCGTCGCGGCCGACAGCAGTTTGCAATGGTCGCCGTCCGGCAAAGAGCTGCTGTACGAAACCAGCGGCGACCTGTTCCTGATTCACATCGAGACCGGAAAGTGGGACCAGATCACCAAAACGCCGGAAGTCGAGCACGACCCCAAGTTCTCGCCGGATCGAAAAATGCTCGCATTCCGCCGCGGATTCGATCTGTACGCGCTCGAACTGACCAGCGGCAAGGAAACCCGCCTCACGCGCGACGGAACCGCGACCCTGATCAACGCCGGGCTCGATTGGGTTTATCCCGAGGAACTGGAACTCGGCACCGCATTCTGGTGGTCGCCCGATTCCAAATCCATCGCGTATCTTCAGTTCGACACCAGCCGCGAACCGGTCTATCCACACGAAGACCTCCTGCACCCGCGCGCCATTTACGAACCGCAGCGCTATCCTCAGGCCGGTGACAACAACGCCGACGTGCATCTTGGGGTGGTTCCGGCAGCGGGCGGCACAACCCGCTGGATCGACGTCGGCGACACCCGAATTTCGTTCCTGATCCCGCGCGCCGGCTGGATGCCGAATTCAAGTAGCGTCTACACCATCAGGATGAATCGTCTACAAAACAAGCTCGAAATGTTTTCGACAAACGTTGAATCCGGAACGCGGACGGCCATCTTTACCGAATCCGATCCGTACTGGATCAACACTCCCGGCGACGCCTACTTTCTTCCGGATGGCCGCCATTTTCTCTGGACCAGCGAACGCGACGGCTTCCGCCACATCTATCGATACTCGAACGACGGGAAAGATGGGAAGCAGTTGACCAAAGGACCGTGGGAGGTCCGGGGGCTGCTCGAATACAACGACCAACGCGTGTTTTATACGTCGAACGAAGGCGATACGCTCGAAACGCACCTTTATTCGATCAAGCTCGACGGCACCGACAAGCGCCGCCTGGACCGGTCGCCCGGAACTCACGAAATCTCGATGTCGCCGGCAGGCGCGTTTTATCTCGATACCGCTTCCTCGCTCACCTCCCCACGGCGCACGACACTCCACTCCGGCGACGGCGCGGAACTCGGCGTTTACCGCGATTTCGCCGAGGAATACGACGTCCTGCCTACCCAGATTGTGAAGTTCAAAGGTCCCGACGGCGCCGAGCTGCATGGCCGCTTCATCAAGCCCGCCGGCTTCGAGCCCGGTAAGAAATATCCCGTGATCGTCGGCGTTTATGGCGGACCCGGCGTCGATCTTCCAGTCGAGAATTCCTGGCCCGGAATAAATATGGATCAGGTTTATGCACACCAGGGATACGTCGTCTGGCACGCCGACAATCGTGGAGGCTCGGGCCGGGGTCACGCGTTTGAGACCCCGATTTTCCGAAAGCTTGGCGTAGCGGAACTAGCGGACCAGATCGCCGGCGTGAAGTATCTGATATCGCTTGGATTTGTAGATCCCGAAAAAATCGGAATCACAGGCTGGAGCTACGGCGGATTCATGACGTTGAACGCGCTTCTAAACGCTCCCGACGTGTTCAAGTGCGGCATCGCCGGCGCGCCGGTCACCAATTTTCTGAATTACGACACGATTTACACCGAACGCTACATGGGTCTGCCGGCAGAGAATGCAGACGGCTACGCGCAAACCGCATTGGCGCCAAAGGCGAACAATTTACGCGCGAAGTTGATGATCCTGCACAATTTCGAGGACGATAACGTACTCTTCCAGAACACCATGCAGATCATCGCGGCCCTCGAAGAGGCCGGCAAGCCATTCGAGCTGGGAATCTATCCGCAGAAAACCCACCCCGTGGACGGAAATCCCCTGCGCCAGATGAACGCCCGCATCCTTGATTTCTTCGAACGAAACTTAAAGTTTTAGCGATGCAGCAGGGCAGGTCCCCGGCCTGCCTCTTCGAGAATCCTCTGCGCCTCGCCGCGCGGATCCGACGCCCGCGTAATCTGCCGCCCGATCACCAGATAATCCGCACCGTCTTCCATGGCCTGCCCCGGTGTCGCCACCCGTTTTTGATCGCCCACCGCCGCGCCCGCCGATCGGACCCCCGGCGTCACCAGAATCGCCGATGACCCCGCGATCGCGCGGACCCTCCCGACCTCTACAGGCGAGCACACGATCCCGTCCATACGATCTTCCATCGCATTGCGGACGCGCAGCTCCACCAACTCGCGCGCGCCTCGGGAGTAGCCGTCCTGCTCGAGATCGCGGTCGTCGACGCTGGTCAGCACTGTCACGCCCAACAGCTTTAACCCGGAATCGCCGCGCCCTTCGACAGCGGCCCGCATCGCCTGCCGCATCGCGTGAACGGTCAGGAAATCCACTCCCGCCCGAGCCACCTGCGCGGTCGCGCGGCGCACCGTTTCACCGATATCGTAAAGCTTCAAGTCCAGGAACACGCGCTGGCCGTTCTGTTTCAGTTCGCGCACAAAATCCATGCCGGCGGAGGCGTAAAGTTCCAGACCGACTTTGTAGAAATTCACAGAATCGCCCAGCGCGGCGACCAGTTTGCGCGCCTCGGCCGCGGTTTCAACGTCCAGAGCAACGATAATCGGTGACGGTTTCATAGAATCTGGAGTGGCGTTTCGCCCCGGGCTAGGACCCGTCCCATGACGTAGGCCTGCGGATATCGTCGCATATACCGCACCGCGTGCGCCTCCGGCATCGAGAGTAGCAAGCCGCCGGAAGTTTGGGGATCGTACAGGAGATCCTCGAATTCCGACGATCCCTGAACGCAGCCAGCCACGAATTCGCGATTATTGTTAAGCCCGCCCGGGATGGCTCCTGCACGGGCGTACTCTATTGCGCCGGGTAGAAATTGAAGCTGTTTCGAATCGATTTCGACGGTAACGCCGCTGGCGCGAGCCATTTCGCGGGCATGGCCCAGCAGGCCGAAGCCGGTCACGTCCGTCACGCTGTGGACTTCCAGCCGCGCCATGGCCTCGGCCGCGCCGCGATTCAGGGTCGCCATCGACTGGATCGAAGCATCGACATGCGCCGGATCCGCAATTCCGCGCTTAAGAGCGGTCGAGATGACACCGGTCCCGATTTTCTTCGTCAGGACCAGCACGTCCCCCGCCTGCGCTCTGGCATTGGTCTTGATCCGCTCCGGATGAATGGTTCCCGTCACCGAGTACCCGAACTTAATCTCCGGATCCGTAACGCTGTGGCCGCCGAGCAGAGCGCAATCGGCTTCCCGCAACTTCTCGGCGCCACCCCGGAGAATTTCCTCCAGGTCGTCGAGATCCTGTTCGCCGGGCCACGCCAGGATCGACAGCGCCGAAACGGGCTTGCCGCCCATCGCGTAAATATCGCTGAGGGAATTGGCGGCCGCAATCGCTCCGAAGGTGTACGGATCGTCCACGATCGGCGTAAAAAAATCGACGGTCTGCACCAGGGCGAGATTCGGCGCAAGACGGTAGACCCCGGCATCGTCCGAAGTATCGAAACCGACCAGAACGTTAGAATTCGCCACGCGCGGAATGCGGGAGAGCACCTGGTCCAAAACCTTTGGACTCAATTTAGACGCTCAACCCGCCGCCTTCACGTGGGCCGTTAGTTTCTTGGCGGACACTCCTCATCAGTGTACAAGGGCATCGGAGCTATGGGGCCGGCGGGGACAGAATGAGAGCGTGATGGGCGGGAGCCGGTTCGCCAGAGGCAACGGACAGCCAACTAGTCGGCGGCGTTTTCTTTGCTTTTATTCTTGCTGCCGGGCGGCCGGCCGCGCCGTTTAATCGCCGTCATCCAGGCTGGTGGACGACCCCGGCGGCGACCCCGGCCGCGCGCCAACCGCTCCAGCGTCATGATGGCTTCTTCAATCTGTTCTCGTTCGTGGCGTAAATCCGCCAGCATTTTCAGCACGTCCATTGTTTCAATCTCCCGTTTGATCAGAGTAGCTCCAGAGTCCGGAGCGTTCCGCAAAGCGAACAATCCACCAATCGTCTCCTCAATCTACTCTAGAAATTTAATCATAGTTATGTTGGGTTCACAAGAGATTTGTTCTGAAAACAGAACAGAAAGTGTAAAAGTTTGCCAAGATTCTAGGCTGGCGGCCCACCTCCCGACGCAACACCCCGCTTTTGTCCTTTCCAGTAGAAATAGAAAGGAAGTCCCGCCACAATCAGCCCCAAACCGATCCCCGATTCCCGGGGCGATGTGCGCAGCGTCGAATAAAGCAGCGCCAGCGCGACAAATACAAAAAGTACCGGCACTAACGGATAGCCTAACACCCGGTACGGGCGCGGGAGATCCGGTTGTTTCAGCCGTAAAACAATCACCGAAGCAGCGGTCATCCCGTAGAGAATCCAGCTCGGAAAGATGACCAGCGTGTAAAGCTGATCGTACTGTCCGCTGAGCAGAATCAGCGACGAAATCAACCCCAGCAGCACAATGGCCGGACCCGGCGTGCGGAATCGCGGGTGAACCGAGGCGATGCCTCTAAAGAAGAGCCCGCTTCTCGACATCGCATAAGGCACCCGCGAACCGGTCAATATCGACCCGTTCAGCGCCGCGAAAATCGAGATCATCGCCGCCACGCTCACCGCCGCCCCGCCGGGCGCACCCAGAACGCGGCGCATGGCGTCGGCGGCCACCCGTTCGCTGGCGCCTACTTCGCGCGCCGTCAGAATGTAAAAATACGCCAGATCGGTTAACAGGTAAATCACGATAACGGAGATGGTCCCGAGAATGAGAGCTCGCGGGAGATTTCGCCCCGGGTTCTCGATCTCCGAGCCCAGCATTCCCGCGTTGTTCCACCCGTCGTAGGCCCATAATGCGGCGACCAGGGCCACGAAAAATCCCTCGATTCCCCCTGGATGTGGTGTCACCGCGGTCTGGAAGTTCTCCGTCTTTCCCTGCCCCGACGTCAGGCCCGCCACGATAACCCCGCAAATCAACGTTACTTTGAGGACCGTAACCGCAATCTGAACGCTTCCCCCAACGCGAACGCCCAGATAATTAACGCCCGCCAGGAACAGAATCAGACCAATCGCAACCAGTTGGCCATAGCGGATATCGAGCGGCTTGAAATCCGGGCCAATCGGAAGCGGGACGGTATAAAACACCCGGCTCAGACTGGGAAAGAAATCGCCGAGATAGTAGAAAAATCCCGTCCCCAGAGTCGCGATGGAAGCCGGTTTTGCGACCCACGTCTGCGTCCATCCGTAAATGAATCCGAAAAACGGCCCGTAGGCTTCGGTGAGGTAGACGTATTCTCCGCCGGCGCCGGGAAGGGCGGCGGAGAGTTCGGCGTAACTCAGCGCGCCGAACAAAGTCAGAACGCCCCCGAAGATCCACACCACAAAAACCATCGAAGGCGAGCCCACCGCGGTCACCATCCGGCTGGGGACCAGAAAAATTCCGCTGCCGATCACGGTTCCGATAACCACGGCGATCGCGGCCCACGGGCCCAGCGCGCGGCGCAGCTCAACGGTCTTTTCAGCTACGTTCTGCATTCGTGTCCTTTAAAAAAAGCGATGCGACCAAGCCAGTGAGAAACGTCGCGGCTGTTCCGATCAATACGTACCACGTCCAGGCTATAGGCGTGGCGAATCTGATGTACAGCATCAAGACGAGACCCACCACCATGGCGCACATCGCCGCCGCTTCCCCGACGCGCTTGGTAAGCAGCCCGAGCAGGAAGACGCCCAGCAGCGAGCCATAGAGGATCGACGCGATCGACAGGCCGGCTTGCAGGACGCCGCCCCACTGGCGCGCAAGCAGACCCACGCCGAACAGCGCCGCAGCCCAGGCCACCGTCGCGTAGCGCGAGATCCCGAGCCAATGCGCGTCGTCCTTCGGCGGCGATAACGGTTTCCAGAAATCCATGACGGTGGTGGACGCGAGCGAATTCAACGCGGCGCTCAGGTTCGACATGGCGGCTGCCAGAATCGCGGCGATAACCAGTCCGGCGATTCCCGTGGGCAGATGCTCCCAGATGAACAGCGGGTAAATCTTATCGGGAACATCGGGAGGCTTCCAGTGGCGATCGGCATACAAAGTAAACAGGCACACGCCGATGATCAGGAACAGCGTGAATTGGACAAAGATCACCACCCAGCTTGCTAATAGCGCGGCGCGGCTCTGGCGTTCCGAGGGCGCGGCCAGAAGGCGCTGCACCAGAAGCTGTTCCGTCCCATGGCTGGCGGTGGTGAGGAACGTCCCGCCGATGATGCCGGCCCAGAAGCTGTAGGTCTGCGTAAACAGGTGCGACACGCCGAAATCGAAAACCTGGAATTTGCCCAGCGGCGCGGCGAAAGCCACGACATGCGACCATCCTCCGGCGATTTCGCCCAGGATTACCCAGAAACTGAGCAGCGCGCCGGCGACGTAAAGGCACATCTGGATCACGTCGGTCCAGATGACCGCGGTCATGCCGCCCTCGTAGGTGTAGAACAGCGTTAGGCAGAGAATCGCCACGATCGACGTCTTTTCGCCCGAGCCCAGAACGATCGCCACCACCAGGGAGATCGCGACCACGCGAACTCCTTCAGCCAGCGCGCGCAGAAGCAGAAAGGTCCCCGCGGTAAGGCGGCGGATGCGATCGCCGAAGCGGACCCGCATCAGCTCATAAGCTGTAAACATTTCCCCGCGGAAATACGCCGGCAGAAACAGCGTCGCGATCACGATGCGGGCCAGAAGATAGCCGAAAACGACTTGCAGGAATCCGAAATTGCCCTGGAAGGAGAGGACCGGCGTGCCGATCACCGTCAGCGTGCTGGTTTCAGCCGAGACGATTGACAATGCGATGGCCCACCAGGGAATCGTCTTGCCGCCGAGGAAGTAATCCTTGAGGGTGTGCTGGGAACGGCGGAATCGTGCGCCGAACCAGGTGATGCCGCCCAGGTAAAGGACGATCACCGACAAATCGATCGCATGTTTCGGCAAGTGATAAGAATACACGGATCCAAACGGATCCAAAAAGGACACACGGGCTCAATGCGGCGAAGGCAGTCCGTACAGGGAGAATGGCCGGGGTCCAGAAGGCGAAACATTTCGCTGTTACCTGGCGTCTAAGGTATCGCCGGGTGGTTTATTTGGGTGTAGGCTGAAGGCGGAGAAGGAAGTAAACGCGAGCGATCGGGTGAAGCCGCTTGCGACTGCGAGAAGGCTTCGGCTATACTCCGCAAAGTACCTTGACGTGCAGTCAGCGTAGCACCTGAAAAACCAGAATTTCTTGCTCGCGGGGAGGTTGTAGTGCAGTTCAGCAAGAGCGCAGTTGCGGCGTTGATGGCGGTTTCCCTGGCATCCGCTCTGACGGCTCAGGAAAAGAAAAAAGAGTGGAAAGACCGGGCCGAGTACGAATTGTACGAGTCCATCACCAAGACCCAGGATCCCAATCAGTGGCTCACGATCCTGGATAAATGGAAAACGCAATACGCCCAGAGCGAGTACGCCGATGTCCGCCGCCAGATGTACCTGACGACGTACCGCGCGTTGAACAAACCCTCGGAAGCCTTCAACGCGGCCGTTGAAGTACTCAAGGATAATCCCAATAACCTGGTGGCGCTGTCGGCGATCGTCCAGTACGTGTACCCGCTGGTGCCGTTGAACGCGCAGCCGGGCGCGGAACAGATCTCGGAACTGGATACCGCGGAAAAAGCCGCGAACACCATCCTGGGAAATCTGGACACGATTTATTCCAAAGACAATCGCCCTCCGGAGGTAACGGACGAGCAGGCCAACAAGGCGAAGCCGGAATTAAAAGCGTTCGCTCAAAAGACCGTGGGCTACATCTCCCTGGCGCGCCGCGATTACGAGAAGGCCCAGGTCGAGTTGACCAAGGCTCTCGAACTGGACCCCACCCAGGCGCAGGTTTCCTACTGGCTGGGCACCGATGTTCTGGCGCAGAATAAGACCAAACCGGAGTTGCAAGCCGTGGCCCTGTATCATTTCGCGCGGGCGGCCACGTATGACGGCCCCAGCAGCCTGCCGGCCTCGGATCGTAAGCAGGTGATGGATTACCTGAACAAGGTCTACGGCCAGTATCACGGGTCGAACGACGGCCTGGACAAGCTTGTCGCGACGGCGAAGACCCGAGCGTTGCCGCCCCCGGGGTTCGCGCTCAAGAGCA
>DATGGL010000219.1:0-17131 GCA_035308605.1 Bryobacteraceae bacterium
TTATACCTCGGCCCGGCATCACGATTACACGCACGCGCAAGACAAGACGTCCGGTGCGGACACCGCGGACGGCATGCACGTGCTGCGCGACATTTGCCGCTGGCACGTAGAGGAATTTGCGTATCTGGTGGCGAAGCTCGAATCGGTTCCGGAAGGCGATGGCACCCTGTTCGACCACACTAGCCTGATCTTCGTCCACGAACATGCCGAGGCCAATCCGCACAAGAACAGCGGCTTGGCGATGCTGGTGGCGGGAGGGAGCAAGAGGCTGGCCAAAGGGGCTCACACGCGCGTCACCGGGACGGTTGCCGATGTGTATGTAACGGTGGCGGACGAAGTGGTGGGCGCGGGGATTGGTAAGTTCCCGACCGCGACTAAGAAGATTGGGGAGTTGCTTACCTAACGTTGCCTGCCTGTAACCCAGCGCTGTGTTATTTCTGGCATCTCCAGACTTCGCAACCCTCTGCACCTGTAGTCTTACCCGACCTGGCAGCCCGCAGACGACGATCACTCTCGGCCCATCACGGCGAACGACGGGAGCCTAAGACACGAGCGCCTGAGCCACCTTCGTCGCCAACTGATCAAACGTGATGATCTCGTAAATCGAAGGGTCCGACATGATGCGCGCCACCAGCGCCGCATGCATCGCGTGTCCCGCTCTCTCCGCAATCACGTGGCCCAGCAGCGGCTTGCCCAACAGCGCCAGGTCACCGATCAGATCCAGCGCCTTGTGCCGGCAGCATTCGTCGGGGAAGCGCAGCCCGCCCGGATTCAGGATCGATCGCCGGTCAAAGCAGACCGCGTTATCCAGCGATGCGCCGCGAATCAGGCCCATGTTGCGCATCTGGTCGAGTTCATACTCGAACCCGAAGGTCCGCGCCGGCGCGAGCTCGGCGGCATATCGATCCGGCGTCACTTCCGTCTCCAGAACCTGGCGTCCCACCAGCGGATGTTCATAAAACACGTCGCAGGTCAGCAGGAAACGGTCGGATGGAAGGATGCTGATCCGTTTACCGCCGGCTTCCACCGAGACCGGGCGCCGGATCCGCAGAAATTTGCGCCGGCGGCGAAATTGCTTAATTCCCGCCGACCGGATCAGCTCGACAAACGGCATACCGCTGCCGTCGAGAATCGGAACCTCGAGATTATCGATCTCCACGAAAGCATTATCGATGCTCATTCCGTAAAATACGCTGAGCAGATGCTCGGTGGTGGAAATCAGCACGCCTTGCCGCATCAGGCTGGTCGCATAACTGACCTTCTGCACATGCCGCCAGCTTGCCGGGATGTTGAAGCCATCAAGATCGGTACGGACGAAGACGATTCCAGTGGAGGGGGGTGCCGGCAGGATTCGGATGCTCACCGGTACGCCGCTGTGGAGTCCTACTCCTGAGGCGTCAACGGGGCGCTGTACGGTCGTTTCAAATCTCAATCGCTGCCCTCCCAGAATGGGTGCCGCATATCAACTTACCATTGTAATGACGTAATCACGTCATGGCTAGTTTACTGATTAAAATAGACTTTTTCGTCGCTGACTGTGTCTATTCAGACACAGTCGGCCGGAATCGCTGTGTCGATTTCGCAATATTGGGTACTATGGTTGCGTGCCGCGCCTCTTCCTGATCGATTCGTTCGGTTTCATCTTCCGGGCCTACCATGCGCGAGCCCGGTCCGGCGCGCCGCCGATGCGAACCGCGTCAGGACTCCAGACCGAAGCCGTGTTCATCTTCCACAACATGGTTCGGCGCCTGAAGACAGCGTTCGGCCCCGAGTATCTTGCCGCAATCTTCGAAAGCGAGGGGCCAACCTTTCGGGATGAAGCCTTCGCGTCGTATAAAGCCAACCGGACGGAAACGCCGCCGGATCTGTTGCAGCAAATCCCGTGGATCCGCAAGACGCTCGAAGCGATGCGCATTCCGGTTCTGGAATATCCCAAGTTCGAAGCCGACGACGTGATCGGGACGTTGTCGTGCCGCGGGGTGGAGCAGGGAATCGACGTCGTGATCGTTTCGAGCGATAAAGACATGCTGCAACTGGTCAACGATCGCGTGTCGATGCTGAATCCCATGAAGGACGACATGTTCTTCGACGCCAAGGCCACCGAAGATTTCATGGGCGTGAAGCCCTCCCAGGTGGCCGATCTGCTTGCCCTCAAGGGCGACACCATCGACAACATTCCGGGTGCGCCAGGGATTGGGGAAAAGGGCGCGAAGGACCTGATTATCCGGTTCGGATCGGTCGAGAACGCGATCGAGCGCGCCGCGGAAGTAGAACGCCGCACCTACCGCGAGAGCCTGCAAAACAACCGCGACCAGATCCTGTTGAGCAAGAAGCTCGCGACCATCCATTGCGACGTCCCGGTTCCCCTGGTTTTGGAAGACGTGGTCGCCAGGGATCCCGACGTCGCCGCTCTAAGGGAGTTGTACAAGACTCTCGAGTTTTCCAGTCTCCTGCGGGAACTGGCGCCCGTGAAATCGACCGAGCCGGGAAATTACAAGACACTCGACTCTGAACAGGCGTTGGACGAATGGCTAGCGTCCGTGCCGGAAAATGTCCCCGTCGCGATCGCGGCCGGCGAGATGATGTCGGAGACCGTATTCGGCTTCTCCGCGAAGCCGGGGGAAGCGGGCTCGATTGCATTGCCGAAAATTCCCGATCGGGCCACCGTAGCCCACGACATTAAAGCGCTGATCCGCCAGTTCGGCGACGCCCCCGCGTTGCGGGACGATGTCATGCTATACGGGTTCCTCATTTCCGCCGATCCCGGCCATTGCGATCTGGGCTCGCTCGCCGAGCGGTATCTCGAACGAGAAATCGAAACCGGACCCGCCGGGAAGGCAGATGCCGTTCTCTCCTTGTTTCAGAAACTGTACCCGGAGATCGAAGCCCTCGGGCTGAAACAGGTCTACGAGACCATCGATCTGCCGCTGATTCGAGTCCTGGCCCGGATGGAGAGCTGTGGCGTTCGGGTCGACCCCGACCAGCTCCGGGTTCTCAGCGTCCGGATGGAGGAGGAGATAGCCCGGCTCTCTTCCGAGATTTACGCTCTGGCAGATAAGACATTTAATATCAATTCCCCGCAGCAGTTAGGGAAAGTATTATTTGAAGATCTGAATCTGCCCGCGCCGGTCAAATACGGGAAAGGAAAGACCATTTCGACCGCCGCCGATGTTCTCGAAACGCTGGCCGAAGAGCATGCCATCGCACGCAAAGTTTTAGATTATCGCCAGCTCTCTAAGCTCAAGGGAACATACGTAGATGCTCTTCCTGCACTGATCGACGCCGGCACCCAGCGCCTGCACACGACTTTCAATCAAGCCGGAGCCGCCACCGGGCGTCTGTCGTCTTCCAATCCGAACTTGCAAAACATCCCGATCCGGACCGAGTTGGGCCGCGAAATCCGCGCCGCGTTTGTCCCCCGTCCCGGTTGGAAGCTGGTCGTCGCCGATTATTCGCAGATCGAGCTTCGCTTGCTGGCCCACATGTCGCGCGACCCGGTCCTGACCGACGCGTTCCGTAACGGCGAGGATATTCACACGCGTACCGCGGCGGAGGTTTTTGGCGTGCCGCCTTTGATGGTGACGCCCGAGCATCGCCGCAACGCCAAAGCGGTCAACTTCGGAATCGTGTACGGGCAGACTCCGTTCGGTCTGGCAACCAGCCTGGGCATCGAACGCAAGGAAGCCGAACTCTACATCCGCGCGTATTTCGAACGCTATTCGGGCGTGCGCAAGTGGCTCGACCAGACGATTGCGGAAGTCCGTCGATCGGGAGTTGCCGTCAATCTGTTCGGCCGCAAGAGGCCGATTCCGGATATGCAGAGCCGCAACCCGAATGCCCGGAACTTTGCCGAACGCACCGCCGTCAACACGCCGCTTCAGGGCACCGCCGCCGATCTGATCAAGCTGGCGATGATCCGGATCGACGAGAAGCTGAGCGGAATGAAAACGCACATGGTTCTACAGGTGCACGACGAGTTGCTCTTCGAAGCGCCTCCCGAGGAAGTCGAGGCGGTCCGCGTCATGGTCAAGGCCGAGATGGAGTCCGTTCGTAAGCTGGAAGTTCCGCTGCTGGTCGACGTCGGCGTGGGTGATAACTGGCGGGACGCCAAGTGAAACCACTAGAATGAAGTTCTACCTTACATGCAGCGGATGTTCCCGGTCGTATGTCTGCTTTTTGCCGGCCTGAACGCGTGCAGCCGCACCGTTCCGGCGAACGTGGCTGCCACGGTGAACGGCCGCGCCATCACCTACGCGGAGTTGGATAAACAATATCAATCGAACTTCGCCACGCCCACGGAGCCGCCCAGCGACGACCAGTTACAGATTCAAAAGTTGGAAGTCCTGCGCACCCTGATCGATGACGAGATCATGTTGCAGCGTGCCGAGAAGCAGGGCCTGATGGCGACCGACGCCGATGTCGAAGCCAAGTTCAATGAGCTCAAGGCGCCCTACACGCAGGAAGAATTTCAGAAGCAGCTCAACGCCCGCAAACTCACCGCCGAGGATCTGAAAGCCAAGCTGCGCCGCGACCTCAGCGTTTCGAAGCTGATCAACAAAGAGATCACGTCGCAAATCAGCATCACCGACAAAGACATTACCGATTTCTACTCCACCAACAAACCCAGCTTCAATCTGGCCGAGCCGCAGATCCACATGGCGCAGATCATGGTCACACCCGCGCCGGATCCGAACGTGCGAAATCTGAAAAACGACAAGGCCCAGGACGACGACCAGGCCAAGAAAAAAATCGACAATCTCTACGCGCGCCTGCGCCACGGCGAAGATTTTTCGATGCTCGCGCAGAATTATTCCGAAGATCCCAACTCGTCGCAGAATGGCGGCGATCTGGGATTCATCCCCGAATCCGCTCTCGAAAAAGCGAATGCTGAGTTGCGCAAGACGCTGATGGCCCTGCATCCCGGTGAAATTACCAACGTCCTGCGGACCGCGGAGGGTTATCGCATCCTGAAAGTGATCACGCGCGAGCCGGCCGGCCAGCGCGATCTCACCGATCCGAAAGTCCAGCAGACCATTCGCGAGACACTGCTGAATCGCAAGGATCAGTTGTTGAAAGCGGCCTATTACGAGGTCGCGCGCAACGAAGCGAAGGTTGTGAATTATTTCGCGGCGCGCGTGGTCGGGAATCGGGAAAAGAAATAGCCGTTCAGCGCGGGGCCGACGTCACGATTCCATTGTCCAGTCGAAGCGTGAGCTGCTTTCCGAAAGGAACCTGATAGGTCCAGGTCTCGCGCGGCGTGTCGAGCCCTTGAATCGCGGAGACCGATAGCGGCGGTCCCAGCAGGCTGACGACCTCGTCCTTTTTCATCCCCTCTTTGACCGAGAGCAATTTGTCCGCGGCGACCGTACGGGTCTGCATTCCGGGAAAACCCGCCGCGATTGCGCTGTACAGCTCCACGCCGAAATCCGAGCTTACCGCTTTTTTCCCGGCATCACCCGCCAGCAATGAGTCGCCTTTGGCCGTGAATCGAAGCGTCGTTCCGGCGCGCTCCACCGTTAACGAATCGAGAGCGCCGACACCGGTCTTCTCGCGGATCGCGGATTTCATCTGCTCGACCCAGGCGCCCATCTTTTCAGCGTTCGCCTCCGAGTCGGCAACAACCTCGCCGTCGAGGCTGCCTTCACCGGTCAGGCGAAATCCCAAAGCGAACCGGCGCATGGCTGCGAGCGGCGACGTCCCCGTGGCTGCACCTGCCGGTGGCTCCGTGACGATCCAGGTCTCGTGATCCTTCGCCAGCTCGCGAGAGCGGCGCGCGGCCCAGCCCATGCTTGCCGGCGCCGGCAACGGCTTCGCCAGGCGCGCGAGGGCGGCTTGCACGGCCGGTTCCGGACCGATCATCATCGCGTGCGCGTCCGCCAGAAACACGGGCCGGATTCCTTGCGAGTAGAACATTCCCGCCGCGGCGCCCTGTTCGAATTTGCCGGTCATTACGAGGACAAAATCGCTGGGCGCGGTGAATCCGAACCAAAGGTGGTCCATTTCTTTGAGCGCGGCGACCACTTTGTTTTGGGAGTCGCTATCGGTCTGGCCGAACAGCGCGGCCATCAGCTCCGGCGATTGGAAAACCTTCGAGAAATCGAACCCGGCCGCGACTTGCGCGTTCGGCTGCAGGAAACGCAGATAATCCTTGTGCGCTAACGGAACGACGCGGGCTTGTTGCGGTTGCGCGGGCTTGGCCGCCGGTTTCGCAGCCGGCTGGTTCGGAGCCCCGATCAGGCCCCCGTTCAGCCCTTTCATCTTGCTAAAGTCGTGGGGCCCGTAGACGCCAGCCTTTACGAAGTCGCATTGCTGGCTGTGCGGATCTTTGATGCAGGCGCACCGAACGTCCACCTGGAGCGTAATCCCCGTACAATTCGGCTGGTCCTGCGCAGCTAAAGACACGACCAGAGACACACCGACGGCGGCGATCAGAAGCGGATAACGCATTTAACCGCAATTGTTGCCCGTCCGAGCATCCCTGTCGATGAGGCGAATCCCCGAGTTTCGCGCCAATTACCGCCGAACGGCTTGTTCCAATGACACCCACGACCGGTCGAGCAGTTCGCCAATCCGCCGCCAGTCGGCTTCGGACACGCCGCCCGATTCTTCCTTCGCGTCCCGGATGAGCATTGCATCGGCCCGTGCCTGCGCGTGAATCGTGAAGGAAGCCGCGGGCCGCTGGTAGATCTCAGCCTGCAGCGCCGCGAGCCCGTCGACCAGGTCGGCCGCCGGATGTTGGGCGCGCTCGCGATGGATGATCCACCACTCCAACTCGAGCGCCGCAGCTTTCTTATCGTCAAAAGGAATGTTGCTTCCTTGACGGATCAGCGAGTAGTAGCGTTCAAGATCCGGCAAAGCCCAGAGATAATCCGTCCTTTGATGACCCGCCTGAAAAACCACAGCCGCTTTCGCCGCATAGTACCCGCCCAGACACGAACGCCAGAACGAAAAGCCATACTGGGTCCTCAGAACGCTGGTCAGCTCCGTAAAGAGGCGGACCGGGCGATGGTCATAATACGACCGCCACATTTCGGTCTCGATCGCGCCGACCCGATACCCGTCAAACTCCCGCAGATCGTGCGGGCGCGCGACCGTCAGGCCGATCGCGACCCAGACCGCGATCGCCGAGAGCGCGGCGGCAAGCCGCCGCGCCCAGAGCCCCGGCGCCCCCAACTTTGTTGGCGGAACAACTACTTCCATTCCCAGATTTTGGAGCTTGTGTTGCCCGCTGCGTCCACTTCGAACTCGAACACGCCGGCGATTCCGTTCAATCGCGCGAGCTTGGTCGAGGTCGTCGTGTAGGACAGCGTGCCACGGTAGGCGACAGCGCCTCCAGCCAGAAATCGCCCGACGCCGAGGCCTTTCCAGGTCACGATTTCGCCGTCCAGAGTCGCGAACGCGCCCTGTCCATACCCGTCGAGGCTGCCGTCCGGCTTCGGCGTGGACGTGTAGGTCCCGATATTCATTCCGTCGACGCCCAGCATCTTCGAGGCGTCCTCGAAAGAAACTTCCACGTTCAGCGGGCTGGTGCCGATGATGCGGCGGCCGGTACGCTTGCCCTGTCCTTGGGCGATCAGTTCACCTAGCATGTCTTCGAATCTCCTTTGGGTTAGTTTATTCCTGGTTGCTGATGAAACATACGGGACGGGTGCGATCTTGGATTTATTTCGCGGATTCCGTTTCGCGTGTGCGATCATCTCGTATTAACTCGCATGGACGCTCTGCTTTCCGGATTGGCGCAGCACGGTCTTTCGATCCTGTTCGCGGCGGTCTTCCTGGAGGCGGTTGGAATTCCGGTTCCGGCGGCCCTGGCGCTGATTTTCGCCGGAGCCGCGAGCGCGCGCGGGGCGATGCCGGCAGGATGGGCGCTACTCTGCGCGCTATCCGCGATGATGCTCGGCGACGCCTGCCTGTTTCTGGTGGGGCGCTATACGGGATGGTGGCTGCTCGGCATGCTGTGCCGGCTGTCTTTGAATCCCGATTCGTGCATCCTGAGGTCGGCGGATACGTTTTACCGGCGAGGCCGGAAGCTGCTACTGTTCGCGAAGTTTGTGCCCGGGATTAACACCATGGCTCCGCCGCTGGCAGGAAGCATGAATATGCGCCCGGCGCAGTTTTTTCGGCTGGACCTGGCGGGGGCGTCTCTGTATGTCGGGACTTATTTCACCGTCGGATTTCTGTTCAGCGGGGCCATCGAAGCGATCAGCGGTGCTTTCCGGACCTTCGGGCGAGTGCTCGATATCGTTCTGATCGCGGCTGCCATCGGGTATCTGGGGTTTCAACTATGGGCCTGGCGGAAGGCGCGCGGACCGAGCGGCGTTCCATCGGTTACGCCTTCGGATGTTGCCGCCGACGCCGTCATTTACGACGTTCGGAGCCACGGATACTACGATCCGAAGGCGACCCGGATCCGCGGATCGCGGCGGCTGGAACCGAACGGCCTGCCGCAGTTCATCGAAGCGGGCGCGTCCCCGCAGATCTATCTTTATTGCACCTGCATCCGTGACGCGACCAGCGTCCGCATCGCCAATGCTCTGCTGGAGCGGGGAATGAAATGCGCCGTGATCGAGGGCGGGCTGCGGGCGTGGAAGAAAGCTGGGTTGCCGATCGAGCCGGTGCCGTCAGACGAACTGGTGGCTCTCCCGGGGTTCGATTAGGAATTTAAGCCACGAATGCACACGAATGGACACGAATCTTATTCGCGTTCATTTGTGTTCATTCGTGGCTAACTTATTGGGCCGGCGTCTTCTCGAGCTGCTGCTTCGCCCACACTCGCGCCGGATTCGTTTCGACGACTCTCTGAAACTCTTTACGCGCTTCTGGATTCTTGTTCGACTTTCGTAGCGCCAGGCCCAGCCATAGGTGCGCTTCGGTCAGTTTCGGGTCGAGCTCGATCGCCTTCTGGAAATCCTTGATCGCCAGTTCCATTCCGCCGCCGAGCGCCTGCGGCAGATAGTAATAGCCCACGCCGCGGCTCACATAGTTGATGGCCGATTTCGGGTCGAGTTGAACGGCCTTATTCACTTCCTCCTGCGCGCAGCGGCCATATTTGATCCCTTGGAGACCCATGGCCGAAATCGCCTGTCCGCAAAGCGTGCCGTAGACGCGATGATACTCGGCATTGTCGGGTTTTAACGCGACTGCGCGTTCGGCGGCTTTAATGCCGGCTTCCGCGGCCGAGTGGGCCTGGCTTTTGTCGCGGAGTTCGATGGCTACTTCGCCAACATAGGATTCCGCCAGCGCGAGTTTGTATTGCGCAACCGCATCGTCGGGCTGCTTCTGCGCTTCCGCCGACATGTGCGCGGCGATGCGGTCAAGCGTGGGGCGATCCTGCGCGTCCCGCGCTTTTTCGAGATCCGAACTGCCAGCCGTGGCGGCGAGCGACAGAAGAAAAAACGAAGATAAAACAGCGTAGCTCACAATACAATTATCGCTCGCCGGTTTCGCAAGAGACTAGGCCGGAACGGGCTCAGCCGCCAACCCCATCCGCCGCAGCACCGATTCGAAGCATGACGACCCCCGGAGCGGATCGTAAATCGGAGATGCGCCCGCGTGGATCAGCCGCGGATCGCGATCCTCGCATGCCTGTTCCAGAAATTCGCAGGACCGAATGACGTCGAGCGTCATCCAGGCGCGCATCATGAGATATGGCGCCACGCGCGTGGTCTGCGCCATCGCTTCAAGATCGGTCAGCATCCGGCGGGCTTCGGCGATCCGGCCCAGCGCGCCATACACGCTGATCCGGGTGGCGAGGGCCAAGGGCGAGCCGGGGTTCAAAGCGAAACCCCGTTCGATTGCGTCTACAGCCTCGTCGCGCCGGCCGAGCAGCAAGAGCGTGCGCGCCAGGCCGAAATAGGCGCGAGGAAAATACGAATCGAGTTCCAGAGTCTTCGCGTAGAAATCCAGCGCCTCCTGGGGACGGCGCTGAAGGATCACGTTTTCGGCCGAGCTGGCCAGAATAACGACCGAGAGCGGATCGCAGTCGCGGGCCAGTGCCAGTTCGGCTTCGGCTTCTTCCAAGCGGCCCACTCCGGCGAGGTAATCGTGCGCGTACCATTGGTGCGCGGTCGCATAACCCGGATTCATCTGGATGGCGAGGCGATAATGTTGTTCCGCGGCGGTCCAGTCCCAATCGAACAATGACGCGATGGAGCCGAGAGCAACATGCGGCTCGGCCAGCGTGGAATCGAGAGCCAGCGCACGTTTCGCGGCCGAGCGGGCCTTGGGCATCGCGTCGCGCGATGCGACGGTGCCGAACTTCGCGAGCACCACCTGGCAATCGGCCCAGCCTGCATAGGCGAGTGCGTAGCCGGGGTCGGTGGCGATGGCCTGTTCCAGATAGCCGGCGCCAAGCTGGACCGCTTCATCGGTGCGCTTGTTCCAGTGATAACGGCCTTTCAGATAGAAGTGATAAGCCTCAATGTTGCGCGCGCGGCTCTTCGGCGCCGTCAACTTCACTCGCAGAGCGCGCGCCACGGCCGAAGCGATGGCGTCGCGCACACTACACGATTCCTCAACCGGCTTGTCGTAGGACTCGGTCCAGAGATAGCTGCCGTCGCGTACGGAAACAAGCTGCACGGCTACGCGCATCGTCCCTGGAGCGCCGTGCCGGATGCTGCCTTCCAGAACCACGTCGACATTGAGCTGCTCGCCAATCCGCGCGTAGTCGCGGGGCGTGCCCTTGAGCTTCAGAGAAGAACTCCAGGCGACCACGCGCAGCCCTTCGACCTTAGTAAGCGAATCGATCACTTCTTCGGTGAACCCGTCGATGAAGTATTCGCACTCTTCGCGCACATCGATGTTCACGAACGGAAGAATGGCGATCGCGCGGCGGGTTTCGCGTACTTCACCCGTGACCGGAGCGGCGTGCTCCACCCGGATTGCCGGCGCATAGCTTCCCTTGGGAAATTCGATACGCAGCTTATCTTCGCGGCCTTCGCCCTCGTAGTACTTGCGCAGCTTCATGCGGAGCCGGCGGGCTTCCACGCGCACGATCGGGTCGAGACGCGGGTCGTAGTCCTGGCGTCGATCGAAAACCTCGACGCCGATGACGAACTCCTTCAACTGGTCGGCATGCCCGTCCAGCGTTTCGGAGACGGTAAAATCCAGAAACCGCGCCAGCCGTTCGGAACGGGCCATGGCCCGGCTGGCGATAATTTTGCGCACCTGGGCGCGGATCGACTCCGGAGTCATGTTGGATTGGACGTACAACCCCCGGCGAAGACTCGGCGAAATTTGGAATTTTTCGGACCTCATTTTGCCAACACCTGATGCAAGTGATGTTTCAGATGACGCACGTAGTCAATGGCAAGAAACTCAAGCGTTACCGCGCCGCCATCGCCGATCTGGCACGGATTATTTCTATTCGGGCCCGGAATCTCTTCCATCAAATGAAGCAGATGCCGGTTATAGAAGTTCCAGAACTCGATCAGCTCGTTCCACGGACGGTTTCGATAATCCTGAATCGCCACCCAGTCTTGCTGGGCGTAAGAGGGCATGGTAAGCTTGCCCTCGATTTGCGCACGAACGAACCGATGATGATTGTTGGCGGCCGAATCAAGCAAATGGCCGAGGATTTGTTTGCGGGACCATTTGTCAGTGGACGACGGTTCGGGGGCTCTTGGGGCGCCGGCGTGGGCGTCGGAAATGAGGGAAAGTTCGGCGGGTACGCCAGCGAGAATCCCCCGAAATTCTTCGATGGCGGATTCAAGCGTCTCCATAATCAATTGTATAGGAGTTGGGGGGGCTCACCCAGCACTTACGGTAAGTCGATGGCTCCATGCGAATAGCCGTCGTGGGGTTCGGGTTCATGGGCAAAACTCATGTGAAGGCGATCGAGCGCCTGCCCGAAGTTGAACTCGCCGGCATCGTGGGTCGCGACCAATCTCTCGAACAGATGCTCGCGGACCCGTCGATCGATGCCGTCGATCTTTGCCTGCCCACCGATCTGCACGAATCGGCAGCCATCGCCGCGTTGCGCGCCGGAAAGCATGTACTGGTGGAAAAACCCATGGCGCTGGATGGCGCTGCCTGCGATCGGATGATCGAAGAAGCGCATCGGCAGAACCGAGTCTTGATGGTCGCGCAGGTACTGCGTTTCATGCCTCCGTACACCACGCTCGCGTGGGAGATGCAAGGTGAAACCGTCAGGACGGCATCTTTTCGCAGACGCTGCGGCAAGCCCGCCTGGGCCGAATGGCTCGGAGATCCGAAACGCAGCGGCGGCGGAGTTTTCGATCTTCTGATCCATGATGTGGACATGGCTCTCCAGCTTTTCGGCCAACCGGAGACGATCAGCGCCACCGGTTTTAAAGATTCGATCAGCGCGCGCTATTTCTATCGCGACGGTATGACCGTCGAAATTTCCGGCGGCTGGTTCCCGGACGGATTTCCGTTTGCGATGGAATACACATTGCAGACAGATCGCATCACGCTCGATTATCATTCTGATTCGGGTAAGGTGATGCGCTACGCGACCGGATTGCCTCCCGAGGAAATTACCTTGGCAACCGCCGGCGGTTACGAATCCGAAATCGCCTATTTCGCCGAGTGCGTCCGGACTGGTCAGCCCCCGGCGCGCTGCCGTCCCGAAGAGTCGGCTGGGGCAGTGCGCTTGACGCTCGGAATGATCGCGGCACGGGCCAGGAACGGAGAGAAGGTCGCATGGAAATCGGAATGATGTTCTGGGCGGGCCGCGATGATCTGAAGGAGATCAAGTCGCTGGGCCTGAATCATGGGCAATTGGGAATCGCGGGCGATATCGCGCTGACTCGCGAATTTACCGCGGTATGGAAGACGGCGCTCGCTCAGGAACAGTTTTCCGTCGTCACGGTAGTCTGCGCCTATGAGGGCGAGAGTTACGCGGATATTCCCACGGTTCAAAGTACCGTTGGCTTCATCCCCCCGCACACGCGAACGCTGCGCGAGCGGCGCACGATGCAGGCCAGCGATCTCGCGGCGGCTCTGGGAGTGCCTGGGATCGGGTGCCACATCGGGTTTGTGCCCGACGATCGCACGGATGGAGATTACATCGCGGTGCGCGATGCCGTCCGCCGGATTTGCGATCACGCGGCTTCGCACGGCCAAACCTTCGCGCTCGAAACCGGGCAGGAGAGCGCTGAAGTTCTTTTGCGTTTCATGGACGATACCGGCCGGGGCAATCTCAAAATCAATTTCGATCCCGCGAACATGATTCTTTATGGAACCGGCGATCCGATCGAAGCGCTGCACGCACTGGCTCCGTATGTAATTTCGGTCCACGCGAAAGATGCTGACTGGCCGCCGAGAGCAATTCCGGGCGCGCTGGGCAGGGAGCGCCGGCTCGGCGAAGGAGCGGTCGGCATGGGCCGTTTTATCGAAGCTCTGAGGCGTCATGGTTACGGAGGCGCGATCAACATCGAACGTGAAATCGAAGATCAGCGGCAGCGAATGGTTGACATTCGCGACGGCGTTCAATTGTTAAGGCGGCTGCTGGCGTAGATGTGGTTATCGCGCGCGATAGCAAGCCGGTCCCGAAAATTCTTGCAATAGGAAAGATTAAATGGCGAGTCAATCTTCAATTTCCACTGGACCGGCCAAAGTCCGTAGCCTGCGCGTTCGTGCTGTGCGAGTTCCTATGGACCAGCCGCACCGCACCGCCGGCGGCATGATTTCCGAATCGCCGCTGGTCCTTTGCGACATCACGACGGACGAAGGCGTCACCGGACACAGCATCACGTTTACCTATACTGTTGCCGCGTTGAAACCGACCGCCGACTTGATTGCGAATCTCGCGCCGTTGATCGAAGGCCAGCCGCTGGCGCCCGCCGCGATCGAGGATACGCTGGCAAAAAGATTCCGGTTACTGGGGACCCAGGGCCTCGTCGGAATGGCCCTCGCCGCGATTGATATGGCGCTATGGGACGCACACGCCCGGGCTCAGGGCGTATCTTTGGTGCGGCTGCGCGGCGGAATCGAGCGCCCGATTCAGGCGTACGGAGCAGTCGGCTACGAGGGCCCCGCCGATTCAGCCCGGGTCGCCGAAGATTGGGCGAAGCGTGAATTTCGCGGCGTGAAGGCAAAGATCGGTTATCCAACCGTTCAGGAAGACGTCGCCGTGATTCGCGCCATTCGCTCGGCCGCTGGACCGGACATGGCCATCATGGTCGATTACAACCAGTGCCTGACTCCGGCGGAGGCGATCGCGCGAATTCGCGTACTCGACGAGGAAGGGCTGACGTGGGTGGAAGAGCCGACTCTGGCTCACGATTACCGTGGTCATGCCTCGATCGCGCGTGAATGCAGCACCCCGATCCAGTGCGGCGAGAACTGGTGGGGCATTCGGGATTTGCAGCACGCACTGGACGTGAACGCGTCGGACTACATGATGCCGGAAGTAATGAAGATCGGCGGCGTTACCGGCTGGCTGCGCGCCGCCGCTCTGGCCGAGGCCGCGTCTGTGCGCGTCTCGACGCATCTGTGGCCCGAAATCAGCGCCCAGCTTTTGTGCCTGACCCCGATGGCGCATTGGCTCGAATACGCCGACTGGTGGAACCCAATCCTGGATGCGCCGTTGCGCGTCGAGAAGGGCATGGCGATGGTCGACGGCGCAGCCGGCACGGGCGTTGCCTGGAATGAAAACGCCGTCTCGCGCTTTGCCGTGTAATTCGGTTGTGATCTAATAGTTGCAACGCGTAACTGTATGTGGCGCAAGGCGGCCCGCTTCTTTGTCGCGGTCGGGTGCCTGGCTGGGGTGACGGCCAGGGCGCAAACTGCAACTCCTTCTGTTAATTTCGATCGTCAGATTCGCTCCATTTTTTCCGACCGGTGTTTCGCGTGTCATGGGCCGGATGAGAAGCAGCGGATGGCGAAGCTGCGGCTCGACGTAAAGGACGGCGGCGCGTTTGAGCATCAATTGGTAGTTCCGGGCGATTCGAAACAGAGCGCTCTGTTTCAGAGAATCAGTTCGGATAAGCCAGGCATCCGGATGCCGCCCGCATCCGCCGGAAATCCACTGACTTCGGCGCAGATTGAATTGATCGGAAAATGGATCGACCAGGGAGCCCGTTGGGAGAATCACTGGGCCTACGTCGCCCCCGTGCGGCCGGACGTCCCGCAGGTATCGGGCGCCGCTTGGGTCCGGAATCCGATCGACGCATTCGTTCTGGCGCGCCTGGATCGGGAAGCGCTGAAGCCGTCCGCAGAGGCTGACAAGTCGACGCTGATCCGTCGCGTGACGCTGGATTTGACAGGCCTCCCACCAACCGTCGCCGAATTGAATGCGTTCACCGCCGACAAATCACCGGACGCGTACGAAAAACTGGTCGACCGGCTGCTCCATTCCCCGCGCTACGGCGAGAGGATGGCGATGCAGTGGCTGGACCTGGCCCGCTACGCCGACACGCACGGCTATCACATCGACAGCTCGCGCGAAATGTGGCACTGGCGCGATTGGGTGATCCGGGCGTTCAACGACAACATGCCCTTTAACCGGTTCACGATTGAACAATTGGCCGGCGATCTGCTCCCTGGCTCGACCGACGCGCAAAAGATCGCCAGTGGATTCAACCGGAACCACATGATCAATTTCGAAGGCGGCGCAATTCCGGAAGAGTATCAGAACGAATACGTCGTCGATCGGCTGGAGGCCACGGCGACCACCTGGATGGGCATGACGCTCGGCTGCGCCCGCTGCCACGATCACAAGTACGATCCGCTGTCGCAAAAAGAGTTCTATCGCTTCTACGCGTTCTTCAACTCGATTTCCGAAGAAGGCCTGGACGGGAAGCGCGGGAATGCCAAGCCGTATCTGCAACTGCCGTCAGTCGACCAAAAGGCGAAGCTGGACGAGCTGGACCGCGAGATCGCGAAGCGTGAGAAGACCGTCGACAAGAGTATTACCGCGCCCATGCAACAGAAATGGGAAGCAGCACGGCTGGCGACGCTGGCGCAGGTGACGCGCGACGGATTGACGGCGCATTATGCGCTCGACGGCAATCTGAACGATAGCGCCGGCGCATACCGAACAGGCCGTCTGCGGCAAGGCGATCTGACGTTCAGCGCGGGTTACGTGGATCGCGCGGCGGATTTCGACGGCGACACCAACGTTACTTTGGGCGATTCCGAAGTCGTGGATCCAGGCGGACCGTTCACGATCGCCGCGTGGGTCCGTGTCGGGGCCAGCAAGACCATGGGATTGCTCTCGACGGCTCCTGAGGGCAGCGGCGCGAGGCTCGAAGTTGGGCTCGACGATTTTCAGCTCGTCGACATTCAGCGCTGGGCGCCGGTCGTGACCATTCGAATCGGCGGCATTGAATTGCGCTCGAAACAGCACTTGCAGCCCGAACAGTGGCATCATCTGGCGATCGCTTCCGACGGATCGGGGCAGGCCGCCGGATTCAAGTTGTACCTGGAAGGCAAAGCTGCGGAACTCGCGATCGTCAAGGACGCCCCCCTCGCGAAAGGGCGTAACGCCGGTGCGCTCGAGATCGGGAATAAGACGCTGGGCCGCGCGTTTAAGGGATCGATCGACGACCTGCGTGTTTACAATCGCGCGCTCAGCGCCGGCGAATTTGAGCCCATGGTGATGAGCGAGCCGTATCGAGCGACATTGCTGATGCTCGAAGCCAAGCGCAGCCCGGCTCAGCAGGATCGTCTGCGGGATTATTTTCTCACTCACGAAGCGCCCCAGGAATTTCGAGCCGCGTGGACTGAGTTGAAGTCTCTTCAGAAAGAGAAAGCGGATCTGGTGAAGGTGGTTCCGACGGCGATGGTCATGTCGGAAATGGAGAAGCCTCGGGAAACGGTGGTGCTGGCGCGCGGGGATTATCGCAATCGTGGAGAAAAGGTAACGCCGGGCGTTCCGGCCGTTCTGCCGCCGCTGCCCGCGGGCGCTCCCGCGAACCGGCTGACGCTGGCGAACTGGCTGATGAGCCCGCAGAATCCGCTGACCGCTCGCGTTGCCGTGAATCGATTCTGGCAGATGTATTTCGGTCTTGGAATCGTAAAGACCGCCGAAGATTTCGGATCGCAGGGCGAGCCTCCTTCAAATCCGCAATTGCTGGACTGGCTCGCCACCGAGTTTGAACGCACCGGCTGGGACATCCGCGAAATGCAGCGGCTCATTGTAACGTCGGCGACCTACCGGCAGGTG
>DATGGL010000220.1:0-3853 GCA_035308605.1 Bryobacteraceae bacterium
TTGAAACTCGGAAACCGGTCGCGATCGACGGCGTTGTGCGTTTCGAACTGACGGAAGTCGAGCCAGTTGCCGCCGAACTCCGTCGCCAGCCCACGAACGCGACCGTCCTTCAACATCCGCCGAACCTGCGCGATCAGGACATCGTTCTTCTGCAAATCGCCCGCCGCTGCATGGGCCAGCAACTCCTGGTCTGGCATGCTCGACCACAGGAAATAACTCAGCCGGCTGGCGAGAGAATAGGCCGAAAGCGGACGTCCCGTAACGGAGGATGCCGTCTTCAGGATCCGGGGAGCATTCGCATCCAGAACATCCAGCCGGAAACAGAAATCCGGCGACATCAGGATCCCCACAATCGACTGCCGGATCGCGTCCTCATGGGTCAATTCGTTCTTCGCGCGAAGTTCGCGGTAATACGCCAGAATATCCTCGCGTTCCGCATTCGAAAGCGGTCTTCGATATGCACGAGCCGCAAATTTCACCAGCGCGTCAAGCTGCCTGGGCTCCGCTTCCGTCCGCGCCCGTTCTACCCAGCGAAGCTCGTCGTTTACCCATTGGAAGTGCTCGCGGATAGCCATCATCGCGATCGGATTGTCGCTCTTTTCGGCCCTCGCGAGATACGCGTCTCGCAGACCAAAGATCACCGGCGACGCGCTCACTTCTTTATCCGAGGGCCGCACGCTTCCCGATTCGCGCCCTTTACCCTCCACCTCGCCGCTCTGGTTAAAAAAATACTGGACCCACGTGCGAGCCGTGTAGTCGGCGATGAAATCGAACTCATTCCAAAGCCGGTCGAGTTCTTTCTTCCCGGCGTCATCCAGAATCAACTCGATCAGCGGCGTATCGTCGCGCCAGTAGCCCATCACGTTGTGATAGCCGGCGCTGAGCAGCCGTCCTTTGTCTTCTGAATCGTCCGGAAAAAAGCGTCCGCGCTCGCGAACGTAAAATACATCGGGAAACACCGAACTGAAACGCGCGAACGACGCCTCATACGCTGCCCGTTGTCCATCCGGTACCACCAGATCGAGGTCGTCCGCCCGAGCCTTCAGCATCAGCGCCGCGGCGCGCGGAGCGGCTTCCTGTCCCAGCTTCGGATAATCCGGAATCTCCGGAACTACTGGCGGAGGACCGCTGGCCATGCGCAAAGCGTTCTTGTCGAAATCGCGTCGATGCGAATTGAATTCTCTATACTTCCAGTTCAACAAAGGCTGCGACCACGGGCTCAGCCCCTTGACCTTCGGAGCGGCGAACTCCATCGCCGTGTGCTTGCGGATCCGGACTACGAAATCCCGCATCTCGATACATTTGGCGCGCAGCGCGTCTGGCTGCGCTGCTGTCGGCTCCGGTAGAGCCCGCCACATCGCCTGCAACTTTGCGATCGGGCCGATTTCCTTTTCGGCCGCCTCTGGCGGCTCTTCGATGATCCCCCAGACCATCGGCAGATATTTCGGACTCAGCTTGGCCTCTGCCGCGGCGCTGGCGAGCGTGGCATTCGGTTTCCCTAACGCAGCGCGATGCTTATATCGCCACGCGGCTTCGAAATAGTGGGCGTAATCCGTGGGCTGGCGCTCATAAAAGTCGATGATGTTCTGGATCGCGTACTTGTCCCGATCCGTTTCCACCAGCATTGGATATGGCGCAAACGAGAATCCCTGTTCTGTAAGCACCATGCGATCCGCCACGTCATGCGCGGCCTGTAAATACTTCTTGAGCAGCGCAGGCGACGTCGCCAGCGATTCGCCGGAATTGTCGAACCCGGCGGGATTCGCAGGGTCGATGGGAAACTCCTTGGTGGGCCGCATGTCCACGCCGGTCAGGTCGCGGATTGTATAGTTGTACTCCGCGTTGCTCAGCCGCCGGGCCAGCACCAGCCCCGGATCGCCGGCGTTCCGATGGGCCTCGTTGGAACGCACCGCTTGAATCCAGTCGATCAACTGCTGGCGCGTTTCCACCGGAGGTTGAGTCGCTCCTTTTGGAGGCATTTCTTTCGCGCTCAACCTTTCGAGGATCTGGGCCCACCGTGGATAATCGCGCACCACGGAGTCCATCGTCGAGAACGCCTTCAGATCGAGCTGCGCGGCGGGAGTCGCGCCGCCGTGGCAGCCGATACAATACCTGTTCAGAACGGGTCGGACGGTGTCGGTAAATTTGTGCTCGAGATCGGAACTGGCATCAGCTCCGCGCAGCGGAATCGCGATACTTCCAGCCGCGCACAGCAATAGCGTGGCGGCACGCCCGCGATGGGACATAATCTTTATCTTTCAGCAAGATATCATACATGAGGGGTACCCAACATGAGCGCCCGTCCAGATTCCCGCCGCCAGTTCCTGCGCAGCGCGGCCGCGGTCTCCTTAAGCCTCGCGGAGGCGCAGACAATCTCGTCGCAGCATCCCAACATCATTTACATCCATTCGCACGATTCCGGACGATATTTGCAGCCCTTCGGCCACTCCGTTCCCACGCCGAATCTGCAACGCCTCGCGACCGAAGGCGTGCTCTTCCGACGGGCTTTCAGTGCAGCTCCCACATGTTCGCCAAGCCGCGCCGCGCTATTGACCGGTCAATGCCCGCACCGCAATGGAATGCTGGGCCTGGCCCATCGCGGTTTTGGCTTGGTCGATTACCGTCGCCACATTCTGCACACTCTGCGCCCGGCCGGATACAAATCGGTGCTCGCCGGCCTGCAGCACATCGCAGTTAAGCCGGAAACCATCGGTTTTGACGAAGTTCTGCATCCCAAATCCACAGCCGCCGCGGACGTCATGCCCGGAACCGTCGAATTCCTGAATCGCAAACACGCTGAGCCCTTCTTCCTCGACATCGGATTTTTTGAAACTCATCGTGAATACCCCAAGCCAACCCCCGCCGACGATCCGCGCTATACCCTTCCTCCGGCGCCCATCCCGGACACGCCCGAAACCAGGCTCGACATGGCCGGATTTCATTCGAGCGCCCGCAATCTCGACGAAGCGGTGGGAAAGATGCTTGCGGCGCTGGATCGTAACGGTCTTGCCGCGAACACGCTGGTGATCAGCACCACCGACCACGGCGTCGCCTTTCCGCTGATGAAGTGCAACCTGGAAGATTCCGGCTGGGGCGTGTCGCTGATCATGCGAGGTCCCGGCGGATTCACCGGCGGAAAAGTCTGCGACGCGTTGATCTCGCATATCGACATCTTTCCCACGCTCTGCGACGTCGTCGGAGTCGCGCGGCCGGATTGGCTGGAAGGCAAATCCTTTCTCCCAGTGATCCGCGGCGATGCCAGGGAAATCAACGAGGAAGTCTTCGCTGAGGTTAACTACCACGCTTCCTACGAGCCAAAACGCGCCGTCCGCACGCAGCGCTGGAAGTACATCCGCCGCTTCGATGGCCGCCATCACCCGGTGCTTCCAAATTGTGACGACGGTCTCAGCAAGAGTCTGTGGCTCGAATATGGCTGGAAGAACATGGTGCTTCCCGAAGAGAGTCTGTACGACCTGGTCTTCGATCCGTCGGAACAGCACAACCTCGCCGCTGACATTGCCTTCAAGGCCGTGCTCGACGACATGCGCGGCCGTCTGGATCGCTGGATGCACCGCACCAGTGATCCGATTTTGAACGGACCCATTCCCGCGCCCCACGGAGCGCTGGTCAACAATCCGGACGGAACCTCGCCTCAGGAAAAGCCGGATCGAATCGCCTAGGCTGCAAAGCGATATACTTTCCGGACAGAGGGATTTGCCATGACAACACGCCGCACCTTCGTGGCCGCCAGCGCCGCAATGGGCTTTTTCACCGCCGCGCGCAGCCGCGCCGCCAGAACCACCTCTTCTTCCGAATATCCCTTCGCGGAATTCGAAGCTCGGATCGCCAAGCG
>DATGGL010000221.1:0-15310 GCA_035308605.1 Bryobacteraceae bacterium
AAACCCGCCGCGGAATTGCAAGCCGAAGCAGTTCGTGACGCGCATGCTCGCCGAACATCACGGATCCGATTTCGACGGATCGAACGCCGGCATGGCGGTATAACTCCACGGCGAGCGATTGGCCGGGAAACTCATGGCGCGGAATGTGCGGCAGCATTTTTCCGGCATCGATGTAAATCGCGTGACCGCCCGGCGGTTCCACGATGGGCACCCCGTGATCGGCGATATGGCGCCCCAGATAGCGTGTGGAGGCGATCCGGTATTCAAGATAATCCGGATCCAGAACCTCTTCGAGCCCGACGGCGATCGCTTCCAGATCGCGGCCGGCGAGACCGCCGTAAGTCGGAAATCCTTCTGTGAGAATCAGCAGATCGCGTTCCGCCGCCGCCAGACGATCGTCGTTAGTGCACAATAATCCGCCGATATTGGCGAAAGCGTCCTTCTTCGCGGAGAAAGTGCAGCCATCCGCGTAGGAAAACATCGCCTGTGCGATCTGCTTGGGCGTCAGCCGATGGAATCCAGGCTCCTGCTGCTGCACGAACCACGCGTTTTCGGCGAAGCGGCACGCGTCGAGATAAAGGGGGATGTTGTGACGTGACGCAAGCTCCCGCACGGCCCGAAGATTGGCCATGGATACCGGCTGGCCACCGCCGGAATTGTTCGTCACCGTCAGCATCACCAGCGGAATCTTTTCGGCGCCCTCGGTGGCGATCAATTGGTCGAGCGCGGCCACGTCCAGGTTGCCCTTGAACGGAATCCGGGCCTGGGTATCGGCGGCCGCCGGCAGCGGAAGGTCGACGGCGCGCGCGCCCGTGAACTCGATATTGGCGCGGGTCGTATCGAAGTGCGTGTTGCTGGGCACGACCTGCCCGGGCTTGCACATCACCGTGAACAGAATTCGTTCGGCGGCTCTGCCCTGGTGGGTCGGAATCACGTTCTTGAATCCCGTCAGTTCTTCGACCACCGCTTTCAGACGAAAGAAGCTTTCGCTGCCGGCGTAGGATTCGTCGCCGCGCATGAGCGCCGCCCATTGATTAGTCGACATCGCGCTGGTGCCGGAATCCGTCAACAGATCGATCAGGATGTTGGATGCGCGCAGCTCGAACAGGTTATATCCGGCTTGTTTGAGGAAATTTTCGCGTTCCGCCAACGTCGTGTGCCGCAGCGGCTCGACGCTTTTGATGCGGAATGGCTCAATTATGGTCTTCACTAACCCTTATGGTTGCACAGCGCCATGAGGGCGAACGGCGTCGCGATCAGCGGATCGTCTTCCTTCACCAGATTGATGGAGTTGCGAAAACTGCCGTCGGGGCGTTGGGGAGGCAACAATACCGGAAGTCCGGACTCGGCCCGCGTCACAGCGGCCGCGTAATAGAAGCGCAGCCCCTCCGACCATAAGTACCGCGGACCCTCTTCGAATCCCGGCGCTCGATTGGGCTGGTGACGATCGCGCAGCCATTTCCTGGCGCGCGTAATGCGTGGATCGTCGACGCCAGCGCCGGCCGCAAGGAGAGCGAGAATCCCGTCGGCGGTGGTGGTGCCGTAACTCAGATACCGTCCACCGTCTTCGCCAGCTTTGTTGGTGTCGGTATTGACGGTTGAGAAGAAAAATCCGCCGTCCGGATTCTGGCAGCGATCCAGATAGACGTGCGCGCGTTCCAGCGCCGGATCAGGACGGCATATGCCTGCGGCTGCCAGCCCTTCGAGCACGTGACGCGTCATCGCCAGATCAACGTGACCGGCCTCCGGAGGCGTTCGCCGATCGCCGCCCATGCCCCATGCGCCATAAGAAGGATGGTCGCGTTGCCAGCCATTCTCCTCACAAAACTGCTGCGCCCGCAGACACGCGACCATTTTCTTCCAGCCTGCCGCTTTCGCCCGCATCAGGGCGCGAACGCCGAGGCCGGTCGCATAGTTCGGATAGTCCGGCGCGGCGGAGTCCATTAAGCCCAGCGACCCTTCCTGATTTATGTTGCGCCGGATGAAGTCGACCGCCCGGTCCACTCCTGGCGCTTTCTCGCCCGCGTCCAGCAGCGCATTGAGCACGAACGGCGTCAAAGATTGTCCGGATCGCAGCAGACCGTAGGTATGACTGTGCCATCCGCCATCCTCGGCCTGCTGTGACCATAGATACTGCGCGGCTCTTTTCAGTCCGGTTTGCGAATCCTGGCGCGAGCATGCCGCCACGCCGGCTGCCGCTAACAGGAACGCCCGTCGAGTGGATCGCATGACTAATTGGGCTGGCTTTGTTCCACCGCCAGATTCAGAATCGCGGCGCTCGTGGTGGCGACCCGTCCGGTGATGCAGTGGTGTCCGGCCCAGGTTCCGTCCTCGTTTTGCAGCTTCAGGATCCGCGCCGTGATCTGCGAGTGCCATCGGTTCCACTCATCTCCGCCGGTACGGCGCAAGCTATCGCTGATGTTCAGGTAGGAGAAAAACTCTTCTCCACCCATCGATCCGAACCCATCGACGAAGCGTTGATTGGAGAGCTGCGATTTAATCGCGTCGATCTGAGGGGCATTGGCTTTGCGGTCTCTCTCGGTGCGGCTCAGCTGTTCCATGATCTGGGCATATTGGTACAGGGGAACACCGGCCGATGCCGGGGCGGATGCGGTGACCAGACTATCCTTCGTGTACTGGTCAGCGCGAGCCATCACTGAATCCGCAACGCTCACGCCTTTCTTCTGTGCGACAAAAAGGCTGCGCGAGGCCATCGATGTGCCCAGAATCGGCGCCCATCCGCCCGCGATGTTCCAGCTCCCGTCCTTAAGTTGATTGTGTTCGATCTTTGCGACGCATTTTTCGAGTGCCTTGCGTACCCGCGTGTTTTCAGACGACGTCGGCATTGTCCCATCGAGCTCGGAAAGCAGCATCGAAGTCAGGAACGTATCGATGTAAGGTCCTAGCTTGCGCTGGATCTGCGTGCCGCTTACTTTCGTGACGGTCAGGCCATCCTGTGGACTCCCTTCGACGTTCCGAAGAATAAAGTCCACCGCCCGATTTACCTCCGCCTGGTACTGTTTCCCGGCGCGCCGTAACGCGAGCGCCGCTACGGCGGTGTTCGCGACGTCGTTTCCGTTCGATTCCAGATGTTCCGCCTGACGGATGTAGGAGGTTTCACCGCCGTCCTGTCCCCAGCCGCCATCGCGGCCTTGCACGGATGCCAGCCATTTCGCGCCGGTCTGTACCGCCTTCTGCGTAGCGTCATTCGGCGGCTTCGAATTGGCCGAATCGTTGGCCGCCCACAACCCGGCCACCAACAGCGCGATCGCGCAAATAACTATTGCTATCGATCTCATGCACTTGTCTCCTCAGACCATGAATGCCGTCACGTTTCAAACCCTTTCAAGCTTTTCGACCGCTGAAACGGGACCGGTACCGGTGGAGTCTCTCTGGTGGAGGCACACTACATGAGCAAAACTCGATTTCTCGCACTCATTTTCGGGACGGCCTCGATGATCGCGATCCCTGCGACGTCGGTGTACGCGGAGACTCCACAGGAACGCGCGCATCAGGCCAGGGAATATCATTTCCGGCAGGACGACGCAGCGAAGCTGCGTGAGCACTACAAGGATATCGGGCACATCGACAAATCCCACCGGGAACAGCACCGTTCGAGCTATGTAGCGGGCGGCCACTTACCGGATGACTGGAAGAAGCACATCCGACCGGTCCCGGCCGCGATGATTCATGAGCTGCCGCCGATCCCCGCTGGGTGTGCGATTGGTTACATCGATGGGTATTGCGTGGTCTACGTTCCCGGGACGCTCGAGATCGTCGACGTCATCGATCTGGCGAGTTAGGCTGCCTATTTGATCTCAGGGCTGACAACCAGGAACCCGCTTGCTTTCGCGCGCGGCTCGGTGCCGCCATTTGACGACCGGCCACCGAGCCGCCTCACGACAGTGAGCGGGTCTTGAACCGTTAGGACGGCCCTTCAGATAAGCCCGCCAATACGAACTGCCCGCCCTGCGGCTTGAAGTAGAGTGAGTATTCATTGCCGCGAGCTTTCCAGGTGAGCATGTACGTCGCGTCCGGCAAGCGCTCCGGTTTACCTTTAGCGACGGCATCGCGTATTTCAGGCGTGAAGTACACTTCGAAGCGGTCCTCGAGAACCGAACGCGCTTCAATCTTGCGGATGTGGCCGTTTTCCCACTGCATCGGAAACTCCGCGCCTTCCGAGACAAAGGCCCCATTTCCCTTCGCAACTGCCGTTTGAAACCGCCGCCACCAATTCCCGAACCCGTCGTCCGCGGCCCCTGCCGCCATCGCGAGAAGCAGGAGTACGGCGGCCCGGTTCATTCGGCCCGGTCTGCCAGCACGCGAACGTGGTTATCGCGGACTTCGACGTAGCCGCCGGTGATCTTGTACTTATCGGTCTGCCCACCGAGCGTGATCGAGAGCTCGCCGATGCCCAGCTCGCTCAGAAGTGGAGCGTGGCCGGGCAGAATGCCCATGTAGCCGTCTTTTCCAGGGATCTGCGCCGTTTCGGCCTGCTGGCGGGCCACCAGCTTCTCGGGAGTCGCGATTTCGATTTCGAAAGTATCCGCCACGTTACGACGCCTTCTTCATCTGCTCCCAGCGCTCAAGCACATCTTCGATGGCGCCCTGCATGTAAAACGCCTGCTCCGGAATTTCGTCGTGCTTTCCTTCGACAACTTCCTTGAAGCTGCGCACGGTATCCGCCACCTTCACGTATTTGCCCTTGCGTCCGGTAAACGCTTCGGCCACATTAAACGGCTGGGAAAGGAAATTTTGAATCTTGCGCGCTCGTGAAACGGCCTGCTTGTCTTCGTCCGATAACTCGTCCACGCCGAGAATCGCGATGATGTCCTGTAAATCCTTGTATCGCTGTAAAGTCAGCTTCACCTGCTGTGCGACATCGTAATGTTCCTGGCCGATGACACGCGGATCGAGAATGCGCGAGGTGGACGCCAGCGGGTCGACGGCGGGATAAATCCCCAGCTCCGAGATCGATCGCGAAAGGTTCGTGGTTGCGTCCAAGTGAGCGAACGTGGTGGCCGGGGCTGGATCGGTATAGTCGTCGGCAGGCACGTAGATTGCCTGTACTGACGTAATCGAGCCGGATTTGGTTGACGTAATTCGTTCCTGCAAATCGCCCATTTCGCTGGCCAGGTTCGGCTGATAACCGACGGCGCTCGGCATACGTCCGAGAAGCGCCGAAACCTCCGACCCCGCCTGCGTGAACCGGAAAATGTTGTCAATAAACAACAACACGTCCTGATTCTCTTCATCGCGGAAATATTCGGCGACCGTCAGCGCCGTCAGCGCGACCCGTAAGCGTGCTCCGGGCGGCTCCGTCATCTGGCCGTAAATGAGCGCGCATTTCGATTTGGTGTAATCGTGCGGATCGATGACGTGCGATTCCTGAAACTCGAGCCACAGATCGTTTCCTTCGCGCGTCCGCTCGCCGACGCCCGCAAAAACCGACACGCCGCCGTGCTTGGTTGCCAGGTTCGAGATCAGTTCCTGAATGATGACCGTCTTACCCACACCGGCGCCGCCGAACAGCCCGATCTTTCCGCCAGTCAAGTAGGGTTCGAGCAGATCGATGACCTTGATGCCAGTCTCGAACATTTCGAGCTCGGTCGACTGCTCGTCAAACGCCGGAGCCTGCCGGTGAATCGGATACCGCTTCTCCGTCAGGACGGGACCCATCTTGTCCACCGGCTCGCCAATCACGTTTAGCACGCGACCCAGCGTCTGCTTGCCCACCGGCACGGTAACGGGCTCCCCTAAACTTTCCGCCTTCATGCCGCGCACCAGTCCGTCGGTTGGCTGCAACGCGATGGTGCGCACCCGGCTTTCCCCGATGTGCTGCGCGACTTCGCAAATAATGTTGATCGGCTCCGGTACGTTGAATCCAGCGCTGGTGATGCGGATCGCGGTGCGGATCACGGGGATCTGCCCCTCCGGGAACTCGATGTCGACGGCCGGACCGGCCACCTGAATGACTTTTCCTTCGATCATAAGAATCCTTTTCAGTCCAATGCGGCTTCAATCAAGGGCAGCCGCGCCGCTCACGATTTCGATAATTTCTCGCGTAATGCTCGCCTGGCGCACGCGGTTCATGTACAGCGTAAGGCGGTCGATCACGTCGGACGCGTTGGAGGTCGCCGCATCCATCGCCGTCATGCGCGCCGCGTGCTCGGCCGCAACCGATTCGAGCAGCGCCCGGAAAATTTGCACTTTTACGTACCGCGGCAGCAGGCTGCCAAGCAGTTCTTCAGGCTTTTGTTCGTAAATGTAGTCGACCGGCGACGCCGACTTGGGAACTTCGATGGGTAGAAGGCGCAGGGAAGTGAGCTTCGCGGCCATCACGCTCTTGAATTCGTTCCCGAACAGGTATACTGCATCCACCTCGGCCTTCGAGAACATGTTGATGATGGCGTTGGCGATCGCCTCGGCTCGTTCAAATTCCACCTTGCGTGAAAAATCGACATGGTCGGCGTGGATCTTCGCGCCCCGCCGGCGGAAATAATCGCGGCCCTTCTTGCCGATCAGCTCGAAGATCAATTCCGCCCCGCGATGCTCGTCGACGAAGCGCTGGGCAAGACGGATCAGGTTGGCGTTGAACCCGCCCGCGAGACCTCCGTCCGCGGTGATCACGATGACCAGAATTCGTTTTTCCGGGCGAACCGCCAATAGCGGGTGATCGGCGCCATCGCTCTGGCTGGCGGCTTCGGCGACGTTGGCCAGCATCTGCTGCAGGATGTTCGCATAGGGCCGCGCCGCAATCGCACGATCCTGGGCCCGGCGCAGCTTCGCCGCCGAGACCATTTTCATGGCCTTGGTGATCTGCTGCGTATTCTTGACCGAGCGGATGCGCCGCCGGAGATCGATCAGGCTGGGCATCTACTTGATTTTGTGTTCCTGGGCTTTGTGTTCCTGCAAAAAGCGCGTCTTGAATTCCTTGATCGCGCTGGTCATCTTTGCCTTCAGATCGTCGTCGAGATTCTTCTTCTCGCGAATCGACGGCAGCAGCCCTGGATGGGCGTTCTCAATGAAGCGCGAAAGTCCTTCTTCAAACGGCCGGCACTGTTCCACCGGCAGATCGTCCAGGAATCCGTTGGTGCCTGCGTAGATGATCAGAATCTGTTTTTCGACGGGAACTGGCGAATATTGCCCCTGTTTCAGGATCTCCACCATCCTGCTGCCGCGCGTCAACTGGGCCGCCGATGCCTTGTCCAATTCGGAGCCGAATTGGGCAAAAGCCGCAAGAGCGCGATACTGCGCCAGGTCGAGTCGCAGACTTCCCGCGACTTGCCGCATCGCCTTGATCTGCGCGTTTCCGCCGACGCGGCTGACCGAGATACCGACGTCGATGGCAGGCCGCACGTTCGAATTGAACAGATCGGTGAGCAGGTAAATCTGCCCGTCCGTAATCGAAATCACGTTAGTCGGAATGTACGCGGAAACGTCGCCCGCTTGGGTTTCGATGAACGGCAAAGCCGTTAACGATCCGCCGCCCAGTTCGTTCGAAAGCTTCGCAGCGCGTTCGAGCAACCGGCTGTGAAGATAAAACACATCGCCCGGGTAAGCTTCGCGCCCTGGAGGACGCCGCAGCAGCAGCGAAATCTCGCGATACGCGGCCGCATGCTTCGAAAGATCGTCATAGATGCAGAGCGCGTGGCGGCTGGAATCGCGGAAATATTCCCCGATCGCACAGCCTGAATAGGGAGCCAGATACTGCATCGGTGCCGGATCGGACGCGGTCGCGGCGACCACGATCGAATATTCCATGGCACCGTATTCTTCGAGCGTCTTAACAACCTGCGCCACGGTCGAGCGCTTCTGCCCGATCGCGACGTAAATACAGATCACGTCGCCGCCCTTTTGATTGATGATGGCGTCGATCGCGACCGTGGTCTTGCCCGTCTGCCGGTCACCGATCACCAGCTCGCGCTGGCCGCGGCCGATCGGAATCATGGCGTCGATGGCCTTGATCCCGGTTTGCAGGGGTTCTTTCACAGGCTGGCGATCGACCACGCCGGGCGCGATTCGCTCAATGTTGTTGAAGGCTTTCGCTTCGATCGGTCCCTTGCCATCGATCGGCAGGCCCAACGCGTCCACTACGCGCCCGATCATTCCTTCGCCGACCGGAATCGACATAATGCGGCCCGTGCGCCGCACTTCGTCGCCTTCCTTGATATTCGAATAATCGCCCAGCAGCACTGCGCCGACGTCTTCTTCTTCGAGGTTTAACGCGATGCCTGAAACGCCGCCCTTAAACTCGATAAGTTCCCCGGACATCACGTTTTCCAGGCCGTAGACGCGCGCGATGCCGTCGCCGACGGAAATAACCGAACCGGTTTCCGCGACGTCGACCGCTTTTTCGTAATTCTCGATCTCCTCGCGCAGTACGCGGGAGATTTCATCCGCCCGAATCTGAGACATAAACCCCTTCGGTAGCCGCAGCTACCCGTTTGCCAGTTTCACCCGTAGCCGTTCCAACTGCCCGCGCACGCTTCCGTCGTAAACCAACGATCCGACGCGCGCCACCACGCCCCCGATCAGCGACTGGTCGATGGTGTAATTCAACTTGGTTCGCTTGCCCGTGAGCCGCGAAAGTTCCGCGTCCAGGCTGGCGCGCTGCGGTTCGGTAAGCGTCGACGCGCTCGCGACCTCGCCGCGGACGAACCCCAGCCGCTCGTCGATGAGGATGTCGAACGCTTCCACCATTGCCGCCAGGCTGTGGATGCGCCGGTGATCGATCACGACGAAGGTAAAGTTTCGAACCGGCCTGGAAACCCCCAAAGGCTCGATCAGCCTGCCCATCACTGCGCGCTTCCGCGACGGAGACACCGCCGGGGACAGGAGCGCGTTGTGAAGCACCTCCGACCCGGCGATCAATTCCTGAATCGCCCGCAGCTCCGCCAGAGCTTTTTTAGGGTCAAGCTTACTGCCCGGCGCCATCACTACTTCGATCAGCGCCTTCGCGTACCGCGTCCCTACCGCCGATAGCATTTAGTTCTGCGACCCCAAATCCTTCACAAAATCCTCGACCAGCCCGTTTTCGGCCGATGCATCCAGCCGCACCCGGATCCGCTGCTCGGCCATATCCAGGGCCAGTTTCCCCGCGTAGCGCTTCAACTCATTCCGCGCAAGTTTTCCGGCGGTCTGTATTTCCTGTTCGGCCTGGTGTTGCAGCTTTTCGACGTGGCGCTTGGTTTCTTCGCGAATGCGGGCGCTCTCCTGCTCCATCTCCGCCTTCGCATTCGTCCGGTATTTTTCGATCTCCCCGCCTAGCGCGGCCAGACGCGCTTCCATTTCACTCGCCCGCGCCTCGGCATCGCGCTTAATTTTCTGTGATTCCGCGATACCCTTCTGGATTTCAGCGGTGCGTGAACGGAAAAACGGCGGCAGATTCTTCGCGATCAGATATGCCAGACCGGCGGCGAGGATCAAAAAATTCGCCCATTTCAAGAGGTCGTTCGCTTCGCCCGACGTCTCGCCAGACGCCTGGGCGCCTTCCTGCGCCGCGGCCATGCCTACGGTCAGCAGTAAAAACAGCACGGCCCGCTTCACGTCCGGCTCCCGCTCTTGCGCGCCAGGATCGAGTTCGCGATCTCGTCGGCGAGCCCCGCTGTGGTCGCTGTCAGACTCTCGCGCGCGGTTGCCGCTTCGCTTTCGATCTGCTGCTTTGCCTCATGCAGGATCTGGGCGGATCGCTGCCGCGCCGCGTCGACCTGCGCCGCCTGATCCTCCAGCCACTTGCGCCGCGTCTCTTCCTGCGCGCGATACAGCTCGGCCCGCGCTTCGTTGAACTTTTTTTCGTATTCCTGCTGTTTGCGCTCGGCCGCCGCGAGGCTTTGTTCGGCCGATTTGCGGGCGCCCTCGGTCAGTTCATCGCGCTGTTTCAGGACCTTGTCGAGCGGTCCGAAAAGCATCGCTTTGAAATACCAATGCAGGATGAGCAGCAGGCAAATGGTGGGGATGGCTTTCAGCATCAACCCACCTAGGGCATGGAGTGTCTCTTCCATCTAGGAAATTGTGCAAGGGAACGGGCTAACACACTACGAGACAGTGTTACGACTAACAGTCTCTGAAGACGCTAACTTAACATAGCCTGAGGGTTTAGGTCAACTTTGGCCGAGCTTTCACCCGGCGTATAAAGGCGTGAGAGGAGCCGCCTGCTGCTCGCACTCAATTGCGATCATGACTTTGCGTGTCCTGCTCGTCGAGCCCCAGATGGAAGATGTTCTGTTTATTCAGGACGTCCTGACGGAAATCGAGTCAGGAAGATATTGGAACGGATGGGTTCCGATCGAGACGCTCCACGCGTCCACGATGAGTGCAGCCCTGGCCATCCTTACCACTGAATCAGTGGATGTCATATTACTGAATCCGGATCTTTCCGATTGCCAAGGAATGGAAACCTTCAGGAGAATTCATGCGTGCCGGAATGAACTCCCGGTTGTCCTTCTGGTCGGTCCTGAGGACGCGCCCATGGCCACTCGGCTGGTTCGAGACGGGGCTCAGGATTTCCTGGTCAAACGCTGCGTGGATTGCGCGCCGCTCGCGTACGCGATGCGCAATGCCATCGAACGGCAGCGCCTGCTTTCCGCAGCACAAGCAAGTTCGCGCACGGATCCTCTTACCGGTCTGACCAATCGCGGCGGATTTCTTGCGCTCGCCGATCGTGACCGGAAGCTGGCCGAGCGCCTGGGCCGCCGCCTGATGATTCTCATCGCGGAACCGGCGAATCTACACGAAGCGGCGACACCTTGGGACCGGCAACGGCGGGATCTGGCGCTGGTGGAAGCGGCGGATCATCTGCGGAGCGTCGCTGGGCCTACGGATGTGATCGCGCGCATCGGCGAAAGGCGCTTCGGGATGGCGGTCTTCGAAACCGACGTCGAAACGCTGGAGGAAGCCTGGGTTAGGATGCACTCCGCCGCCGTGGCGCATCGTATGCAAATCGGGGCGGCCATCTTCGCGGCGGATCGTCCCGCGGCCATTGACGCACTGCTGGAACAGGCAGCCGCGGACCTCAATCCGGCGGCGCTCGCCATGCAGACTTAATCGCCGGAATCCCGCTTGCTGTCGCGCGCGGCTCAGTGTCGGCGAATGATAAACCAACATCGACACAGAACCGCGAACGGCAGTGAGTGGGTGCAGAATTTTTCCGCTAGCGGATGCGATCATAAGCGGTGAATGCCGATCGCCCTGGACGCCACGTATAGTCTTGGCGAGAATCTCTCCGGCATCGGTGTCTACTCCCGTGAACTCCTGTTCGGATTGGCTCGCGCGCATCCCGAAGAGGACTTTTATTACTGTTACAGGTCCCATCGTTTTCTCCGCGCCTACCGGGATCGACTCCCAAAGAACGCGATGCGACGGCTTCTCATCGGAACTCCACCCGGCGACGTCTTCCACGCGCTGAACCAGCGGGTGGACGCGCCGGCGAGCCGTACCGTTGCGACGTTTCACGATCTGTTCGTCATGACGGGCGAATACTCGTCGCCCGATTTTCGCGCGCGCTTCACAGCGCAGGCCCAACGCGCAGCGGAATTGAGCGACGTCGTCATTGCGGTCTCGCAATTCACCGCGAATCAGATTGAAGAGCTATTGCGCGTTCCCGCCTCCCGGATCAGGGTCGTTCCGCACGGCGTCCGCATGCCGCCTGACGCCTCCATGGCTCGCGAAAATCTGGTTTTGTTCGTGGGCGCGATCCAGCGGCGCAAGAATGTCGCGCGCTTGGTAAAGGCTTTCGAGCGGATGCCGCCCACGTGGCGGCTCGCGCTGGCGGGGGCTGCCGACGGTTTCGGCGCGGCTCAGGAATTACGCGCGGTTCAGGAAAGTCCGCGCCGCGGCGACATCGACATCCTGGGCTACGTGTCGAATCGCGCGCTGGATCTTTTATATCAACGCGCTGCGATCTTTGCCTTTCCGTCCTTGGACGAAGGGTTCGGCATGCCGATTCTGGAAGCAATGGCTCATGGCGTCCCTACGCTTACCTCTACGCGCTCCTCGCTGCCCGAAGTGGCCGGCGACGCAGCACTTTTGGTCGATCCGTTCGATACTGAGGCGATCGCGTACGGGCTCCGCCGCCTCGCCGAAGACGCTGATCTGCGAGCCGACCTGACGCGGAGAGGCCTAAATCGCGCCCGCGATTTCTCCTGGGACGCCGCGATCGCGGGCACATGGAACATCTACCAGGAACTTCTCTGACGTCGCGGGATCATTACGCGAGGGATAATTAAGGGATATGTTTGCCGACGATCTGGATTTCCGTCAGGCCTTCGAACGCTGTGAGATTCCGAACGCAGGGTTCCATCATCGCGACCACATCCGCCTGGCGTGGATCTATCTGAAACTTTACGGTCCCGTTGAAGGGCAGGCGCGAATTTCAGCAGCGATTCGCAACTTCGCCACCCACCATGGGAAATCGGAGAAATATCACGAAACCGTTACAGCCGCCTGGATGCTTTTGGTTGCCCAAGCCTCTCACTGCTCGAGCTTTACGGACGTGATCGCTGAGTTTCCCCAATTTCTGGACAAGTGCCTTCTTGCCGAGTTTTACTCGACAGAACTTCTTCAAACCGAGGCTGCCCGCAAAACTTTCGTCGATCCTGACAAAAAGCCGCTACCATCGATGTCGCCTTCTGTGGTGAAATAGAAGTTACCCCCACGACCTGGAGGCTTCGGCACAATTGAATCCAGCAGTGCTCGCCCTGGAAGACGGTACAGTCTTCGAGGGACACAGTTTTGGTGCGCCTGTCGAACGATCCGGCGAAGTTGTTTTCAATACCGCGATCACCGGCTATCAGGAAGTATTCACCGATCCGTCATACACGGGCCAGATTGTTGTATTGACGAATCCGCAAATCGGCAATTACGGCGCGAATGAATCCGACAATGAATCCGCCAAGCCGTATATCGAGGGTCTGGTGGTTCGCGAATTCTCTCCGCTGTCGAGCAATTGGCGCGCCGACGAAACCGCTCAGGAATTCCTGACGAGCAGCGGTGTCCCAGTGATCGCCGGTGTAGACACGCGAGCCTTAGTCCGCCACCTGCGTTCCCGTGGCGTTATGCGTGGCGTTCTTTCGACGATCTGCCCGGATGCCGCGACGCTGATCGAACGCGCCCGGAATTCGCCTTCGATGGCCGGCCTGGATCTGGCCAATCGCGTTTCCACGCCGCATTCCTACGAATGGACCAAGCCGGTGGACCCGTGTTCCCCGTCCGACCTGGAGCACGATCCGGCCGCGCCCCGCTTTCATGTTGTCGCCTACGATTTCGGCATCAAGCACAATATTCTTCGCCGATTGGTCCAGGTGGGATGCCGCTTAACGGTCGTGCCGGCCGCCACATCGGCCGAAGATGTTCTGTCGCTGAAACCAAGCGGCGTTTTCTTATCCAACGGCCCTGGCGATCCGGAGCCTCTCGAACATCAAGCCGCCCAAATGCGCAAATTAATCGGGCGCGTCCCGATCTTCGGCATCTGTCTCGGGCATCAGATCCTGGGTCTCGCCCTCGGCGGCAAGACATACAAAATGAAGTTCGGACATCGCGGCGCGAACCACCCGGTCTTGAACAAGATCACAGGCAAAGTCGAGATCACATCCCACAACCACGGTTTCGCGGTCGATCCCGATTCTCTTAATCTCAACGAGCTTGAAGTCACGCATACCAATCTGAACGACGAAACTCTGGAAGGTTTCCGCCATCGGAGCCACCCCGTGTTCTGTGTGCAGTATCATCCCGAAGCCGCTCCGGGTCCACACGATTCGCGATATCTGTTCGACGATTTCGCAAAGCTGATGGAGCGCTGATGCCCAGACGCAACGACCTCCATCGAATTCTGATCGTCGGAAGCGGCCCGATCGTCATCGGCCAGGCCTGCGAGTTCGATTATTCCGGCACGCAGGCCTGCAAGGCCCTCCGCGCCGACGGTTATGAGGTGGTGCTGATCAATTCGAATCCCGCCACGATCATGACCGACCCCGAATTGGCCGATCGCACTTACGTGGAGCCTCTCAGCGTCGAGTTCGCCGAAGAAGTGATCCGCAAGGAACGCCCGGACGCGCTGCTATCGACCGTCGGCGGACAGACCGGCTTGAATCTCTCGGTTGCGCTGGCTGAGGCGGGCGTGCTCGACCGCTACGGCGTCGAGCTCATTGGAGCGAAGATCGATTCGATTAAGAAAGCCGAAGATCGCCTGCTGTTCAAGGACGCGATGCGCAAGATTGGTCTGGATCTGCCGCAGTCGCAGCTCGTCAACACAGTGCCCAAAGGCCTCGATTTTGCGGCACGCATTGGTTACCCGGTGATTCTGCGCCCCAGTTTCACTATGGGCGGCACGGGCGGCGGTATCGCCTACAATCGCGAGGAACTAGAGGAAATTCTCGACCGCGGCCTGGATCTTTCTCCGGTTCACGAGGTTTTGATCGAGGAAAGCGTCCTCGGCTGGAAGGAATTCGAGCTCGAAGTGATGCGCGATCTCGCCGACAACGTGATCATCGTCTGCTCCATCGAGAATTTCGACCCGATGGGAGTGCATACGGGTGATTCGATCACGGTCGCGCCTGCCCAGACACTGACCGATCGCGAATATCAGATGATGCGCGATGCCGCGCTCGCGTGTCTACGCGAAATCGGCGTCGATACCGGAGGATCGAATGTTCAATTCGCCATCGATCCCGCGACCGGACGCATGGTGATCGTCGAGATGAACCCGCGCGTCTCGCGCAGCTCGGCGCTGGCATCCAAAGCGACGGGCTTTCCGATCGCCAAGATCGCCGCGAAGCTTGCCGTGGGCTATCGCCTGGACGAGATCAAAAACGATATCACGCGCAAGACGCCGGCCTGCTTCGAGCCGACCATCGATTACGTTGTCGCGAAAATCCCCCGCTGGCAATTCGAAAAATTCCCGGGCGCCGAGCCGGTTCTCGGCACGCAAATGAAATCGGTCGGCGAGGTGATGTCGATCGGCCGGACCTTCAAACAAGCCCTTTTCAAAGGCATTCGCAGTCTTGAGACCGGCAAGTCCGCGACCGCCGCGCCATCGTTCGACGAGCAGGCGATCGCGTTCCATTTGACTACTCCCAATCCCGAGCGGCTCCCTTACATCCGGTTCGCGATGGAGCGCGGATACAGCAACGAAGAGATCCACGAGATCACGAAGATCGATCCGTGGTTCCTTCGCCAGATCCGCGAGCTGATCGATTTCGAAGAACATCTCGCGAAGGAGTCGCTCGCGACGGTTGCGCGCGAGACGATGCGCAGGGCCAAGCGCGACGGCTTTTCGGATACTCAACTCGCAATTCTCTGGAAGACCACACCG
>DATGGL010000222.1:0-2192 GCA_035308605.1 Bryobacteraceae bacterium
AAACGCCAGGGAGAGAATGAGCCGTACGGGATTACCGAACAACTGCTGACGCAGAACACGTATCCGGCTGGGCATCCGTATTCGTGGACCACCATCGGTTCGATGGACGACTTGAACGCAGCCTCGCTGAGCGACGTGCAGGAGTGGTTCAAAACGTATTACGGGCCGTCCAACGCGGTACTGGTGCTGGCCGGGGACATTACGCCGCAAGTCGCCAAAGAGAAAGTCCAGAAATATTTCGGCGACATTCCTGCCGGGCCGCCGGTAGCGACGCATCGTGAATGGATCGCGAAGATGACGGGAACGCATCGCGGGTCAGTCGAAGACCGCGTTCCGCAGGCGCGCATCTATAAGGTATGGAACATTCCGGGATACAGCCAGGCGGGCGACGATTACCTCGACCTGGTCAGCGACTGCCTGGCGCGCGGGAAAAATTCACGGCTCTACAAGCGCCTGGTGTATGACGATCAGATCGCGACCGACGTGAGCGCAACCGTGAATCCGGGCGAGATTGGCGGGCAGTTCGAAATTCGCGCGACCGCACGGCCGGGCGAGGATTTATCCAAAGTGGAGAAAGCCATCGACGAAGAAGTGGCGAGGTTCCTGCAAAGCGGTCCGACTGCACACGAGATGGAGCGCGTGAAGAGCCAGTACCTGGCGACATTCATTCGCGGCATCGAGCGCATCGGCGGGTTTGGTGGCAAGTCCGATGTGTTGGCACGTAACCAGGTGTTTGCCGGAAGTCCGGATGCTTACAAGACGCAGCTCAAACGAGTGCGGGAAGCGACGGCGGACGACCTAAAGACGGCCGCCAATCGCTGGCTGGCCGACGGCGTCTATGCACTCGAAGTGCATCCCTTCGGCAGCTACAAGACCGAGGCTACGGGCGTAGATCGCTCCAAGCTGCCGGAGACCGGCACGCCGCCGGATTTGCGTTTGCCGAAACTGCAGCGGGCCACGCTGTCCAACGGCTTGAAAATTATTCTAGCGGAACGTCATGAGATTCCGGTGGTGAATCTCTGGCTCAAAGTGGATGCCGGTTACGCCGCCGACCAATTCGCCACGCCGGGCACGGCTAGCATGACTACGTCGCTGCTCGATGGCGGCACCAAGACGCGCACCGCGCTCGAGATCAGCGATCAACTGGCGGTGCTGGGAGCGCAGCTCACTGCCAATTCGAATCTGGATTTGTCGACGGTTTTTCTCTCGGCGCTGCAAACCAATTTGAATCCATCGCTCGACGTTTTTGCCGACGTGATTCTGAATCCGGCTTTCCCGGAGTCTGACTTCCGGCGGCAGCAGAGGCAGCGCATCGCCGGCATCCAACGCGAAAAAGTGACGCCCTTGCAAATGGCACTGCGGGTTTTCCCCGGCCTCATTTACGGGAAGGATCACGCCTATGGCCTGCCGCTCACCGGATCGGGCACCGAAGCCAGCGTCGCCAAAATGACGCGCGAGGATCTGGTCAAATTTCACGCGAGTTGGTTCAAGCCGAATCATTCCACGCTGATTGTGGTGGGCGATAGCACGCTCGCCGACCTGCAGCCGCGCCTCGAAAAAATCTTCGCCGGCTGGAAGCCTGGCGAAACGCCGCACAAAAACATCGGAACCGTGCAGCAGCAGCCGAAACCAGTGATTTATCTGATCGACAAGCCGGGGGCGCTGCAATCGATGATCTTCGCCGGACACATTGCGCCGCCTACATCCGACCCGGACGAGATCGCCATCCAGACCATGAACAATATTCTTGGAGGCAATTTCGGCGCGCGCATCAATATGAACTTGCGCGAGGACAAGCACTGGTCTTACGGCGCACAGAGTCTGTTGTTCGGCGCGCGCGGACAGCGCCCCTTCCTTGCGCTCGCGCCGGTTCAGACGGATAAGACCAAAGAGTCGATCGCCGAGATGGACAAGGAGTTTCGCGGAATCCTCGGCAACCGGCCGGTGAGCGCCGAGGAGCTTGCCAAAGCCCAAGCCAACGAAACATTGCGGCTCCCGGGTTCGCGGGAAACGATGAACGCGGTGGGCGGCTCGATCAGCAGTATGATCCAATTCGGTTTGCCGGACGACTACTACGAAACTTACGCGGGGAAAGTGCGGGCGCTAAAGCTATCGGACATAGCGGATGTCGCTCACAAAGTGATCCGTCCCGACAACATGGTCTGGGTGGTGGTTGGTGACCGCTCCAAAAT
>DATGGL010000223.1:0-1784 GCA_035308605.1 Bryobacteraceae bacterium
TGGCGTCTACTGGGTTTCGAGCCTCGAATTCCCCGGCGCCAGTCTCGCGAATATCCGCGATACGAACTTCTCGTTGACAGCAAACGGATCCGGGAGCTTCGCGGAAACTTCGGTGACCGGACAGGCTCAGAATCTGAAGAACCATTTGCAATCTCAAACCGTCAGCCCGATGACGTACACGGTGGCAAATGACGGCTCCGGGACGCTGACGTTCCCAACGGCCGCGGGTCTGGATGTAACAACGCAGTTGATCGCGGGAGTAAAAAACATTTACGTGGCCCAGGACGGATCGTATTTCATCGGCGGATCGATGACCGGCGGACTGCATGGTCTGGTGGTCGGAGTGAAGGCGTTTCCGAGTAGTGCGACGAATGCGAGTTGGTCCGGGTTCTATTTCGCAGCCGGTATGCGCTACGACACGCCGAGCCTGGATTTTCCCAACGCGCGGCTGGCTGCTGTTTCCGGTTCGGTGCACGCGAATGCGGACGGAAACTCGATTTGGGCGCGGCGCACGCGGCAATCGGACGGACTTTTTGATGCCGCGCCACTCATTACGTATAATCTCGGCGTCGACGGCTCCGGCGCGCAAACATCTACCACCGGACATGTAGATCTCGCTTCGACGGCGAAGACGTTCGTGACCAGCGGCGTCGATGTCGCGGATTCACCGAGCTACGAAATCTATTTCGGCTCGCTCATGCCGCCGCAATCGGGCACGGGGGTATTCCTGAATCCGCAAGGCATCTTCAACACGGGAAGTTTCGCTCCGCCCGGATTCCCGATCGCCCCCGGAGAATTTCTGACGATGTTCGGAACCGGATTCGGCTCCCAATCGGTCAGCGCCCAGACGTTCCCGCTGCTGACCTCGCTCGGAGGCGTGCAGGTGAGTGTCAACGGGATTCCCGCGCCGGTGTACGCGGTCGCGCAGGGAAGTTCGCCGTACATCGACGCGATTGTCCCGTTCGGCGTCACCGGATCGACGGCCACCATTGTGGTCAGCGTCAATAACGTCAAATCCAATTCTGTCGACGTGCCTTTGGCAGCGACCGCCCCGGGAGTGTTCAGTATTCCAGCGACCGGCATTGCCGAAGGCGCGATCCGGCACTTGAACGGGACGATCGCGAATGCCGCGAGTCCGGCGGCCCGCGATGAAATCGTCTCAGTGTACGTCGGCGGCCTGGGCGCGGTTACCCCGACGGTGCCGGATGGCGCAGCGACGCCGACCGGCACGTTCTACAACATCAACGGTCCCGTGAATGTTTACGTGGGCGGCCAGCTTGTCACCAATGTTGCGTTCGCGGGACTGGTGCCGACGCTTGCGGGACTGTATCAGCTCAACATTCAAATCCCAGGAACCGTCAATTCCGGCGCGCAGAGTCTCGCCGTACAGACCAGCCAGGGCTTCACGGACATGGTGACGATCCACATCAAGTAATCTATTTGCCGATACAGAACGTGGAGAAGATACGGTTCAGGATGTCATCCGCTGTAGTCGCGCCGGTGATCGCGTCGATGGGCCGCAGGGCGCCGTAGAGGTCGAGCAACAGCATCTCGTGCGGGATACCGAGTGACGTGGCGCTCTTCGCCTGTTCCAGTGCATCGCGCGATTCGTTCAGCAGCCGCTCATGGCGAAGGCTGGTGATAAATCCGCCCTCCTGCTCGTAACGTCCACGCGGGGCGATCGTTTCGACCAGGCGTTTTCGAAGCTCGGGAACCCCATCGCCATTGAGCGCGGAAACGGACACGGCGTCCAGATCCTGCGCCTGGTGCGGGAGGTCGCTTTT
>DATGGL010000224.1:0-1676 GCA_035308605.1 Bryobacteraceae bacterium
GTCTACAAGAATTTTCCGCTGACGACGATTCATCCGTGGGCCCAAACCGCCGCGATCGGCGCCCATTGCGCCTACGAGCAATCGCCCGATGCATTCTGGAAGATTCACGACGCGGTCTTCAACGATCAGGATGCGATCTCACCGGAAAACGTTTGGGACAAGCTCGTGTCGTTCGCCTCGGAAGCGGGGCTGAACGCGGACACGTTCAAGGCGTGCCTGTCGTCCGCGGATGCGCAGAAGGCCGTCGATGCGGAGCACGCCGAGGGCGTCGCTCTTGGCGTCGATAGCACGCCCACCGCGTTCATTAACGGCCGGCCGCTCGCTGGCGGCGACCCGCAATTGCTCGTGCAGTACATCGATTTCGAGCTCGCCGCGCAGGGCGTAGCCAAGAAGTGAAGTAGCGGACGTGGCCTGATTCGGACGCACGGCCGGGAGCCCTTGCTCGCCGCAGGTTTCCCCGCCGAGCTCGCGCGAACCCTCTCGGAATTGCCGCTGCCTGTCTGGTAGACTCGATATCCCCAGCCGACTTCTTCTCCGAAAGGATCATTCCCAATGAAAGTCGTGGTGGCACTTTTCTTGTTCATAAGCCTTGTTTGCACGGTCCAGGCAGACACCATCCTCCTGAAAAACGGCGATCGTCTCACCGGCGCGATCGAACACTCCGACGGGAAGCAGCTTACGGTGAAGACGGACTACGCGGGCGAGATCAACGTGCAGATGTCGGCGGTAAAGCAGATCGTCTCCGATACGCCGGTTTACGTGATCACCACGGACAAGAAAACTGTGAACGGGAAGCTGAGCATGGAAGGAACGGACATAACGATCGCCCCCACGTCCGGGCCGGCGGTCGAGGTGCCGCTCGCCCACGTGACGTTGCTGCGCTCCCAATCCGAACAGGCCGCCTACGAGCATTCGCTCCATCCCGCGTTCACCGAAAACTGGACCATCGGCGCAACTCTCGGCTTGTCGCTGGCTCGCGGGAATAGCGATACGACCAACCTTTCGACGGGGTTCAGCGGCATCCGCACCACGCTCAACGATAAACTGACCACCTACGCGAACACGATCTACGCTTCGAGCAACACGGCCGGCACCAGCGGCGTCACCGCCAACGACGTCCGCGGCGGCGCACGGTATGACCATGATTTCCAGGCTCGCCTCTTTGGCTTCGGCAGCGCCGATTACGAATACAACCAGCTACAGGATTTGAATTTGCGACAAATCTATAGCGGCGGCCTGGGCGTTCACGTGATCAAACGAACGGGCACGACGTTCGATGTGCTTTTCGGCGCCAACTATACGCGGGAATCGTATTCTGCCAGCACGATCGCCCTGGCGCAGCAGAGAAATGTCGCGGGCGCGACGCTCGGCGAAGACTTCACGCGCCAGTTCTGGAAAACCAGCACGTTCACCGAGCAATTCACTTTCTATCCCGACCTCAGCGACACGGGGCAGTATCGCTTCACGCTGGATACGACGCTCACGAACAAGCTCTACAAATGGCTGAGCTGGCAAACCACCGGTAGCGACGTATTCGTGAGCGATCCCATACCCGGAGTGAAGAAGAACGATCTGATTTTGACGACGGGCCTCAACATCGCGTTCAAGGATTAGCCACGACTCAGGCAGTCGCTCGCAAATGCGTTTCGGTTTGCCTTTGCAGCGGCTTGTCTGGA
>DATGGL010000225.1:0-5636 GCA_035308605.1 Bryobacteraceae bacterium
TAATACAGCCCGCCATTGAGTTCGCGGACAATGATCATGTCCGTCCCTGTCACGATTTCGTTCTTGAGCGGAGAAGACTCCACCAGCGACGGCCACATTTTCACCGGACGCAGGTTGGCGTACACACCGAGAGCTTTGCGAATCCCCAGCAGCCCGCGCTCCGGCCGCTTCTCGGGCGCGACGTTATCGAATTCCGGCAGCCCGACTGCGCCAAGCAGCGTCGCATCCGCCGCCAGCGCCTTGTTCAACGTATCGTCCGGCAGCGGCGACCCGGTCTTATGAATCGCTATGCCGCCGATCAACCCCTCGGAAAGCTCCAGCGTGTGGCCGAATTTCTTGGCCACCGCTTCCAGGACGCTTACGGCCGCACTGGTAACCTCGCCACCGACACCATCGCCGGGCAACAGCAGGATTTTCAAATTCATTTATATGATTTTATCCGCGTCTGGCTCGTTCTATCCGCGTGTATCCGCGGCCAATTCTTAATCCGCCGCCGCGCCCGCGGCCTTCTTCTCGCCGATCACTTCGCGCGCCAGCGCGGCGATCTCGTCGTTTCTCAGACCCTTCTTCCGGTCCGCGAGCGCCGTGAAGCGCTGATACACCACGTCCAGCTCTTCGCGTTGCAGCGGAATTCCCAGATCGTCCAGCCGCTTTGCCAGCGCGTGACGCCCGCTGTGCTTGCCCAGCACCAGCCGCGTCTCCGGTACGCCCACCGACTTCGGCTCGATGATCTCGTAGGTGGTTCGCTCTTTCAGGAAGCCGTCCTGGTGAATCCCCGCTTCGTGCGCGAAGGCATTCTCGCCCACCAGCGCCTTATTCGGCTGCGGCCCGAACGTAATCAGCGACGCGAGCAACTGGCTCGCGGGATAAAGCTGTTCCGTAACGATCCGAGTCTCGAACGGCAACCGGTCGCGGCGCGTATTCATCGCCATCACAACTTCTTCGAGCGCCGCATTCCCCGCCCGCTCGCCGATTCCGTTTATGCAGCACTCGATCTGCCGTGCGCCGGCATGCAAAGCGGCAAGAGAATTCGCCGTCGCGAGGCCGAGATCGTCGTGGCAATGCACGCTGACAATGGCCGAATCGCCCAACGACTTCACCATCCGCCCGATCATTGCGGCATACTCATCCGGCACCGAATATCCAACCGTATCCGGCAGATTCACTGTCCGCGCGCCCGCGGCGACCACGGCCTTGCAGACTTTCTCCAGATAATCCCAATCCGTCCGCGTCGCGTCTTCAGCGGAAAACTCCACGTCGTCGACATAGGAGCGCGCCAGCGCTACCGCCGCGCAAGCTTCCTCCAAAACCTGATCCTGCGATTTTTTCAGCTTGTACTTGAGATGAATATCGCTGGTCGCGATGAACGTGTGAATGCGGGGCCGGCGTGCACGCTTGAGTGCCTTGGCAGCCTCTTCCACATCCGGCTTGTTCGCCCGGGCCAGCGCGGCCACGTTCGCCCACGGAAACTCGCGGCTAACCGCGTCCACTGCTTCCGAGTCCCCCTCCGAGGCGATCGGGAACCCGGCTTCCAGAATGTCGACCCCCAACTCCACCAGCTTTGCCGCCATCCGGAGCTTTTCCGGAACCGTCATGCTGCATCCCGGCGATTGCTCTCCATCCCGCAAAGTTGTATCGAAGATGTATACGCGATCAGCCATAGCTTAAGCATGCCATCGGCAGCCCGATTTGACAAATTTATATTTATCAGCAATATATAATCTAGCTTTATGGAGCTGCACCCGCTTCGCGTCTTCCTAACCGTCGCGAACGAAAAGAGTTTTTCCCGAGCCGCCGAGAAACTGCTCCGCACCCAACCGGCGATCTCCCTTTCGATTCAGAGACTTGAAACGGAACTAGGGGAGAAATTGATCGATCGATCGGCCAAGGACTTGATGCTGACCGACGCCGGCCGCATTGTCATGGAATACGCCCGCCGCTATGAAAACCTGCAAAGCGACCTTGAAAACGCCCTGGCGGAGCTTCGGGACAAGTCCGCCGGCCGCCTGACCATCGGTGCGAACGAATCCTCGACGCTTTATCTCCTCGACCATATCGATCATTACCGCCGGGCGTACCCCGGGATAAAAGTGCAGATCCGGCGCAGTCTGTCGAGCAAGATTCCCACGGAATTGATGGATGGGGAACTCGAGCTCGGGATCCTGACCTACGATCCCGAGGACGATCGTCTGGTGACAATAGTGATCTACACCGATCACCTGTCGTTCATCGTGGCGCCGTCGCACCGGCTTGCCAAGCGCCCCGAGATTTCCATCACCGAACTAGGCAAGGAGACGTTCATCGCGCACAATGTCGTTTCACCGTACCGTGCTCTGGTGATCCGCGAATTCCAGCGCAACAAGGTCCCACTGCACATGGACCTGGAAATGCCAACCGTCGAGGCCATCCGCAAAATGGTCCAGCGCAACGAGGGTGTCGCGTTTCTCCCGCGCATGTGCGTCGACGAGGAAGTCCGGCAGGGCATCGTTTGCGAAGTTCGCGTGAAGGAGATGCACGTCGACCGGCAGATTCGCCTGGCTTATCCGGCCCGCCGCGCGCTCAGCCATGCGGCGCAAGCATTTCTTGAAGTGGTCAAGACTCGGTAATTATCGCGCGCAGTCGAACATCACGACATCCACATCGCCGAACGGGCCCAGATCCGTTTCCTTCCATCCCTCCAGTTCCGGACGTTTTTCAAACCAGTCACGCCAGCGGTGAACATTCACATCGCCGCCGTACAGGATAAATCGTCGCGATTTCGGAAGCAGATCCTGAGAGAGCTTGGTCGCGTATAATTCCCCCTCCGGTGAATTCTTGAACGGAAACAGATAGGCGTGGCCAGAGAACGTGTACACGGGCAGATGCGCGTAAAGGAATCCCGGCAGCGGATAGTCGGGACGCCAGACGGGCGGCTGCGCCTCGACGAACGGGCTCGGACAGATCACGGGGGTGTCGGCATCGAGAGTTAGTTCGCTCACTTTCCGCGCCGCCGCGCGCCAATCCGAATTCGCCCGAACGGGTCTTCCCCATTGCCCCAATGTAATGAGTACGCCCAGGCCTAGCACCGCCGCCGACAACTTCCAGTTCGGCCGCGGCAGGACCAGGGCCACGGCAAACGTTGCCGCCAGCGCGGCTCCCGGCAGGGCAATCGAAAGGTAACGATTAACGAAAACGCTGTTTCCCGTCAGCCGGGAATAGGCGAACAACGAAATCGGATCGATCAGCCACCATCCGGCGATCAGCGAAATCGAGGCCCAGGCTAACGCGGTGGGATCCGGGGTTCGGCGCAATACTCGCGCGATGATCGCGGCGGCGCCCAGACACGTGAGCACCAATTTCCACTTCAACGAATCCGCTAATTCCCGCAGCGAAGGCATCGGCACGATCACATGCGCGTTTCCGGAGCGGAAAATCGGAACCGCGCCAATTAGGACGGGCACCAGCGCCAAAGCGACGGCCCCAAACACTAACAATGCCCTCAGCCAGCCCACTTCAGTTTCTTGCTTGAGCAGCCGCACGAGCGCGTAGACCGCGAACGCCAGATACAACGGCCAGAAAATGAGGTGCACGCGCCAGACCAGCGCCGCGAAGATCGCAAACGCCAGCGCATCAGTCCAACGATTGGAATCGAGCCACCTCACCAGAAACACAAAAGCCGCGGCCGCCACGCAAAATCCCAACGCGTAGGGACGGGCGTCGGCGGATTCGGTGTTGAAACCCTTCAGCGCCAGACACGCGAAAACAGCGAACCAACCAGCGTCGGGATGAATCAGCCGCGCGGCCAGAAGCGCAATCAATAAGAGCGCAATCGCGGCGAACACGATGGAAGGAACCCGATAACCCGCTTCAGAGACGCCGAAGATCGAATCCGCCGCGCGAGCGACCGGATAATAAATCGACTTGGGTACCTGCGGCGCGTCGACGAACGAAGGATCGTTCGCGCCATGGTGAACGACGTACGCGGTAACCATCTCGTCGACCCAAAAGCTCTGCGAGATGGGAAACAGCCACAGCCGCGCGATGCACGCGATGAGCAAAGCCGCCAGCGTCAGGTTCCACGGGTTCCGAAACCACTTGATCAAGTTCAACGTTAGACGCGCCGCACTCCCTCCAGGTTGACACGCGTGGTCTTCGAATCATGCATTCCGCTGTTCGCCCCGCGCCGGGCCTACAATGTTACTGTGCGTGTGACTCGCCTGTTGGCCCTGGGCCTCGCCGCAGCGGCTCTTCAGGCTGCTCCGGCGATCTTTCCTTTGAAAGATATCCGCGCCGGCCAGCATGGCGTCGGCCGCACCGTTTTTTCCGGCACTCGCGTCGAGGAATTTCAAGTCGAAATCCTGGGAGTTCTTGAGAATATCGGCCCCCGTGAATCGATTATCCTCGGGCGTCTAAAAGGCGGACCGCTGGCCAATACGGGCGTCATGCAGGGGATGAGCGGATCGCCCGTCTATATCGACGGCAAGCTCGCCGGAGCCGTCGCGCTCGGGTTTCCCCTTTCCAAGGAAGCCATCGCCGGTATCCGGCCAATTGAAGAGATGCTGCGCGTCGATCCGGAGATGAAACCGCGTTTGGCGGCGTCCCTGGCGCGCCGAAGCGTTCAGACGGGAAGCCAGCGACTCGAGGAGATCGCCACGCCGGTATCTTTCTCCGGATTTTCCTCCGCCACGCTCGATCACTTCGCCCCACAGCTCCGCGCCCTCGGGCTGGATCCGCGTCAGGGAGTTTCGGGGGGTGGAAATCCCGCGCCTAAACTCGGCTCTTCCGCCGCCGTCGAGCCTGGATCGATGATCAGCGTTCAGCTTCTTTCCGGCGACATGAACATCGGCGCTGACGGCACGGTTACCTATGTCGACGGCAATCGCGTCTACGCTTTCGGTCATCGCTTCTTAGCCGGCGGTCCGACGGAGATGCCCTTCGCCCGGTCTGAAGTGATCGCCTTGTTGCCCAATCTTAATGCGTCCTTCAAGATCTCCACCGCGCGTGAATGGATGGGAACCATTACCGAGGATCGCAACACCGCAATCTCGGGTTTGATGGGCCGCCGGGCTGCGACGATCCCGATCGAAATTCGGGTTGGCACGCACGTGTATCGCATGAACATGATCCAGGATCGCGTGATGACGCCCTTGGTGGCCCAAATGGCGATATTTTCATCGCTCGACGAGACGGAACGCAGCGTAGGCCCCACCACGTTCGCGGTGCGCGGCCACATCGATTTTGACGGCGGCAGCGTTCGCGTCAACGACGTTTACGGTAGCGACGTCGGCACGTCCACACTGGCCGCGATCGGCGTCGGCTCCCCGCTGACCTATGCTCTTTCGAGCGGATTCGACGCGCTGAAGCTGAAAGGCGTGACGCTCGACATTCAGGAACTCGACCGCCGTCTTCAGTCCCAAATTGCTGATCTCACCGCGCCCCGACAGGTCCGCCCGGGCGACGATCTGGAAGCGATCGTGACGCTGGCAGGGGAGAACGGCGCTGAAACCTTGAAGAGTGTGCACTACAAGGTTCCCGTTGGCGCGCCCTACGGCCCCTTGTATCTCACCGTCGCCGACGCCGCGTCCACCAACATGCTGGACATGCAAGCCGCTGCGGGAACGCCAGTTCATTCGCCGGCGCGTGTTCTCGAGTTTCTC
>DATGGL010000226.1:0-13159 GCA_035308605.1 Bryobacteraceae bacterium
GCGCTGTCCGCTTCGTAATACGCCGACGCCATCTTGTAGGTTTCCGAGTTCATGATCAGGCGCTGCATCTGCTTGATGCTCCATCCCTGGCGCGTGAACTCGGTCGCCAGCCAATCGAGCAGCACAGGATTCGAAGGCAGGGCGCCCATTTTTCCAAAGTTGTTCGGAGTGGTGACGATTCCCTGGCCGAAATGCTGATACCAGAGCCGGTTCACCATCACGCGAGCGGTGAGCGGATTGTCTTCGGATGCGATGAACTCAGCAAGCGCTCGCCTGCGTCCGCTGGTTGGCGTGCCGTTCTTGGGTGGATCGGCGGCAGGCGCGTTCTTCGTATTCAACACGGTGAGCAAGCCGGCTTCGATCACTGGAGCTTTCATTTCATCGGCGAAGGAACCAAGTCCATTGCTGGCGAAATACATCGGCGGCGGCTGGTAAGAATCGCCCTGCGACGGAAGATATTTTCCTTTGAATCCGAAGCTCTCATACGCGATTCCGCCGCCGGTTCCGGGCTGGAACGGACGATGCGGAGTAAATCGGAAATCTCCATCGCGGATGCCCATCGCGATCGGCGGGCGCTCCGGCATTTGTTTCTTGAGCGCGTCGATCTGGTCTTCGAGAACCTTGCGCGCCTGGTCATCCTGGTCGCTCACTTTGAGCTTGGCAGGGGCGGCAGCGCCGAACGTGTCGGGATCCACTCCGCGGACCGTCGAGACCTGAGCCACCAAAAGCTTCTGCCCTGGCGTGCGCTTTTCTTCCGGAACCTTAAAGGCTTCCTGAATGTCCGCCGGGAATTTGGCGAGCGTTGCCTGAAACTGCTGCTTCTTGTAAGGCGCTTCGATCACGCCGATCTGCTTGTTCAAGGCCTCGATTTTGGCGTTAATTTCGTTCGCAGCCTTTTCGTATTTCGTCCATTCGCTTTGGGGCACCAGCGGATGGTCGTATTCGACGAAGCCATTGAAGATGGCGGCGGATTTGTAATAATCCTTGCGCGTGATCGGATCGAACTTATGATCGTGGCAGCGGGCGCAATTCACCGTCAGGGCCTGGAAGCCCTGCAGCGTCGTGCGGACCATGTCATCCAGATAATCGAAGCGGTAGTTGGGATTTTCCAGATCGCGGTCGGCGACGCGTGGCCCAAGGCGAACGAAGCCGGTCGCAGTAAGGCTGTCGAAAGTCGGCTGGTCGAGTTCGTCGCCCGCGAGCTGTTCAAGGATGAACTGGTTGTACGGCTTGTCCTGATTGAACGCCTTGATCACGTAGTCGCGATAGCGCCAGGCATCATCGTAGTCGTAATCGAACTCGTATCCCGTGCTGTCGGCGTAGCGGGAAACATCCAGCCACATCCGCGCCCATCGTTCGCCGTAGTGCGGCGAATCGAGGAGCTTGTCCACCAGGTTTTCATAGGCGCGCGGCGACGGGTCTTTCACGAACGCATCCACTTCCGCGGGAGTGGGCAGCAAACCGACCAGATCCAGATAGGCGCGGCGAATCAGAGTGTATCGATCGGCCTGCGGCGCGGGCTTGAGACCTTTTTCCTCCAGCTTGGCCTTTACGAATGCGTCGATGGCATTGTTATTCCATCGTGCGTCGCTGCTGCGCGGGGCCGCAGCGCGAACCGGCTTCTTAAACGCCCACCACTCGCGGTCGGCATCGGTGATTTTTCTTTCTTTGTAACTTCCGAACACCAGAAGCGACGCGTCATCGTTCGTGCCGACCGCGGAAGTCGTCTTCGGGGCTTCGGTCATTTTCGGGACGCTCAGCGGAGCTCCGGCATTGATCCAGTCCTTCACCGAAGCAATTTCCTCGGCGGTGAGCTTGGGAAGCGGAGCCATCGGCATGACCGGCTCGACTTGACCTGAGATGCGCTGGTAGAGAAGGCTCCCTGCTGCATTGCCGGGAACGATGGACGGACCATGATCGCCGCCCTTGAGCATGGAATCGCGTGTCGCGAGGCTCAAATTCGCCATCTGGAGCTTCTCGCCGTGGCATTGCTGGCATTTCGCCAGAACCGCGGTTACAGGCGCCGGAGACGGTTGGCCGTCCGATCCGGCCGGCAGCAGGAACAGCGCGCCAATCCCCAAGGCGCACAGAGTGGAAATTGAGCTTCGGATCGTCCTAGGGTAACGGGACCCCATCGGCATCAAGCCTCCTCCAAGCGACGGACACACACTTGTACTGGGAAGAGTTTACGCCGTTAAATCGCTGAGCACAAGCCGGTACGGGCCTGCCGCAAGTTTAGGCCGGCGACGGTTCCCAGTTGACGAAGATGAGGTGCGAAGGTATAGCATAGAAGAGTTTTGCGTTTGAGGAGATGAGGGAAATTCCATGAAGAAGCTCGCATTAATAGGACTGTTGTTGACCAGTATGGGGTGGGCGCAACAGCGGCCACGTTTGCTCGGTTTGTCGCACATCGCGGTGCGCGTCAAGGATCTCAACGCCGCGCGCCATTTTTACGGCGATCTGTTCGGATATCAGGAAGCGTTCACCGTGAAGAAGGACCACACCGCAGTTCTAGGCGGAGGGCTGGCGCAGGATCAAGTGATCGCGGTGTTCTTTAAAGTCAACAATCGCCAGTACATCGTGGTGATGCCTGAGACCGGAAACAATCAGCCCCGGTATGTGGACGCGGCAATTGAGACCGACGACGTGGAAGCGATGCGGCAGTACCTGAAGGCGCAGGGCTTTACCGTTCCCGACAAAGCCGAGAAGACGCCGACCAACGATCTGGCGTTTCACATCAAGGATCCCGACAACAATCCTTATGAAATCATGCAGTACACTCCGGACAGCCTCAGCGTGAAAACCTATGGAAAATATTTGAGCGACGATCGCCCGTCGATGCGTATGCTGCACGTCGGCGTCTCGATCACCAAGCAGGAGACCACGGAGTTTTACTTTAAGGCGTTCAATCTGCGCGAATTCTGGCGCGCGGATACGACCATGGTGGCTCTCGGCCGTCCGCCGGCGCCGGCTCCGACGGGCCCGGTACTGGCGAATCTTTCGAATCTGAAGCTGCCGGAAGCCGATGATTACATCGAGTGGAGCCTGGGACACGGCGGCGGACGGGGTGGTGCGGATAAGGGCAAGGGCAAAGCGCCGGCGATGGTCGGCGGTGTCGGCGTCGGCCACATCGCGCTGCTGGTGCCGGACATGGCGAAAGCGGTCGTGTGGGTGAAGGCGCGTCCGGCCTGGAAGGATTACACGCGCGCGGCGCAGCAGGAAAGCCATGTCGGCGTGAACCACAAATGGCAAGGAAACTTCTTCGATCCGGATGGCACGCGCACGGAGTTCATGGAAGCCGATTCAGCCGACGGCCTGCCGTCGCCGATGTCGCACGCTCCGTACTACAAATAGAGCCGCTTAAAATCGGACGGTAGTATCATATGCGGAGGCTTATGCGAAAACGTTGTTTGCTCGGGCTCGTGGTGGCGGCCGTGTGCGCTGCCCAGACGCCCAAGACCAACCCGTTCGCGAACGATCCGAAGGCGATCGGCGACGGAAAACCGATGTTTAGCCTTCGATGCGCTCCCTGCCACGGCCGGAATGCGGATGGCGGACGGGCTCCCGACCTGACGCGTGGAACCTATTCGGTGGGCGACACCGACGAGGATCTCTATACCGTCATTGCGGAGGGCGCCGCGGGAACGGAGATGCCGGATTTTCTGTCGCGCATCGGCTCGGACCATGTCTGGCGGCTGGTCACGTTCATCCGCTCGATCTCTAAAAGAGACTCGACGCAGATGCACGGGAATGTAGAGAACGGAAAAGCTCTCTACGCGGGAAAGGGCCAGTGCTCGCAATGCCACGCGATCAGTGGACAAGGCGGGCGCATGGGTCCCGACCTCACTCGTGTGGGACGGCAGCGCAGCCTCAAATATCTCAGCGAGTCTTTAACGGACCCCAATGCGGACCTTACGCCCGGGTTCAACACCATCACGGTGGTGACGAAGACCGGCAAAAAGATCGTCGGCGTGCAGAAAAATTTCGACACGTTTTCGGCTCAGCTCATTGACATGAGCGGCAACTACTACTCATTCATGACCAGTGACGTGGCATCGGTCACACGGGAATACAAGTCGCTGATGCCGGCGTACAAGACAACATTCAATGAGACCCAGCTCAACGATCTGCTGGCGTATCTCTCGACATTGCGCGGGGAGGCGAAATGACGAAACGTTTGACGTTGGGGCTTTTGTTTATCGCGGCGGCTTCGTATGCGGCCGATCTGAACGAAAAGGATCCCAATACCTGGACCGCGTATGGAAAGAACAGCTACGGCTGGCGTTACAGCGACCTGAAGCAGATCAACACGTTGAACGTAACTCAGCTCGCGCCGAAATGGATGTTCCAATCCGACGTGGCCGGTAAGTTCGAGGCGAGTCCACTGGTTTACGACGGGTTGATGTACCTGACAGCGCCGTCGAACCACGCATTTGCACTGGACCTTCTCACGGGCCGCGTGGCCTGGCATTACTTCAAGAAATTGCCTCGGGGCGTGGATATCTGCTGCGGCCAGGTCAACCGCGGGTTCGCGGCGATGGGCGACAAGCTGTTCAAGGTGAATCTGGAAGACACTCTTATCGCGATGGATGCCAAGACCGGCGCCGTGTTGTGGGAGACGACCATTGACGACATTAAGAAGGGATTCAGCGCCACGGTGGCTCCGCTGGTGGCGAAGAACCTGGTGATTGTCGGGCTGGCGGGAGCTGAATTCGGCGTCCGCGGCATTATCGACGCATATGACGCGAACACCGGCAAACGAGTCTGGCGTTTCTACACGGTTGCTGGTCCGGAGGACGCGGCCGGGAAGACGTGGTCGGGAGACGCCTACCAGCGCGGCGGCGGATCCATCTGGGTGCCCGGCACCTACGATCCGGAGTTGAATCTGGTGTATTTCGGAACTGGAAATCCCGGACCCGATCTGGATGGCAGCGTGCGGCCGGGGGACAACCTTTATACGTGCAGCGTGGTCGCGCTGGACGCGGATACCGGAAAGCTGAAGTGGCATTTCCAAATGACGCCGCATGACGTGCACGATTGGGACTCGGTCGCCGATCCCGTGCTGATCGATGTGAATCACGAAGGCAAGAAAGTGAAGGCTGTGGTGCAGGCGAATCGCAACGGATTCCTTTACGCGTTGGATCGCGCGACTGGAAAGTTTCTGTATGCGAAGGCGTACACGAAAGTCGATTGGACCGACGGCATCGGCCCTGACGGCAGGCCGCATCTGGTCACAGGAAAAGAACCGAGCGAACAAGGTACCATCACTTGCCCCGGAATGGGCGGCGGGCATAACTGGCAAGCCACTACCTTCAGCCCGCAATCCGGACTCTACTATTTCACGACCACCGAAGGCTGCCAGATTTATTACAAGACCAGCCAGGAATATCACGAAGGCGTGCAATATCAGGCCAGCACGACAGGGGCGGTTCCTGGAGAACCGAACACGGGGTCGGTTGTCGCCGTTGACCCGAATAACGGAACGGTCAAGTGGAAGTTTCCCACGGTCACTCCGCCCACCAGCGGACTGCTTGCGGTAGGCGGCGGCTTAATCTTCTCCGGCGACCGCGAGGGATACTTCATCGCGCTGGACGCCAAGACCGGGAAGGTGCTGTGGAAGTTCCAGACCGGCGGAACCGTAATCGCTCCGCCCGTCAGCTATATGTTCGAAGGAAAACAGTACATCGCCGTGGCGGCGGGGGCGTCGATGATCACGTTCACGCTGCCCGGCCCGGCGCATTAGCGACTGACTGGCGAGTCTGCGTGGAAAGGACCAAATCCGCTCCCTGTTGGTCGCGGTTCTGTGCCGGCGCTCTGCCAGGTCAGCGGCTTGCCAGGTCACGAGCGTAGGAAGAGTAGTTGGGGGGCTAGAACATGCTCAAATATGCGCGGAACGCTTTTGTGGCGCGAGCAAAGAGCGTGCCCCGCGGCGATGTCTCGAGTAGTTCTTTGATCAAATCCGGCTCGCCATAAGGCACGTCGCGAAAGCTCGTCTCCAGGGCTCCACGGTCACGCTGCCATGCCTCCGGGAAGTAAGCAATCGTATCGTTCTGAGTAACGCACGGCGTTTCCTTGTGAGACTGTCCGGAGAGCTGGGCGTGGAGCGCTCCAATCATATCCCTCCCTTTGCCCAGCCGCAGATGGCAAAGCGGAGTGCAGCGTGGATTCATCTCAATCAAGTATGCGGCGCCGGTTCCTTCCTCGATCATGAAATCCAAACCGAAGAATCCGGACAGCTTCAACCGGCGCGCCAGGATTTCCGCGCACTGCAACATTTCGGGATGGTCCACGATCCGGACCACGCTCGCGGGTCCGGTGGGCTTGTTGGAACTGACCACTTCGGCCGCGATTCCCCCGAGAACCTTTCCTTCCCAGCAGACCACCGCGCAATTCGCCGCCCGGCCTTTGATGTGTGACTGAACGATGACGCCTGGAATCCAGCGCCTCCACGAAGGCAGCAGCCAGAACGGATCGCGATTCACGATCAGCCGCTTCACGGCGAGTGTCTTTCCGAAGAATCGCGGAATTTCCCTGATAAATCTCTCGGCGTTGTGCGCGGTGCGGGCGATATGCACGCCTCCGCCGCCCCACGTCCGGTCCGCTTTCAGGACCCACGGGAGCGCGTGTTTCTTGCCCCAGGACCAGAGGTCGGCCACGGTGTGAATTTGCTGCGTTTCCGGAACGCGCAGGCCCTCCTCACGGGCGGCTTCGAGCAGGTCATAGCGGCTGGCAATGATCGAATAACCGTGCGGCGAACCCAGGGAGCGTTCGATCAATTCTGCAATCTTCTGCGCCGGCGCGTCCCAGGTTCGCGCCCGCGCGTGTAGTTGATGCAGATGCTGCACGGCGCGGTCGTCACAGGGCACGATCAGGTCGGGGTCGGCGGTTTTGATCGCGGCTTCCAGCGAGTCCAGGGGACGGAGCCCGCTGTATCCAAAAACATTTTGTACGGCACTCGTCTTCAGTAACGGATGCCGGCCGGTCAAGCACACGGCCGAGACCTTACAGCCGGCGTTGGCGAGTTCGATCGCCATACGCGCGGACCTTCCCCAGCGGGTGGTATCCGTCAACAACACTTTCGGCGGAGCGCACGCGACATCCGCCTCCATCGCGCGGGATTTCCCGTCCGGCCGCTGCGCGTTCCGATGCTTGGGATGGGCTAGCGTGACACGCCTCCGCTGCTTCGGTGCGATTTTGCGAGGTGCTTTGAAAGCCGCTGCGCGGTGAATCGGGCTCCAAACACGAACCGCATCAGAGGTCCAAAAGTGTTGGCGGAGGATGTGCCGACGAAGTATAGACCTGGGACGGAAGATTCGAAGTTCCCCGAAAGTACCGGTGTTTGCTCGATAGTCTTAACTCCGGCGCGAAGGTCCGAATTAAGGAAGGGAAGCCGACGAAGGTCGACGCGGTAGCCGGTAGCCGCGATCACGTGGTCGACGGTGAGCGTCCGGGCGCTTGCGGCGTTATCCATGAGCCGAAGGTCCACGCGATTGTTTCGAATCGCGGGGCGGCCCACCGATACTCCCAGATGGAAATGCACATTGCCGGTCGTCTGGTCTTTCACAAACCACGGGGGCGCCGGGCCCAGCAGCCGCCGGACGACGTTTAATCGAAATGACTCCGGTAACCGGCGAAACATCGAAGGTGCGTTCACGCAAAAGAACGGCTTCCACCCTGAGCCGATACCGGTCATCGGGAAACGAATCCGCTTCCAGAGCGGACGCGGAATCTCGGGTGGATCGTGGAACCGGATCACCGGCGTTCGCGCTACCAGATGTACCCGCGCGCCGGCCTCATGCAACAGAGCGGCCAGGTCCAGCGCCGATGCTCCGGCACCCACAATGGCGACCTCGCGACCCTTGAAATGATCGAGGTTCGAGTGCCGGGAACTGTGCGTGACGAGTTCCGATGGAAGCCGGGCGAAGACCGACGGAACGGACTCGAAGTGGCAGATGCCCGCCGCGACTACGATCTTTCGTGCGTCGACAATCTCCCCGTCTTCCAGTTGGATCTGGAAACCGTTCGCGGACTGGCGGACGCAGGAAACCAGCTTGTCTTCAACTTCCGGGACGAACCGGCGCTGAAACGCCCGCCCGTAGGAAGCGAACGTTTCGAGCGGAACAGGAAGGCCGACGTGCGCGTACGGGAGCCCTTCCTGTTCGCAGTAGTTTCCGATGGTGAACCGCGAATCCGGATCCGAAAGAGACGAAGCGAAACCCTCCGACTTCAGCCGCATCCCCTGGGGCATGCGCGTGGTCCAGGTGTTCATCGGGCGACCGAAAATGCGGAAATCGATTCCCGACGCCTTCATATGGGCGGCGACCGAGAGCCCGTAAGGGCCCGCGCCAATGACGGCTACGTCCACTCCGCTCATCGAATTGGCCCTCCGGAGGCGCGCTCGCGCCGTGCGCTTGGACGCTCACAAAGGCTCGCGCGGTTTAAAACGCGTGGCGAGGAAGCGCGGGTGGAAGGTTCGGGTTTGCGGTAGGGAACCACGGTGACGGTGGCGGATTCTGGAACAGGATTTCGTCTTTTCGTTTCCGTTTCCAATGGGGGAAACGGGAGGATTATAACAGCAATATCTCCAGTTCTAGCTGCGTTTTAGGGGACCGCTTGGCACAGTCCGTACCAGTACTTTTGAAGGCGAATGTTCGCTGCGTTACGGCCGCCCCGAAACCGGCCACGTTACGCTATAGTCAACCGAGGGACCTTTGGAGGGTATAGAAAATGAGACACAAAATCGCGATTGTTATTGGTACGCTGGCTCTGTCGGCCGGCGTATTCGCGCAGTCTTCGCCGGAAATTGACCGGGCTTTAGCCGCCGCGCCGCGCCAAATGAAGGAGGGCGCCACGGTCATCAAATGGAAGGCCGACCTTACCTACGAAACTTTGAAGAAGGGCACCAACCGGCTGGTATGCTACGACCGATCAGGCGAGCCCGGACGGCAGCCATTCGCAGTTCAGTGCACGACTCTCGGCAACCTGGAGCGCGTGGCGCAGAATCGAAAATTTGAAGCGATGGCCGACAAGACCGCCCGGCAAGCGGCGATCGATGCCGCAGAGGCGAACGGCTCCCGTGTGAAACCGGAATATGGGTCGATCTGGCTCGACATGAACGGCCCCGACCAGGAGCATGCCCGCATTCACACGACCATCGCGGTTCCTGGCGCCACCACCCAGTCGACGGGATTGCCGGATAATCCCAAACAAGGCGGCGCGTGGCTGATGAACGCCGGCACCACGACAGCGCACATCATGACGCCAGGCAGCTAACAAAACACTTGCTGCCGTTCGTGGTTCTGGGCCCCCGCGGAACCACGAACGCGGTGAGCGGGTGAGCGCCAAACGAATTCAGCGGAACAGCCTAGTCATACTTCCAGTCGTCGAGGTTTGGAGAACAACAGGGAGTTCTCACTGGCTTGCGGACCATCACTTCCGTGCGAGTGTAGTTCGGGTCGTAAAGCTGCAAAAGCCAGCGCCCATCGCGGGCGATGTTCGGCTCCTGGGGCGGATTGTATCCTCGCTCGACAACGGTCTCGTACACCTTTTTGATATCCCGCGTACTGAGGGCGTAATGATGCAACACGCCGAGTTGCCGCGGCGCAGGCTGCTCGGGGCTCGCGGGATTCACCATGTATTCGAGCCAGTCGTAACCGTCGGGGACCATCAGCGAGATCCACTCGATGCGCTCATCGGTGCGTCCGCCTTTCCATTGAAGGCGAAAGCCTAGGATCCCGATATAGAAGGCATCCGCTTTCGCCGGATCCGCCACGCGAACACCGACGTGCAGCATGTGATCCGAAATGCGCGAATCGGCCTGGCGCTTTCGGAAATGCCGGTAGTGGGTAGAGCCGTGGATGTACTCTACAAACTGCACGGTGTGGCCGTCGGGGTCCTTTACACTGAAGCTTCGATTTCCATTCGGATCTTTCCCGACTCTGCTAGGAACCCGGACCCCTTTCGCGGCGAGATAATCGCGCAAGGCGCGGGCGTCGGTGGTTTCAAAACCGATCCGAATCAGCCGGTCTTCATCGCCCTTCAGGGTGGGAGAAACCTCGATGTATTGGTGATCGTTCACCTTGAAGCAGAACAACTCGCCCGCGATTTCGCGATCCCTGATGCGAAAGACTTCTTCCATGCCGACAACGCCGCCGTAAAACTTGCGAGCCTCATTCAGGTTGTCGACCTTGACGGCAAAATTCGCGATGCCGATAATTCGGGGCCGGTCGGCTGCTCGGGAGGTTAGCCCCAGCAATGCGATCGCGCACGCTAGACGGAACTTCATGGCGGAGTCCTCCGTGTCAACCGTATCAGAAATCTGGCGTGATAATCTGAGGACAGCCGGAGGCAGTATGCGATTCCGTTCGGCAGTGTTGTTGGTTGCCGGTGCAATGTGCGTGTGGGGTGTCTTACGCGCGCAACGGCCGTTCAAGCAATACCAGGCTGCCGAATACGACGATTTTCCTCTCCCTGCAGGCTGGGACAATTCCACCGAGTGGACCCGTGCTCGCCTTCACTATCCGAGCGTGTACGGGCAGTCCCGCTGGGGAGATCTGAACTGGACCATCGATTACCCGCGCTCGGACCGGCATCTACTCCAGGGCGTGCGCCGGCTGACGCGAATCGATGCGCGATCGGTGGAACAAGTGGTGGATCTGGATGGCGCCGACGACGTCTACAACTGGCCGATGATGTACGCGGTCGAAGTCGGGCACTGGGCGCTGCCGGATAATCAAGCAGCCCAGTTGCGCGATTTTCTGTTGCGCGGCGGATTTCTGATGGTCGACGACTTTCACGGCGACGAACCTTACCATAACGTCTTCAGTGAATGGCAAGTCTTCACCGCGAGCATGACGAAAGTTTTTCCGGACCGGCCGATTCAGGATCTAGAGGATTCCAATCCGATCTTTCACACGGTCTACGACCTGTCGGATCGTTTCCAGGTGGCCGGCTGGCAATGGTCCTACAGCGGCCGGACGTATGAGGCTGGCGAAACCGGAAAAACGCCGCATTGGCGGGCGATTTTCGACGACAAGGGCCGCGTGATGGTCGCGATCTGCCACAACATGGATCTGGGCGATGCGTGGGAGTGGTCCGACGATCCGCGCTATCCGGAGAAATGGGCGTCGCTGGCGTACCGGATCGCGATGAATTATTTTACTTACGATTTGACGCACTGACGCTGGGGCGCTGCGTGGGAGAAGCGTCGAGCGTCTCGGTCCAGGTGACCATCATTTCATCTTCGGTCCGGTCGCCCCAGCGGATCGCCTTTGCCGCGTCCGGATTCGCTGGATTGTTCACGCTGTTGTCGTAGTGGAAGGTCACGATCATGCGGCTTCCCTGCTCCATCAGAACCGGGTCCTTTAGCCGATACTGCAACTGCCAGTTGAAATCGTAGTGTGGCACGGCGAGCAGGATCTCGCGCCGGCCGTCCGCATGGATCAGCTCGTAAGTGGCATCTTTGGCGCGAAGGTGCGCATGAGGTGTAATCGCGAGCAGCAGTTTATCCTGCTCCACCGTGTAGCAGCGTTTCACTTCGTGATTCGAAGCGCCGGGCGGAATCAGGAAGAAACGGTTGCGCAGATCCACGCGCTTCAGCGGCCTCTCGGGGACTCGGGACGCGATGTAAAGGCCCACGCTGGTGCGGTCTACTTGAGGCTCGTCGACCTTCGCGTAGTGAATCTGAAACCGGACTTTCGCTCCGGCGGGAATGTACTTGGCGATGCTGCCGTCTCCATTGACGTCGAAAATATCCGGTCCCTTGCCGGGGAGCATCGTGGCGAACGATCCTTCTTCGAAGCCGTCCAGATTCGGAATGCCGCCGTCGGTGGCGCAGGCGTCATCGACCACCGGCGCATCGGCTTTGACGCGCGACAGTCCGTCCTCGAAGTCGAAATAAGAAGGCGCGGGCGTGCGATCGACGCCGGCGAGCGGGCGTTCGTCCGCGAGCACGCTGAAGTGGACATGGTGAACCACCTTGCGGTTCCCGGGCAAGACTTGAGCGGCGCGGATCCACTTGCCCTCCTTGAAGTTTGTCTGCACCGTGAAGTTCTTGTATAAATCCCGGCCGGCGGGGACAGCGAAATCTTCGCCGATATCGATCACGAGATCCGGTTTGCCAAGCCGCCAGCCTTCGTAGACCGTGGGTTTCGCGGGCAGATCCTTAGGGTCGCCTTCCGGCGCGCCCGCAGCTACCCAGTTCTTGATGGTCTCGACGTCCTTCGCGGCTAAACGGCTATCGTTTTCAAAATGGCCGTAACGCGGGTCGGCGAACCAGGGAGGCATCTTCTGCGTGACTACCGCCGTCTGAATCGCTTTCGCCCAGGGGCGCGCGGACTGGTAATCGAGCAGCGACATCGGCGCCATCTCTCCGGGACGATGGCAGCTCACGCAGTTCTTATAGAGGATGGGAGCGACGTCTTTCGTAAAACTGACGCCGGCGAACGCCGCGGACGTCGCGGACGTCGCGATCAAGCCGGCGATTAAGACTCGCATGGTCTGACTCCTTAGCTAGATGATCCGGCGCTGCCTTCTTCGAGAAGTATAGCTCGGCGCATCGAGCAGCGCGACGCGAGCCCCGCCCGGCGTCGATCTCTTGTAGACTCCTCCTAATGTGCATGTGGGGCTGGGGTTGCAGCCTGCCTCACACTTCGGAAAGGAGTATCGATAAATGCGTTTCTGCTATGTGAGCATATTCGTGTCGATTTCTCTTGGCTGCGCGATGGGACAACCAAGTAAGGCTCCCAGCCTGGCGGCTAACGCTCCTGTTCTCGGATACAAACTGGTAGCCGAATGGCCGACGCTGGCGACGAACGCCGCAGGAGCGCCCGCGGCCTGGAATTTCATTCAGGTATCCGGAATCGCTGTCGATGCGAGCGGCCGCATTTTGGTGCTGCATCGCGGCGCGCATCCTTTTCTGGAGTTTGAAAGCAACGGGAAGTTTGTGCGGAGTCGCGACCATGTAACGTTCAGCGAAGGAAAGGTCGCGGCCATGGCGCCCGCCGATCGAGTGGCCGGACACTCCGCCTACTCGGCGGTGTATGGTCCGGCGGGCTGCGATTCCTGCGGAGCACACTCGATTCGCGTCGACCCGGATCACAACATCTGGGTGGTCGACGCCACCGGCCAGGTGATCTATAAGCTGAACCCGGAAGGGAAA
>DATGGL010000227.1:0-22156 GCA_035308605.1 Bryobacteraceae bacterium
TCTGCCCCGCTGTGACTCGCCCTAGGTCGATGCCTTCAATCCTCGTATTCGTTCCGAACACGTCGATCCCCAGCCGATTGCGAATCAGGACGCCGACCACCGGATCTTCCAGTTCCCGCTCCGCCCGCGCCCGCACCACAATCGTGACCGGCTCCCCCGGCTGCAAATTCCGAGCCGGCGAGCCGGTGGCGTCCAATATCTCCACACTCTCCACGCGGCTCGCCCCATCCCCGTGCCGGAACGATCCGCCCACGCGCGCCTCCTCGCGCCGCGGCTGGTCGCGTTCCAGCACCAGCCCGACATAGCGATTGACAACTTCGCTCGGCGATCCCAACGCCTCAACGCGCCCATTCACCATCAACACCGCGCGATCCGAAAGCCGTTTTACCAGTCCCAGATCGTGCGAAACAAACAACACGGTCACGTTGCGCTTCTTCAGATCCTCGAATTTCTTGACGCAGCGATTCGCGAAAATCGCATCGCCGACGGCGAGCGCCTCATCGACGATCAAAATTTCGGGATCCACGTGAATCGCCGTAGAAAACGCGAGTCGCACATACATCCCGCTCGAATATTCCTTCACCGGCCGATCGATAAATGTCCCGATCTCGGCGAATTTCTCGATCTCCGGGAACACGCGTTCCATCTCGCGCCGCGTCATCCCCAGGATCTCGCCATTCAGGAAAACATTCTCGCGACCCGTAAATTCCGGATTAAACCCCGCCCCCAACTCGAGCAACGCTGCAATCCGCCCCTGCGTAAGCACCCGCCCTCGGGTCGGCTCCAGAATCCCGCTGACGATCTGCAACAGGGTGCTCTTTCCGCTGCCATTTGGCCCGACGATGCTTAGAACTTCTCCGCGCTCGACATTAAGATTGACATCGCGCAGCGCCCAGAACTCGGTCGGAGCGGCGCCCGCGCCAAAAGGAAGGACCTCAAACAGCCGGTCGACCGGCCGCCGGTACAAACGATACACCTTCGAAACGTTTTGAACCCGCAGCAAACGTTCAGTGTATCAACGCCTGTTGCAGGAAGGAGCCTCAACCCATCAGTAAACTGCGCCGAAATCCGGCAGACAGCGGCGCTTTGTAGCCGATCAAACAAAACTGATCCAGCGCAAACAACACGACGCTCTCAAACCCCTTACCCGCCGCACTCTGCGCCTCTTTCAGCCACGCCGTAGCCTCATCGCCGACCCCCACCAGATGCGCCCGCTGCGTCGCCCGAAACCCGAGCGATTGCCCGAACTCCAGCGTCGCTTCGACGTCATCCAGATCCCGCTCGAGCGTAAATCCGAAATTCTCGGTTTTCAAAACCGCAAGCGCGGAAGGCGTCCACGCCGAAACCGGAAAATTGATGGCTTGGTTAAACGCTGTGGTATTGGTATCAGTCGGATACAGCACCTCAAACAAGCAACTCGAATAGGTCGCCCGAACGAACGCCATAATCGCATTCGTAAAATCACCGATCACTCCCGGCAGAAACGCGACCTCATCCGGATAACTCGCCGGGCTCACGGTATTCGTCGTGATCGTCGCCATAGCGTGCCCATATGTCGTCAGAAACTGGCTTTGCGCCCAGGCATCGTAAAACGGCATCCCCGAAAACGCATGCCCCGCGCCGTCGTTTGGAAAATACCACCATTGGGTTTCTCCAAATTGGAGAAAGGGCGTCAGCCCAGCCGAGACCTGCAACCCCGCCATTTCGAGATACGCCTCCTGCCAAAAAGCCAGACTGGCCGGCGAGAAATTCGTTTGCACCGAAGGCGTCGGCAACACGATCGGATCGCCCGACGGCCCCACCTGCGCGATCCCCGCCGTCGCCGACGTATCCCCGTTTCCCAGTTCCATGCTGAATGATGCGGTCGACCCGATCCCATACCCGTCTAGTGCCGTAAAAAAACTCAAGCTCCAGTCCCGCACGGCCCGATTCAACCGCGGCGACGCCGCCAAATCCGTCAGCCATTGCCCGTCGTTCCCGCCGGCAAACCGAAAGCCTCCCGTAATCGCCGTTCCCGCTGCCGTAGCCGTCATCGTCGAACTGGTTGCCGTTGCCGAAACAGTGTTGTCGTCCCCCGCCGACCCGAGCGCACGCGCCCAAATCGTCAACACCGCGCCCGAAGCCGACGCCCACACGGTTGTATACCCACTGTTCAGTTCAATCGCATACGCCAGCGCGAGCATGTCCGCCGTCATCCCGTGATGCACGGCCTTGTTCAAAGGAATGCTCGACCCGCTCACTCCAAACGTCGCCAGCGTCACATTCACTGAATCGCCAAACGTCGGAGTCCCAGCAAACGTCACCGTCGCCGACGCATATACGTTCGCCGGATTCACCAGCTCATAAAACCACAAGGCCCCGACGTAATGATTCTGCCGCCCCGTGAACCCCAGCGAATCGAGCATCCACGCCGTCCTCTCTGGCGCGAGCGCCAGCGAATGCTCCGTGTCCCAATCCGTCGCCAGCGTGAACTTCGGTTCAGGCGCAATCACCGGAAAATCCGTCGACGGCGATGCCAGCTCAAGAAAATCGAAATAGAAAACGTTCCCGTCCGGCCCCACGTGTGCGACGGTAATCGTGTGCGATCCCGCCGCATACGATCCCACCGGATATCGGAACAGCAAGTCCTCCCCGTCGATTTCCAAACTCATCGTCCCCAGCGAAACCCCATCCACGGTGATCGAAATCGACGCCCCCACAGCTCCCGGCAACCCGAGATATCGCGTCCCCAAATACAGCGTGTGCGACTGAATCGCGGCGTATGTGCACGAAACCGAATCGCCGCTGTTCGTAGTTGCGTGAATCGTTCCGCCCGAGAAATTTCCCCGCGTCTCCACCCAGGACCCGCTGAACTGCACGTCAACCGAATGATCCTCGAACCTTCGGCTCCCCGACCCGGCGACGGAATACGCCCGTCCCGTCCCAGTCACCGTCCAATCCGATACAACAACCTGAAATTCGCTTCTATCGAACGCGCCGCTCTGCAAATCCGCCGCGTAGGTCCATCTCATCTTCCGGATATTGTTCGTCGGCACATCCAGCCACGATCCCGAGAAATCCGCCTTTGTGTTCCCCGAAAGCGGCGAGCTGAAGTCGATCGTGACCTCCCATTGTGTCGGCGAGGTCCCGTTCGCAAATGTCTTCGATGCCGCATCCCACGATTCGGTCCCCGTCGCGAACGAATACATCCCGAACCGGTTCCCATTCGTCCCCGCCGTGCTCGACGAAATCGACGTCCCGCGGGTGTAATAGACGCGCACCGTCGTCCCCGTCCTCACCGCCTTTAGCAGTGGATCAGACGCATTGATCGCGTCCGTAATCCCCTGCACCGCATCGTCTAAAATGTGCGTCCCTGAGACCGCGTACGTGTACTGCGCCCCCAAATACGCGAGCCCCACGAAATCCCCGTCGCTTAAGGATCCGGAAAGTGTAAAGTCCGCGTAAGCGCACGCATAACTCCCCGCGACCGCCGTCGCATGATCCGCCAGCCGAATCCAATAAATCGCTTCGGTCCCCCCGGAAGGCGTCGCCCAGATGCGCAGCGCCGGCCAATCTACCGTCGCGAACAGACTCGAATCCAGCGGAATGCAATTCGTCCGTGTCTCTTTGTAGCTCAGCGTGAGCCCACTTAAATCCCCATCCGGCAGATTGCGAAACGCCGGATGCTCATGGGTGTTATCGCGATTCCACTCGATCACCGCCCAGTCGAACTGCTGCCGCCACGTCCCGGACAACGTGAATCCTGTGTCCGACGTGCTGCTCAACGCCGCAATCGCCGACGGCTCAAAAAAGAAACACTGCAAGTCCCGATCCGGTGTCAGCTTCTCCAGAGCCATAACCTACAACCGCACGATCACCGTCAGATCGCGCCCGGGGAGCGTATTCGCAGCGCCATGCACCGCCGTGATATCCAGGCTCAACTGCGACCCCGATGTCAGTGGAGGCAATCCGAATCCGTCGACTGAGTTCGATACCAGGTCGCCATCGTTGAACGTCAACGAACAATACACGGTCGACCCTTGCCGCAGATTTAACTGGATCACATCCGTCCCGGGCGGATCTCCCGAAGCTTGCTGCGGAGCTTCATTCACTACCGCAAAAATATCCCGCGGCGCGACGGTCGCATCGATCATCAACGGCGGCGCCGCATCCGTCTGAATCGCGAGATAGCCTTCCACCTGAATCGAAAGTTGCCCGCCCGCCAGCGTCCGCAGCCCCTGATCCGTAGTCGCCCCGAACGAAGCCATCGCCACGGGACTGTTCCCGCGAACGTTCGTCATGAACAATTCCGCCGCGCCCACTCTCACGTCCGGCAGGAATATCGATGCTGAATAACTCCCGCTCGCCGGACTCCCGAAGAAATCATCGACAAACGGCACAATCGTTACATTCCGATTCAAGTGATAGATCGGGGTCGTCGCCGCATGCCCCGCCGCTGTACTCCCATGCGACCCTCGCGTGACTTGATAAACAGTCCCGCCGCTCGAAGTCGAGACCACCGCCAGAATCTCGCCTTCGATCTGAATCAAATCCCCCGCCACCGCCGGTCCTGCCGCACTCAGCGTAATCGTAGTGGCTGCCGCCAGAATCGCGCCCGCCAGCGTGAACGTCGACGGACTGCTCAATTCATCCCAGAAGTACAGTGTCAGCGTCCCCGCCAGAATCGTATGCGTATTCGTCAGATCCGTAAACGCGATCCCGATCAGATCAATCGTCCCCGATCCGGCCAGGTTCAGCCCGAACGTCGGGGCCGCCGGAACATCCACATCGACTCCGCCGCCCGCCGCTCCTCCGATCTGCCATCGTGTCAGCGGATTCAAATCCACCGAGCTCTCCTGATCCAGCGCGTTCGCCGAGCGCCCCGAAACCTCGACGGTAGCTCCCGTCTGATTCGGAACCTGAATCGTTACCGGACTCGTCGCGCCCAGCCCGCCAAAATTCCAGGTCGACTCTGCGACCACAAAATAGCTCGTCGTATCCGGCGTCACCGTCCACGCCGATGACAGCGTCAGCGTCGTCGCCGTATTCGCGACCACCGCCCGCTCCTGCGCCGCGCCCTTCCCCCGCGTAATTCGCACCACAGCGCCCCGAAAATCATTCACCAGCATCCCGAGCGTCGAGTTTCCAATCGTAGTCGCCGACGTGATATTTGCGACAATCTCCGGCTGCAGTTCCAGCCGCCAGTAAAAATTCGCGTGATCGTAAGCCCCGTCCGGCGGCCCTTGCAGCGTCGCCGTCGCCCCCGTGTCCGTATAACCCGTCGCCACCGCGACATTTCCCGCAATCAATAACAACTCAATCGGATTCAGCCCGCGATAAACATTGAACCCCGCCGTCCCCGAAGAGAAGCTAAACCCGCTCAGCGCCACTTCATTCGTATTCGTTCCCGAAGGAACGCTCGCTCGAATCGCAAACGAGAGCCCGCTTTCGCCCCCGCTCCCATCCAGCGCACTGATCGCGTAATAGAAATTCTGCCCGCCTGCAATCGTCCCGCCGGTAGTGTTCACCACCGCATCCAAACTCACCAACGGGATTGAAGCCCCGGTCGCCACCGGCACGCCCGGGGCCACAAACCCGACGCTTAACTCAACCGCAAACGACCCATCCGTGCTCTCCGTATCCGACTCCGTAATTCCGAACTGCTCGATCCCATGTGAATCGATCACAGTCCCCACCAGCGGCCGCGGGATCCCCACTCCCGCGCCCGGCGCCCTCCGCGTCCCGGTCCCCGCCGCGCCCGCCGCCGTGTACCAGGAATCGTCATGCCACTGCGCCGTCACCTGCAGCGTCTGATAATTCTGCCCCGGCGATAGCTTCACCACGCGAAACGGCTGCCGCTCCAGCCCCTCTTTCAAATACGTGATCGTGATCAAATCCCCTGGCGCGACCCCGATTCCCTTCACCGACGTTTCGAAATCGATGAACTGATATCCGTCAATCGTCTTGTTCAATTGCAGCGTCAATATCCGCGTCGCCTGATCGAAATTCGGGATCCCCAATGCCGGATAGGCCGCCGTCACCTGCCGATCGGTCAACAGCGCGTCGTCCACATCCACCAACGCCAGGCTGTCCTGCTGATAATCGTTGAACTCATCCTGAAACTCGATCGTCAGCCGGTTCGGAGTCGCCGCCGTCGATTGCGCCCACAACCGAATCGCCGGATCTCCATTCGCCGCCCGCACCAGCCCCGAAAAATCGGCCGACCCGTCGCTGAACTCATACGATGGCCATCCGCCATTCAGCGTCGCCGTGCTATTCGACCCATCCGGCAGCGACGGCTGCTGCAGCGCCAGCGTATTCTCCACACGCAGCGTTAACAACCCTCCGTTTCCGTAGGTCAGCATCAGCGACGATCCATTGCGAATCCCCTTCGCAACCTCCGCCGCGCTGGTCCGATCCGTCAGCACCAGATTGCATTCGAACAGCCCCGCCGCGACCGTGTTCCCGTTCAAATCCGTAGTCGAAATCGCCGTCGCGCAATAAGCCGCCGACGATGCGAAGCTCATCAAATCGACTTCCGATGTCAGCCACCCGCTCCTCCGCAACACGTCCAGCAGCACCCACGCTGGATTATTCGAAAACGATTCCCCCAGCGACGCTCCCGTCTCATCGAACTGCTCGAGCTTCAGCCCGTCCATCAGCACGCTGATCGATGGAAGCGATTGCCCGTTGCTGATCGCATTCGGCGCCACCACGCTCATCATCGCCATGCTTCCGTATGGATCGCCCAGCGGATTCCCCGACGCATCCGTGAAATCCAGGTTGAACCCGCCATTCCGCGTCCCGGCCGTCACCAGGTTGAACCACCCCGTCGCAGTCATGTTCGCGCCGTCGATCGCCTGAGGAATCTCGATCCCGTTCACCACCACGGTAATCACCCGCTCGATCTCGCCCATCCCCAGGAGCACTTCCATCCGCGTGAGATTCCCGTCATTCCGCGCAAACACAATCGGAGGCTGAATCCACGCCGTCCCATACACCAGCGGAACGTAGTCGTTATAAATTGCGAGGTTATCCTGAATCGACGAAAGTTGCGTCCCTTTTTCCCCGAACGCCCGCACCGCAATCTGCGGCGGCACAAACTCGAGCCCGCCAAATCTCCGCGTGATATTCGAGCTCACATCCGTGTTGAACATCCCGCGGGATATGCATGAAGCGCGGGTAAAGTCACAGGAAGTGAAGGGTATTCCGCTATTCAAATTCCCCGTTCCGCCCGTCACATCCGGCGAATAGCCGCATTTATACAGCGTCGAATACTTCCCCTTCGCCCCTCCGTCGAACGCCTCCTGCCTCTGCGCCAGATTCGCGGGGAACATCCATGGACACCGCCGTAAAATCTGCACCTCCGGCAACACGATCCTCTGCAAGCTCAGCCGATTGTTGAACGCGACCCGGAACGTCGACTCCGTAATCTGATCCGGCGGATTCGCCACTCCCCGAAATACAACCCGTGCCTCCGAAACCGCCGCCCCCGCCACCTGGTCAAAAAACAAGAACTGGATCGTGACCTGCGCCCCTTTGAATCCCGTCTCTCTCTCGATCTGCGAAAAGTGCGAATCCGCGTTCGCCAGGGTCACCGAAATTGTCGCCGACCCGTCCAGTCCCGCATCCGACGATGCCCGCAGTTCAAACAGGTTATGTTTCAGCAGCCGCGCATTGTACGCATTTCCACCGAACGAAACCGCGTGCGTCGAGAACCTTTCCGTCGACCCCGAGCTCAACACGCAATCGAACAAAAACAGCGGAGTCGCCGGAGCTTCTTGCTCCTTCCATTGATCGATCGTCGTCGGCATCTATCCTTCCGTATCCACAATTCCGACCGTCACATCGAACGAATCCGTTCCCTGCGCCGTCACCGTAAACCGGTCCGACGAAAATCGCGCCCTCGAATACACTCCTCCGCGCCCCGTAATCTTGTAGTCCCCGAAACTCGGTTGTGCCTCAACCTGCATGCCAAACAAGTCCACCGACGCCCCCACGCCGAGTTGCGCCCCAAACGTCACCGATGTCGCCGATGTCCCCAAATTCCCGCTCATCGAAACTCGCGCCCAATTCGACGAAAGCGCAAACGTCTTCGTCAACGTCCCGATCGCCAGCGTGACGCTCGAAGTCCCAATCGTTCGCGCCCAAACGCTGATGCAATACGTGAAATTCCCCGGCACTGCCAGCGTCTGCGCGACGCTCTCCGCCGCGGCCCCCGCATTGATCACCCGCGTCGCCCGCGACGTCCCCAGCGGATCGCCAACCGCCGGCGTCAATTCGATCAGTGCCCCATTCGCCCACGACCCCGCCGAAAAATCCTCGCTATTCGCCAACAAATTCCCCACCGGATCCAAAAACGTAAACGTCTGCCACATCCCCGACGTCGCCGCGAACAACGTCTCGATCCCGCCAAACTCCGCAGCCGTCAATCCCGTCGCTTTCAGTTGCCACGCCGTCGCCGCCGCATCCGGATCCGCGAACACCACCGTCGACCCATCTCCCATCGCATTCACCACCGTTCGCGCCAGGGACTGCTTCGTCACCGGATACTCCGTGACGACACCGGTCGATAACTGGGGAAACACCAGCATCAGCCCCGGTTCTCCTTGATCGTCACCGACGCCTTCCCCTGCTGCGGACCTCCATACGTCCCCAGAAATTCATCCGCATCGAAACTGCAGTTGGCATAAACCGTCGCATCAAACGGATCCGTAAACGAAAACACGCCAGCCCTTCCTCCCTGCGATTCGAAAAACGCCTCCAGATTTGCCAATTCCCCTTCATCCAGCAAATCCATTTGGATCACCCACCGCCGCAGCATCGCCCCATACGCCGGGAACCTCTGCTCGCTCCCATCCAGAAAGCGCAGCACCTGAGTAGAAACATTCCGCTGTCGATCCGTGGGATATTGCGCAACCACGCCCGTCTTCAAAACCGGAAACGACGCCACATCACACCTCCCGGATCACATCGTTTAACGTCGTCGACGTCAGCATCGCCTGCCTCACCGCCAGGGCGATGTCATTGCTGTGATCTAAGAATGACTGGCTGTCCATCGCCTGCACCTGCACCGTGATCTGCGTATTCGATGGTGATGCCACCTGCGGCCGCGGCAACCCTCCCGCCGCTGTGTCCACCCCAAACGCCCCCGCCGTCGACCCGCTGATCCCCGCCGTAGCATTCACCGGCAGCGGCGCGACATACGGAACTAGCGGCGCCGGAGCTGAGTTTCCCGCTCCCCCGAACAAGCTCACCAGTCCAGAAATCAGCGGACTCAATCCCAATCCAAACCCCAGCACACTCTCGATCGTCGACCCCACCGAACTCGCCGTCGATCCGCTCGTCCCCTTCGTCGACGTGTTCTGCGCCAGCGCCTGCGTATTCGCCGTTAGCGTATCGATCTGCGTCTGATTCACTGTTTGCAGTTGCGTCAACTGTTGCGTGATGGTCGTCAATTGCTCCGTCAACTGCGACGCAGACGCACCCTGCCCCGATCCCCCGAGCAGCTTCGTAACTTCATCAACCGGATTCCCGCTGGCCATCTCGCCATTCCCTTTCCAAAATCAAAAACGCGTCCGCATCCCGAGCCGTTAATTCCCCAATCCTCGGCGCCCCCTCGAACTTCCACGTCAGGAACTTCTCCATCCACTCCAGACTCTGCGCCGTCACCAGCGATTTCGGACACTCCTCCGCCCCCACGCGCCCGCGCGCCCAAACCAATTTCTTGGGCCCGCGCCTCGCGTCTTCTAGAAACCCACAGCGTCTTCGTTCTTCGAGTCCCAGCCGCCGGCATTCGTCGCATCTCCACGCGGCCTGATTCGAACTTTGAAAATGAAATGCGACGACTAGTTTTTTCTTTCGTCTTCCGTCAACCCGCATTCGCGCTTGATTCGCGCCAGAATCTCCGCCATCAGTTCAACCGGACCCGCTTCAATCAGGCTCTCCGCCGTCGCCGCGGCTCCATCGATCTCCATCCCCTCGACCCCAATCAATCCCCACTCCAGATACGCCCGATCGATCTCCGCCCCAAGCACGGTAGCCTCCAGCCGCTCCCGCGCATCCCCCGACGCCTCTAGAAACTCCGCCTTCCGCCCGATCTCCCGGATCCTGCGCGCCAGTTCGATCCGCCGTCCAAACGAGATCCGCAAAATCCCAAAACGCACTCCCGCGCGGGTTTCTGAATCGAGCCACACCGAACTCGCGTACTTTTCAGCCAAAGGCGATATAGAGTTCGTCATCCGCCGTCCCCTGCCCCCGGCTGCCCTGAAATTTCCACTGGAGCCGCGTCTCGCCGTCGTCGTATTCCGGGACCTCCGGCACCATCGCCGGCATGTACGCCCCGAACAATTGATTCGCTTGTTCCCCCAACTGCAACATCACTCCAATCGGCGACCTCTGCCGGGCCGCCTGGTACAGTCCCGCCGTCTGCGAGTCTGCCATCTGGAACAATTCAAAATTCAGCCCGACCTTCCGCTCCCCCGCTGCGATGCATCTCGCGAAATCGCTCCCGAACTCCCGCGCCCGCAACTCGACTCCGTTGTCCAGCGTCAATTCCGCCGAAGTGATCGTAAAAAATTGCGCCTGCGTCGCCCCCATCCAAACTTCCCCCAGATGCCCCGGCACGATCGTGTAATCGAATCCCACCGTCGAAGGCTCTGCCGGATACGACGTCAGCCCTCCCAGCCCGCTCTCAAAACTCGCGCTATCGATCAAATCCCGCGACGGCCCCGAAAAAACAAACTCCTGAAAATCTCCGTTGACCTTGACGCTCATCTCATCCATCGCCGCGCCCTGCACTATCCTCTGCACCGCATCCGATGGATCCCAGTAATCCAGCACGCTCACACTCCCCAAACTCGTTGCCAGCGAGTACGAACACGTAGTCCCAAACACCGACCCCGCCGTCGGCAAACTCGTAAACGGAGCATTCACGAACACCGTCGTGGAATTCACCACCGCCGCCACAAACCGCATCTCTCCCGAAAACGTGACCGCCTGCCCCGCGCTCAACCCGTGCGCCGCCGTAAACTGAATCTCCGTAGTACCCGTCACCGACGCGACCGTCCCGCCGTTATAAAACGCCGGCGTCCCGCCCATTGCCGCCTGAAACAGCGGACCATGGCTCGGCTGCGCCGTCTGATCTGTCCACTCCGTCATGAACGTATTCAGCGCGAAGCTGGTCTTCTTCCGAATCGAGCTCGGCAATCCTACAAACGTCCGTGTCCCCGTCTTATCACGCCGTGACGTCGTCTCCGGAACCTGCTTCGCCGTCAGCTTCACGAGTGGAATTCGATTCCCGCCCGTAATCGCCGGCACCGTCCCATACGCCGATTCCAGCGCCACATAAACCCGATTATTGTTTGACGATATGTAACAAGCCATAAAAAAGAAACGAACGACTCCACCCGTCCCACAACAAAACTCAAAAAATGCCCAACGAAGGGGACAGACCACTCTGTCCCCAGTTCCTCGCTCCCCCAGGCATCATCCAGCGCCTCGCGCGGACAGAGCGGTCTGTCCCCTTCGTTGCCCCTTATTCACCCCGTCCGCCACGCCTCAACTCGACAAATCCACTTCAAACGACACCCTCGCCACCTGCAGGAAATTCCGCCCTCCATGCTGCACCGGATCGAAATTCACCTCGTACCCGCCCGTAAAAAACACCCCCTGCGCCCACGCCCCCCGATTCCCATCCAACACCTGCGTCACTCCGTCGACGTACAGCCGCAACTGATCCTCCAGCCCCTCAATCCGATCCTGCGACACGCGCACTTCCGCCACCGTCCGGACCTTCCCCGAAAACGTCCGGAACTTCTCCGTCAACAAGTTCCGCACCCGATCCGCATACACATGGATCACCGGATACTTCACCGCCAGACTCCGTTCCGAAATCGCAACGGACGTATTCTGCGCGATCACATGCTCGGCCGGTAGCGGAGCCAGCGCAATCCCCGAATCCGCAGCCAGCATCCCAACCGCTTGCGAGATCCCCGTCTCCGGCGCCTTCAAAAACGCCACCACCTGCGAAGTAACGATGCTAGCCGCCTGCGCCACGCGATTATCCTCTCTTCACCAGCGGTCCACCCGTGACATAAACATCCGCCGCCTGCCCCGTTCCTGGAGCCGCACCCTCAATCAGCCCCCCATCCGGCATCTCGAAAATCTGCCCCACCGGCACCACCGCCAGATTCTGCAAGGTAAGCGCGCTCTCCGTCCCCCCGGCGTACACGTTGTATCCCGTAACCCCTGACGGCGGATTCACCGCCTGCACAGTGAGATTCGTCCCCGCCGTCACCCCCGTCGCAGTAGCCTCACTCGGCGCCCCCTCCTGCCCCAGCGACGATACCCAGCTCACCTGCACATAAAACGTTCCGCCTGCCCCGGCTCCACCCACCGATCCCAACACCGGCTCCCCCGCTTGAGGAATCGGATTCAGCGCCAGCCCGATTCCCAACTTCAACGTCCGCTCCCGGGCATCCTTAGCAAGCCGCCCATACTCCTGCCACTTCGCCTGATACCGGTCATTGAGCTGGTTATTGAATGCATCCCGATACACCACCGCCAGCGTGTGCAGCGCATGCCACCGCTTCATCGGCAATGTCACTACCACATCCGTCACTCCCCGCACCCGCCGCTGATTCGATTCCGGAAACACAGTCGACCGCGTGTGATCCAGCAAAACATCCAGGACATCCTCCGAGATCTCTTCCGTCGCCAGCGTCAGCTTGACATCCAGATCGATCCCCTCCGTATGCGCCACGTCGAGAATCGCCATCTCGTAAACTTGCAGATCCGTCGAAGCGTTCGGATTCCCATCACTCAGCAGCATCGATCAAACCCTCACCCTCTGGGCAATCTTCCATTTCGTCTCGACCGAGGCCCGAAACTCCGCCGCATCCTCCTCCGACGCCAGGTCCGCCTTCTCATCCGCAATCATCCGCGCCGCGACACTTCGAGGCACATCCGTAAACACCCCCGCCCTTCCCCCGTCCGAAGTCTCGCGACTCACCACCACCACCGCTGCCTCCGAAATCCCCGCCTCAATCCGCCGAATTTTCTGGTAATACGCCCGCAAGTCCATTTAGTCTTCGATTCGCCACAAATGCACGCAGCCTGGACTGATTCGCGTCCATTCGCGTGCATTCGCGGCCAATAATGGTTCCCTACGAATTCACCTGCACCGCAAAGCTATTCCGCAACGCCCCCACCCCGTACAGAACGTCGACGGTAAACTGCTGCGCCAGCGTATTCGGCTGATAACTCATCGTCACGCGCATGCCGAAATTCCCCAGCTCCGCATACTCCGCGATCGCCCCCGTCCCCGGCAGCGGCTGCGGCAATCTCCGAACGACAAGTCCGATCGCATCCCGCGCGAACGCCAGGTTATGCGTAGTCACCGGGCTCGTCCCCGTCTTCTGCACAAACTGCGACCGGAAGATGTAAAAGTCCTTCATCTTCCCCACCGCCCCATCGATCATCGCCCGCAGCCCCGCCTCGCCGACCGTATTAAATTCGCTGAACCGCGGAATCTGCCGCAGCGTCGAATAAGTCCCCGAATCCACCACCAGATACTTCGCCGAGCTCGCCGGCACTTTCGCCGCAAACAACGTCGACTCGGCGCTATCTACCACCGACTCCACGATCGCCGTCCCTCCCGTCCCCACTGCCGTATTCGAAGTGAACGCCGGGTACAGCGATAACAGATCCGTCTCGATCCGCTCCGCCAGCGCCACCACCGCCGGCTGCATATACAGCTTCAGCAGATCCGGCACCGCCAGAACCTTGGTCACATCCGGTACCTGGAACGTCGCCTCCGCGTGAGTATTCAAAATGATCTGCGCATTCCCCAGATTCGGATTCTGCAGCGTGACCGTACTTCCCTCTGCGATGTTATTCGCCGTCAGCGTCGGCGGAATCGGCACATTCACCGTGTCCCCCGCCCGTGCTAGCGTAGCTTCGTAATCGCGATTCACCAGGTTCCCCATGACAAGGTTTCCCATCAACGCCGGCAGCGCATCCGCCGCCACCAGCTTGACAATCGCAGTCGCCACATTTGTCGAAGTAATAATTCCCATATATTTCTCCTCTTTCTCTTTCTAACCGCCCGCCCTCGCCCCGAACCGCGAACGCCAGTGAGCGGATCCCCTAAACTCCCCTCAGCGTCTGCGACGCCACCCGAGCCACTTCTTGCCTCGCCCGTTCCATCTCTTCCGCACTCATCCCCGGCCGGATCTTCGCTAAATCAACCCCACCGTCCGCCACCCCGCGCTGCCCCACCGATGCCCCCGATCCTCCCGCCAGCCTCGCCGGAAGCAACTCTGGATTCTCCCCCACGAACTCCGCCAGATAATCCCCGATGTCGCCCCCGCCGCGTGCCAGCAATCTCCCATCGTCACTCCGGTAAATCTCGTCCTTCACCGCCCGATACGCCAGCTCGACCTTGGTAACCCCCAGCTTCTGCAACTCCGCTCGAATCGCCGCCCCTCGTTCCGCCTCTTCCGCCTTCATCCGCGACCGCTGATTCTCCGCGATCAGTTCGTTCACCCGAGTCTCCAGCGTTTCGCGTCGCCGTCTCTCTTCCGTCAATTCCGTCTTCTGCGCCGGCTCGATCCTCATCTGCTCTCCCCGAACAAATTCCTCGAGCACCGCCCTTACGACATCCCTCAAATTCCCGTCACCGCCTGACGATTCTTGGCTCACCGTTCAATCTCCCCGACGATGCGATCCTTCACGTCTTGCCGCGCATCGCTCAAGTACTTCAGCGCAAGTTTCTTGAAAATCTCTTTCTTCAAAGTTGGCGAATCCACCCCCAGCGCCAGCAATTGCTGCGCATCGTTCAGCTCCGTCGAAAAATCCGCGATGTCGAATTCATCCAGGCCGGTCACGCTGATCTCGACCCCGTCCTCCCGCGCTGCCGCAATCGCCTTCAGCACCCGCCGGATCTGATCCTTCACCGCGTCCCCATACGCCGCCAGCACTTCCTGCGTAATCGAATAATCCAGTTGCTTGCTGATTCCCGACTGCACCGAAGTCTTATCCAGCGAACCTCCGGCTTGCGGCACATAGCAGACCCGGTAGATCTCCTCCTGCAAATTCCGCAGATTGTCCGCCGCGATCTGATAAACCTTGCCTTCCGGCTCCGTCCATCCAAACCGGTCTCCCGGCGCGAGCTGGATGTAGTAACTCTCCCCCACCATCTGCGACCATTCGCGTTCCGAATAAACCACCGGCATCGCAAACAGCCCCATCGTCAGCGCCCAGGCCAGCGCGTTCGATTTATTGAAGTGCTCAAGCTGCAGCAACCCCGCGCGATTCAGAAGCCACAACCCTTCCGGAATCCGTAGTGGAAACAACGGCACGCGACCCAATTTCGCCAGCGCATGCGTCCCCTCATCCACCAGCGCAACCGGCCCCTCGCCGTCTTTCTTATAAATCCTGAACGAACGCTTGTCGTAGTAAGCCCACCGGATCTCCGTCCGCCATTCCTCATCCTCCACGCGATCCTTCTTCAGCAGTTCCGTCCGGATCACGACCCACTCGTAATTACCTTCCTCGTCGAGCGCCCAATTGATCACGTCCTCGGCCGGATAATCGACCAGATACGCCCGCGACGCTCCCAGCGCATCTTCCTCGGCGCGACTGCCTGCCTTGGCCGCCACCCTTGGAAAATCCACCAGCACAAAACTCACGCCGGCGATCAGGCACTCGATAAACTGCCGCCTCCAAAAGTCGCCAAGCTCAGTCCCCTTCCGATCGACATCGCCGACCAGCTCGGCAAAAAACCCATCGCTCCTCCCCGCAAACGTCAGTGACGGTTCGGTCCGAAACAAAGTAGCCGCATACCAATCCACGATGGACCCGATATAGTTCTCATAAAACACCCGCGCCAGCCGCTCGGAATAGACGTCGCCCGGCTCTCTCTGCCTCCGTACCAGGTAATGCTCCGCGCGCCACCGAAGCTGCTCGCCCCCGGCGTAAAGATCCCGATACTGCCGCCAGACATGTTTCCGCAACAAATAATGTGGATGTTCCCGATCAATATCCATAAAAAAAAGCCAGACACAAAAGGGGACTGACCACTCTGTCCCCAATTCACAAGCCGCGATCCGACCTCGCTCTCACTTGTGGACAGAGCGGTCTGTCCCCTTTTGTGTCTATCCTCATCGCCCCCAGCAACCTCGTCCCCAATTCACAAGCCGCGATCCGACCTCACGCTCACTCGTGGACAGAGCGGTCTGTCCCTTTTTGTGTCTATCCTTTATTCACGTCAATTAACGGCCAATTTCCTACACCAACCGCCTCCCCCGCTCCCCCACCTTCCCCGCCCGAAACTCCTGCCACACCAGATACCCCAGCGCATCCGATAAGTGCGTCCTCCTCGGATCCCGATCCTTGTCGATCATCTGCGTGTTCTCCTGAAACACCACCTGCTCCAGATCCTTGATCAACTCCCTGCACCGCGGATGCACCCGCATCCTCCGCCCCCCCTCCGCCGACTGCAACTTGCCGTTCATCAGCGTCACCCGGTCCCGCACCGCCGGATTCACCGTAGGGATCCGAAACTCCACCGCCCCGTAGTCCCCATTCCTGAAAAACCCTCGCAAAATCTCCAGATCCGAGGTCCCCGAAGTCTGCAGCCGCGCCCCCGTCGCATCCGCATAAACCACCAGCCCCGCCGCATGCTTCGGAAACCGCCCCGCAAACTCCTCGCACGCCTGATACGTGCTCGCCCGCCTCAGCACGATCTCATCCAGCACCGTCACCCGATCGCCATCGATCTGCGCAACCACCGAACACATCGGATCGACGTTAAAATCCAGCGCCCACAACAACGCTTGCAGAGGATTCACTTCCTCCTCGCCCACATTCCCCTGCCGGTCAAACGCGTAGTAAACGTTCCCCGCCGCCAGCGCCAGGTACTTCCCCAGCACTTCCTGCTCGTAAAACCTCGGATCGTAGCTGCTCTTCAACCGGTCGTAATAGTCCGGAATCTGATCGAGCAAAAACCGGTTCTCGAAAGCCCCCGCAACCACCGTTTCATATCCGTCCACCGCCGACGCCACGAATCTCTGGTAAACCCAGTCGTACCCTTTCGGCGTCCAAACCCCAAACCCGCATAACCGCTTTGCCCGTGGATCTCGAACCCGCGCTTCCAGCCGCAACCACGCTTCCTCGGACGTATACGTCAGCTCATCCAGCCCAAACCACGCGAGATTGCTTCCCCGCAGCCGTTCGAACTCCTCGACCGCCCGAAACAAGATCCGCGACCTCGTTTCCCCCAACGTCAGTACGTTCTCTCCCCGATTCACCTCGTGCGGAATTCTGTTCCGTTCCAAAATTTCAAACAGCGCCGCTTGCGTCGCATCGCGCAGCATCGGAAACGTCGGAGCTCCGATCAACCCCGTCCGTCCCGGATTCAAATAACTCAGCTTCAATGCTTCCTGGCACAGCGCCTGGCTTTTCCCAGATCCGATCGGCCCCGAAAATCCCTTGAACCGCGCCTTCGAATCGTGAAACCGCTTTTGCGACTCCAGCGGCCGGTACTCGATTTCCCTCAGTCGGACCGTTCCGGCTCGCCCCCGCTCTCTACCCACGTCACCTTGATCTCCCGCGGCTCGTCGTCCCCCAATTCCTTTCGAAGTTGAAGCAGCCGGATGTAGTCCGTCAACGTAGCCTTCACCGGCGCCTCCTTCGTGAACGTCTCTTCCAGCTTCTGCAAAATGTCTTCGACGATCTGCCCTCGTCCCTTCGCCCGTCCTACCGCCTCCGCCGTCCGAGCCTTCGCCGCGTTTTTTTTTCTGCCGTTTTCGTTTTCGGTCTGTTCACAGCCCGTTAATTCCCTTCGCGACCCGAGAATAAGCTGCCGCTTTGCAAACACCCTCCAATCCCCGCCTTAAAACGCTAAAAACAAATAATTTAAATTTGCGCGCGTGGCCGTGACGCCCTGTGCCCGTTTCCGGTAGAATGGCAGGATTCGTCAAAATGGTTGAATCCAACAGCGGACCTTCCCACGTAAGCGGTATAGGGACCGGAGTCGCTTCGGCAAAGGCGGAATCCGCTTCACGTCAAACTGCCTTGGCGGGGTATTTAAGCCGCTGCGCCGCAGGCGATCAGTCCGCTTTGGCCGCGCTTTACGATGAGACCAGTCGCTTGGTTTACTCTATGGCCCTGAGAGTCCTGAGCCAGCCTTCCGACGCTGAGGAAGTGACGCTCGATGTGTACATGCAGGTCTGGCGCAGCGCTCGAGCCTACACCGACAAACGCGGCAACGTGGGTACCTGGCTCGTAATGCTCGCCCGAAGCCGTGCCATCGACCGTCTGCGATCCCGCCAGTCCCGCGCCAGCCGTGAAGAGCTGCTCCCCGAGCACATTGAATTCCCGAGCCCCGATCCAACGCCCGAGCAATCGACCGAAGCTAGCCGTCAACGCGAAAAAGTCCGTTCCGCTCTGGCCTCTCTCCCGCCGGAACAGCGCGAGGCCTTGGAATTGGCTGTCTTCTCCGGCCTCACCCACTATGAGCTGGCGGCCAAGCTGAATCAGCCTCTAGGCACCGTGAAGACGCGAGTTCGCCAGGGTATGATAAAAGTTCGTCAGTTCTTAATGGAGCCCGCGTGACGCCTGAGCAAATGGCAACCGACGAAATCCACGAGTTGGCGTCCCTCTACAGCCTCGGTCTCCTCGAGCCTGAACTCGCGACCGCTTTCGAGAAACATTTGGAATCCGGCTGCCCAGTCTGTGAAGCCGAGCTTCGCAGCTTTACGGAAACCGCCGCGCAAATCGCCGAAAGCATTGAGCAAGTCGCTCCGCCGCCCGGCCTCCGTGAAAAGCTCCTGCAGCGCCTCCCGACGGAGCGCATGATCTGCCGGACCGATCAACTAGATTGGCAGCCTTTGCCGTTCCCCGGCATAACCGCGAAGCGCCTCTTCATGGACCCCGTCTCCGGCGACATCACCACCCTGGTCCGCATGAGCCCCGGATCCACCTACCCGGCTCATCATCACGCCGGCATCGAGCATCTTTACATGCTCGAAGGCGATCTCGCATTCCGCGACCACACCCTCTACGCCGGCGACTACGAAGTCTCTGTCCCCGCGAGCGACCACCCGCCCGTAACTACCAAGAACGGATGCCTGGTCCTGATCCTCCATCACGAACAAGACCGTCTCTACGCCAACGCCTAACCTGAAAACCGTGGCCCCGGGCGTCAGCGCTTATCTCGCCCTTGCAACCCTCCACGACTCCCGCAACAACATCGGCCCCCGAGCCGTAGCCGGCTTGGTCATCGCGCCTTCTTTCAGCGCGAACAACTGATTTCGGTTCGCGATAAACAAAACCCCATTCGCCGGCACCGGAGTCGAATACACCGACGATCCCATGTTGTATTCGCCGAGAACTTTCTTCTCTTTCCCCGCCTGTAGCACCGCGATGTCGCCATCCTCATCGCCCAAATAAACCTTGTCCCCGATCACCATCGGCGATCCCCACACCGCCGCCAGCATATCGTGCTGCCACAATTCCTTCCCCGTAGCTGCATCCAGGCAATGCAGAAATCCCGAAAAGTCCGAGTAGTACAAGAGACCATCCTTCAAAGCCCCCGTCGAAACCGACCGCCGGATCTTATCGAAATGCCACAGCCGTCCCGACTCCGTGATATCCCCGCGCTTCGTCGCATCGATCGCGTACAAATGCCCCACGCCCTCGCCATGCTCCGGATCCTGACCATTCGCGATATAAATCTTGTTGTCATAGATCACCGGCGTCGAGATCACTTCGTTCCGCGTCTTCGGCCACACCGAATCCTTGGGATTCATATCGAACCACCACAGCCGTTTGCCGGTCATGGCGTCGTATCCGCGAACCCATCCATCACCCTGCCCGATCACCACCTGCACCACATCGCCGATCTTCCCCACCGCCGGCGACGCCCACTGCCCGTGCAGAATCCGATCCTCCACAGGATTGTCTTCCCAAACCAGTTTCCCCGTCTTCTTATTGAGCGCGATAATCGCCGGAGCCTTGGGCGAAGGGATATGCACGTGACTCTCGTCCTGCCCATTCGCCGTGCTCACGAAAATCAAGTCCCCATACGACACCGGCGACGAATTCGACATGTTATGCGGCTCGCTGCCGACTTCTTCCATCATGTCGAACTTCCAGATCACCTTCGCATGCTTGTTCCCATCCCCATGCGTGTCCAGCGCGACAACTTCGCACCGGTTCGACGTGTAATACAAGACATCGCCTTCAACCAGCGGTGATGAACAAACCCCCTGGAACGGCCAGTCATTCGCGCGCCCCGCCGGAAGCTTTACATTCGTGTGTTGCCATAAAAACTCGCCGTCCGATTCCCGAAACGCCATCAAGACGCCCCGGTCGCCTCCTTCTTTAGGATCGCGAACCAGTTCATTATTAGTGCCCGCATAAACCTGCCCGCCCGCGACTACAGGATTCCCATAGCTCTGCGACCCAAGCTGCGCCACCCACTTGACGTTCTTCCCAGTCTTCACGTCCCAGCTCGAAAGGACATGCTGGTTCGAAACCATATTCCGATCCGCCGTCCCGCCCCACATCGGCCAATCGCCGATCCCAGGATCCGACGCCTGCATCACACAAAACCCCGCAAACACAACGCAACCCGCAATCAAAGCAATCCGCATCGCCTTCCTCACAATTCCCTCCACCAGCCCACCATCCAACTCCACCGAGCCGCGACAGTCATGGAGCGGTTTCAACTAGTTTTCCGTCAACTTCAAATTATCCAAATAAACGCCAAACGCCGAATCCGCGAAAACTCCCGGCGGCCCTTCGCGATTCCCGATCGGATCGATCTTCTCAATCGTCCACTTTCCCGGCTCCGCCTCTCCCGTCGGCCAGGCCTTGCCCATCACATGAACCTTCCCATCCGCCATATTCTCGACCCGAACCTTCAGGTGATACCACGCATTCGCTTTCCACTCGAACGGTACCGTCACCGTCCTCTGCACCTCCGGCTCCCACGGCTCGATCTTCAACTGCTGCGCGTTCCCGTAAAGAATCAGCGAATACCGCTGCGCCGTAATCCCGATATCCCCCAGCTGCCGCCGCTTCGTATTAGCCCGGACATCCGCCTCAAATGTGTAGTTGGCCCAATCCGTCGGCCCGATAAACATGCGAATCCGCTTGAATAGAGTCTCGTCCGGCGCCTTGGCCAGCACCTTCGACCCTTCCAGCGTCTCCACCTTGAATTTCCCCGCCTGTGCGTTCACCCACCCCGCCGGCACCGCTCCGTCCGGATATTCCTCAAAAGTCTCGTTCCAAGGCAGCGGATGCACCACCCGCGCCCGAGCCTCGCCCGTCAACCCGCCAACAGTCGCCTTGATCACTCCCGCCGATTCCGCGGACGGCGAAAGCATCCCATCAGTAACGGTCGCCTTCAATCCATCAACAGCCCACGAAGCATTTTCTTCTTTCAAAAATCTTCCTTTGTCATCGAACAACCGCGCATGCATCTTCACCGTCTGCCCCGGCTTCAGCACCATCTCCGTCGGTGTCACCTGCAAATAAGCCGGAGCCCCATCGCCCTTCTCCGCCGGCTCATCGACAGCCAACCCGTTCACCGCCTTGGCCCGCCGAGGCCCGATCGCATACACCGCATCGCTCGAAACAAAATAAACCCGCCCGCGCGACACCGCCGCGCCCGCCAAAACCTGCTCCGGCGTCCCCTCCGATGAACAGCACGAGTACTTCGAAATCGGCATATCAACTTCACTGACCACTTCCGCCCGATCCGAATGCGGCTTCAGAATGAAAAACTTCCCGCTCTCCGTCCCGACGTACAATTTCCCGTCGGCGAGCACCGGGGGCGCCTTCTGCACCGTCCCAAGTTGCTGTTTCCACAGCTCTTTCCCGGTGACGATGTCGAACGCGATCATCTTAGAGCCGTCTTCGATCTGATACACCCGATCGCCATCGATAATCGGCGACGAAAACCCGCCTGAAAACCCGCGAACGGCCCACTTATAGTCCTTGATCTCGCCCTTTTGCGACCCGTCGATCGCCGCGATCATCCCGCGTTCGGTCGAATCCAGGTTCTCGTCGCCATGGCTGATGATCACCGTATTTCCGTTGATCACCACGCACGTATTCAGCCCGCGCTTGGCGACCACCTTGCCCCACACCTTCTCGCCGGTTTGCG
>DATGGL010000228.1:0-22753 GCA_035308605.1 Bryobacteraceae bacterium
ACGGGCGATCTGTCGCTACATGGTGTCACCAAGCCGGTCACGCTGATCGTGAAGCAAACTGGCGAATCCTATAACGGGCACACCACGCTGAAGCAGACGGATTTTGGAATCAAGCCTGTCAGCGTGGGCGGCGGCATGGTCAAAGTAAAGAACGAAGTGGAGATCGATTTCCAGATTTTTCTCCGCCAACCCTGACCCGCGTCAAAGCTCACTGGGGCAGAGTCTTGCCATACTTCGGCAGAATCACGTCCTGCGTGAACTTGTCATGGTCCCGCATCGCCTGCACGATGCCCTTCATGTCCGCCGCCTTGAGCGTGGCGTCGATCATCGCGACGCCTTCCTTGGCCCACTGCGCGCGCTGCTCGGCCGTGATCGGCTTGGCCAGGCCGCCGTGCTCGCCGGGATCGCCGAAATAGGATCCGATAGCGCCGCTACCCGGTCCGAGAGATTGCAGCTTGTTCAACGCCGGGTCCGATGGATGCTCCGGCATCACCTGTGTGACGTTCAAGGGAATATCCTCCAAACGTCCCATCACCGAATAAGCGCCGAACAGCACTTTGGTGTGATCGGCTTTCACTTTATTCATCAGGCCGCCTAATTCGATGTAGAGAATCGGGTCCTTGGTTTCGTCGAAAAATTCGCGAATCAGGGGGCTCAGCGTCTGCGGCGATGGTCCGTGCGCGGTCAAATAAATCTGCCGGCGGAACCCCTGGCGCAGCAGGGAATGGGCGATCGCCTTTATGTACGCCAGACCTTCGGAAGGCGTCACGTAGACCGTACCTTTCCCCACCACCGTGCCGCCGGGAAAGAAGTAGGCCAGGTAAGGAAACACCAGCCCGTCCGTCTCCTCCGCCATTTTCGTCGCGAAGGCGAGCGGACCGACGTATTCACAATCCTCGGGTAAACCGCCGTGCACTTCCACGTTGCCCACAGGGATGTAAATAATGTCGTTCCGGTTCAGGTACGCCTCTACTTCGGTATTGGTGAGGCTGGGCAGAGAGCGCGTGCGCATGGGAGGAACTCCCTGGCCCCACGAAAAGGTCGAAAACAGCGTCAGGCAGGTCAGACACCACGCGAAGCTTGTGATCGTTCTGGACATCATGTCTCCTTAACGAGATCTAAGAGTAGATAGCTCTAAAAATAGCACCTTGATGTTGACGGCACGCTGTCGGGCTGTTGCCGCACACCAAGACCCGCTTACTGTCGTGCGCGGCTCAGTGTCGAGCAATTGATTTCGCAGGCCAGACACAGAGCCGCGAGCGAGAGCGAGTGGGTCCATGTGCCAATATCAAGACCCGCTTACTGGCGTGCGCGGTTCAGCGTCGAGGCAATTGATTTCGCAGGCCAGACACAGAGCCGCGAGCGAGAGCGAGTGGGTCCAGATGTGCCAGCGCGCTGGCGGAACAAAAGAGTGAAACGGGCGAGTAGAACCAGCGCAGCTGCAACCAGCCACCATCCGCCGGCGCCAGTGCCGGTCTGCACGTAGTCGAGTTGGTACACCGATTGGGAATAGTTTCGATGTTGCGCCACAATGCGAAGCTCCGGGTCGCGCGGGACGAGACAATTTACCAGGTACGCGGCGATCTGGCTTTGATGGTGATTTTCGAATACGAGCTTGCGATGGGAGCTCCCACGCGGCAGATCCGCATAGAAATCGATCTGGACCTCACCGAGACCTTCTTTCATTTCTTCGATCTTGGGAAATTTCGTCGCGGCCAGGCGCGGATGCAACCGACTGCCATCGACGGTGAACGAAAGGTCGCGAAGCACTGATTCGGCGTACGCCCGCTGCTCCGGCTCCGAAACCACGTGGTCCGCGTTTGTATCGATGCTCGCAAGCACCGCGGGAAATACGGCGACGCCGGGGGTCAGACGGATCTGCGCCTGCACGCGGTCTCTCTCCACGGATATCGTCGTGGCCTGCAGATACTCGTCCAGCCTGTGCGCGTAAGCTGCGGTTCCCATCGATACGAGCGCCGAAGCAAGCGCGCCGGCGACAAACAGCGACGGCTTCACTTGGCCGCGACCTTCCTGCCGTAATCATTCGTAGGATCGCGGTAAATCGTATGAATATGCAGCGTGGGATCGCCGCCCAGCGGCTGCGGCGCGTATTCAATGACGAGCTTCGGTCCCTGGATTCGATAGTAGGCTGTGCCGTTGCGGCCGGGCGTCACCGTGGTCGAACCGCTCCATGCGAACCACGTGTCTTCGATGGCCGCTTTGATCTCGGACATGCGCGCCGCGGCTGCGCTTTCGTGAACGATACCGGCCCATTCCGAAATCAGGTCGAGCAGCATGGCGCGTTGATGCTCATTCATGGCGGATGCCTTCAACCCCTCCGGCTGGATCGTCTTGCCATCCTGTCCCGGCCCGAGCACCAGATCGGCAACGCGATAGTTCAGAATCGCTTGTTTTTTCTGGCTTTCATCCAGGGCGTTCAGCAATGCGTATGCCTTGTCGTTCTCCTCACCCAGTGGCCGCACTGTTTTCCCGTTGACATTGTAGAGAGCAGGTTGCGCGCCGGTGAGGCTCGGCGTGAGGATGCCTCGTTCGGCAGCGATGGTGATGTTAAGGGCCAGATGGTGACCGCCAAACTGCAACATCCAGGGATCCTTTTCCGACGGCTTTCCCAGAATGGCGACGTAAAACAGACTCTTGCCGAACATTTTGCTGCTCTTTTCGTTGGTCTTCAGAAGCTCGTCGCCGTCCATGATTTGTTGAACTTTTTCGAAACCTCTCCGGCTGAGCGCTGTGGACACCAGAGCCATGGCCGCCGAGCGCTGCGCGTCGCTCAGCGAGCCCATGCTCAGGCCGGCGCGGCGGACGATCGTGGTCGGTAAGTTGGACCATCGGGCGCGCTGCGCTTCATCGTCAAAGGCGAACAGAACGCTGTCGCGCTGTTTCTGCTCAAGCGTGGAAAGGAACGTATTCGCCGCGCTCACAATCCGCGAAGTGGCTGACTGCGCCATCGCAGCGGTTACTGACAAACAGATCACGGCGGCAACGCGAATGCTGTGTACGGCGCCTATGTTCGGACGATGCATCTTCTGTCCTCCTCCTGACGGTCCTCGGGCGACGCCAATATATCTCAATTCGGAACATTGCGCGCGCTGGCGGCTAAAGCATAAAACGTGCAACCAACGGATTGGTTGACAAGCGACATAGAGTCTCATCCGAACGCGATCGATTGGGCGGGAGCGGTGGTATACTTCCCCGTAGATTTTCGACTCTATTTTGCAGTGAGTCTAAGTGCGGGGCGCATGTGTCTGGCAGAACATTTAAAGGGTCTCGCCTTATATATGACTCGGCCCTCCGGTCCGCGGGCCCGGTGGTTTTGCTGTGCCTTCTGCTGGCAGGCTGCACCCGATCCGGAATTCACGAACCGGTTACATTAACTCTTCTCGACTGGCAATATACGGGCGAGTCGTTCGCTAAAGAATACGACCGGGAATTTCAGCAATTCACAAAGGAAACTGGAATTCAGGTCCGCTTCCTGCCGTCTCCGGAGACACCGCAACAGCGGTTAATCGTGCTTCGAAGATTACTCGAGACGGGCGCGTCCAGCCTTGACGTCTACAGTATCGATGTGATCTGGCCGGCGATTCTGAACGAATACTCCATTGACCTGAGCCAGTTTTTCACCAACGAAATGTCCGAGGTGTTTCCGCTGCTGGCGGGCAACGATACCGTCGCGGGCAAATTGGTGGCGATGCCGTATCGCGCCGATCTCGGGCTGCTGTTTTATCGCACCGATCTTCTGCAAGCGTACGGATATCATGAGCCGCCCGGGACGTGGGATGAACTCGAGTCCATGGCGGCCCGGATTCAGGCTGGCGAGCGTGCTAAAGGGAATCGGAACTTTTGGGGATTCGTGTGGCAGGGCGCTGCCGCCGAATGCCTCACCTGCAATGCTCTCGAATGGCAGGCTTCCGAAGGCGGCGGGCGGATCATTGAGCCGGACAAAACCATCAGCGTGAATAATCCGCAGACGATTCGGGCATGGCAGAGGGCGGCGCGCTGGGTGGGCTCCATCTCGCCGCCCGGCGTCGTAGCGTACAAGGAATGGGACGGAACCAACGTTTGGGCGGCCGGGAATGCGGCGTTCATGAGAAATTGGCCGCAAGCCTCCGTCGAAAGCCGGGCAGCCGCTTCGGCAATCCGGGACAAGTTTGACGTGACGCTTCTTCCAGCGGGTAAGACGGGGCGGGCCGGCACGCTGGGAGGAACCAGTCTGGCGGTTTCCCGATTCTCGGCGCATCCACGCGAAGCCGTGGAACTGATCCGCTATCTTTCCAGCGGGAAGTTGCAGGTGCAGCGGTCGCGGGCGCTGGCGGTGCCACCCACTCGCAACCGGCTTTACGAATTGTCTGACGTGCTTGACTTGAATCCATATTTCGCCCCGATGAGCCAGGCGTTCACGACGGGCGTGGTGGTCACGCGTCCGGCCGCGGTCGCAGGGAAAAACTATGAGGACGTAAGCGAGGCTTACATCCAGGCCGTGCACTCCGTGCTGACTCGCAAACGGACTGCGCCGGAAGCCGCCGCGGATCTGGAGAGCGCGTTGATTCGCATAACCGGTTTCAAGAAGGGACCGCCTTCCACGGGATCGGCAAAGCCATAAGAAACCTGAAAGCGGTCCATTGATCGGGCCCGCTTTATCCCCGCGTTATCATGGGCGGAACCTCCGCTGGGGTGAAGCTCCCCTGCGAACCGGGCTTGAATGAAATCATCAGACGCCGGCTATCTCAATATTGGTCCGCGGCTGACGCTCGCCTTCGCGGCGCTGATCGCGTTGATCCTGGGCGGAAACGGCCTGGTCATCTGGCAATTCCACACTGCGCGCGTCCAAACCCAGCGTCTCACCGGCGCGAATCAACAACTGATTGCCGTTTTGCAGCTTCAGGTGAGCCTGCTCTCCTTCCATGAGAGACTGGACAATCTTGCACGGTCCGGCGATGCGCAGCGCCTGGCGACAGAGGCCGAGCCGCTGCGCAGAGTTCTCCGGGAACGGACGCAACAGACCAGGATGGCCATCGCCAATCTGCCGCCCGAAACCTGGGTGGATCCGGCCTTTTTACCCACCATTGAATCGGTGGAAGGCACGCTGCTGGCGCAACTCGACGCCATTAACGAACTGGCGAAATCAGGCGAATGGGCAACGTTGGGCCGCCGGCTCGATTACGAACTGAAGCCCATCGAAACGCAGACTTCAGTCTTGGTCGGCAGCGTAGACCGGCAAGCCAACAGCGAACTACGGGAGGCTGTCGCCAGGATGGGCAGCGTACTGGCCAGCATTCTCATTATTGTGCCGGCCACCGCGATTTCAACGTTCTGTATCGCGGCTTTCCTCGGCTGGTCGGTGGCGAGGCGAATGATTGAACTTCGCTGGGACGAGCGCGTGAGCGAACGTCTCCGAATCACGCATGAGCTTCACGATACTCTGCTGCAGACCATCCAGGCGAGCCGGATGATCGCCGGTATCGCGCTCGAAGAAGCCGATCCCATCCAGCAGCGGCGTGCGCTGGAGAGACTCTCCACCTGGCTGGACCGGGCCGGGCAGGAAGGGCGGGCGGCGCTGAATTCTTTACAAGCCTCCACCGTCGAGAGTAATGACCTGGCCGACGCCTTCCGGCAGGCGATCGAAGACTGCCGCGGGCAGACTGCCTCGGAAGTCTCTTTTGCAGTCGTGGGCAACGCCAGAGAGATGCATCCGATTGTGCGGGACGAGATTTATCGAATCGGTTACGAGGCGATTCGCAACGCGTGCGCGCATGCCCATGCGAGCCTGGTGGAGGTGCGGCTGGGATACGCCAACGAGCTCGCTTTGTCGGTCAAAGACAATGGCGTCGGCATCGAACCGGCCGTACTCGAGCGGGGAAAAGAAGGCCACTTCGGGCTCGAGGGAATGCGCCAGAGGGCCGGGCGAATCGGCGGCAGGCTCACGCTCACCAGCACTCCAGGCGTTGGAACGGAGGTCAAGCTGGTCGTTCCGGGAAGAATCATCTTCCGATCGATCGGCCGATCGATCGGCCCGGCCTGGGTTAGACTGCTTGGCAAGCTCTTTTCGCGCGTCGGATGACACGCCTTTTGAGCTCTCCGGCAGATCAGATCAGATCGATGCGGAACACATAGCCGCCCGAGGGGCTGTTGAGTGGCGGAAAGCCCGGATGCTGATAGGCGGGCTGGTCAATGGACCATCCCGGATGCTCCCCGGCGTCGACGCCGTAGAGCTGCCCGTTGTACACCGCGACGTCGTGCATGTCGCATGAACCGGGCTCGAATTCCACTACCTGGACGACCTGACCGGTCTTTATGTCGTATTTTACGAGGCCCGGCGTGTAGCCCTCATAGCCGGTGGTGCCCGGCTTTTGATGTCCGTTCACCTGCCAGATGAAGCCGTTGTCGTATGCAATACCATGCAGGCGCTCGGCGAGACCGGGCGCGTGCGTCGCGGGAAAAATGTAATCGACTTCCCAGCTCTTGGGGTCGATGCGAATTAATGCGTCCAGGCGATTCGAGGCGATCCAGATCTTGCCCGAATCCGGCTGCCACGTCATGCCATGAGTCGCGCCGCCATCGTCTTTGGGTCCGAATGGAATCTGCCGATGGCTGATCTGCTTGCCGTTCATGTCGGTCTGAAAGATTCCATTGATGGGAGGTGTCGGGTGCTCTATTTCCGATGCGCCATTGGCCCCGCTCCAGACGCAGCCATCGCCATAGCACATGCCGCTGGTGTCCTTGGAATTGGTGATCACGGTATGGAGCAGCTTGCCGTTCCAGTCGACCAGCCATGCCGCCTCCGGCTTGTTGTCGTGGCGCTGCTCCTGAACCCAAAAGCCGCGCTTCTGATCGCGGTCGATGTCGATCGCATTGGGCCATCCGGGAGGTGTCAGAAACAGCTTGGTGGTCTTCGCCATTCGCTTGGGGATCTGTTTGCCCCTGGGACTTTCGCCCACGCGACGGCCGAGCGCGTCCGTCCCCGGCGCGCGCGGCGCAGTCTCGGAGGATTGCTGCGCGAACGCAGAGATTGCGCCGAGGTTCGCGCACACGCCGATTCCGCCGAGCAACTCTCTTCTCCGGATGAGATTCTTCATGGGATTACCGTAAATGGATCAGGGCCGGTTGTCAACGCCCTGGGAGCGGCACGGCGAAAAAGACGAAAATAGGATCTCCAGGAGAAACGCATGCCCGCTTCGAATCGGCCGTATATGGGAGCGATTCCCTACAACGATGGCGGTCCGTCCGGGACAACCTTTCGCGTCTGGGCGAAGTTCGCGACCAGCGTCGCCGTTGCCGGCGAGTTCAACGCCTGGTCGACCGTGGCCAACCCGCTATTTCCAGAAGGCGACGGGTATTGGTCGACGGACGTGGCCGGGGCGGAGGCGGGCGATATGTACAAGTTCGTCCTGGTTAATCCCGCGATTCCGGCGCCCTTGTGGCGGATGGACCCGTACGCCGGACAAATCGCGCACGATGCCGCAGGCACGTTGAATGGCGTGATTGCTTCCGCGGCGGAAACCTACGAGGCCAACGGATATTCGACGCCGCCGTGGAACGAACTCGTGATTTATGAGCTCCATATCCGCAGCTTTGTCTACGGAGGCGGCTATCAGGGGACGGGATCGTTTCAATCGGCCGCCACAAAGCTTTCCTATTTGAGCGATCTTGGAATCAATGCGATCGAATTAATGCCGCTGGGGGAATTTACCGGCGACATTTCAGCCGGCTACAATCCCGCATACATATTCGCCGTCGAAGACGAATTCGGCGGTCCCGACGGTTTTCGAGACTTCGTAAATCAGGCGCACCAGCACGGCATTGCCGTGATTGTCGACGTCGTCTATAACCACCTGGGAGACTCCGCGGGCGATATGTGGCAGTTCGACGGGTGGTCGCAGAATGGAAAAGGCGGCATCTATTTTTACAACGATTGGCGGAGCCACACCGATTGGGGAGAAACCCGTTTCGATTACGGCCGGGGCGAGGTCTGCCAATATCTGCGTGACAATGCTCTGCGCTGGCTCGAGCAACGCTTCGCGGATGGACTGCGCTGGGATTCGACCGGTTCCATCCGGAATGTAAACGATCAAAACAACGACCCTGGCGGCGATCTGGCGGACGGGTGGGCGTTGATGCAGCGGATCAACTCCGAAATCGGGCAGCGGCAGCCCTGGAAGATCTCGATCGCGGAGGACATGAAGGAAAACGAGTGGATCACCAAGGATGCGGGCTCAGGCGGCGCCGGCTTCAACGCGCAATGGAGTTCGGCTTTCGTCAGCACGATTCGTGGAGCCATCATCGGCAGCGACGACGGCGCTCGCGATATGAACGCAGTTGCGGACGCCATCGCGCACAAATACAACGAAAGCGCTTTTCAGCGCGTGATCTTCACGGAATCGCACGATGCCGATTCCAATGGCGCGCAACGCGTGCCGGAGATGATCTGGCCGGGGAACGCCGGGAGCTGGTATTCGAAAAAACGCTCGACGCTGGGGGCGGCGTTGGTTATGACCGCCCCTGCCATTCCAATGATCTTCATGGGGCAAGAGTTCCTGTGTCCCGGCTGGTTTAATGACGACCAGCCGCTCGACTGGTCCAACGCCGCGAAATTTCCGGGGATCACGCAGCTCTATCGCGACCTGATTCGCTTACGCCGGAACTGGTTCAACAATACACGCGGTCTGCGCGGGCAGAATGTGAATGTCCATCACGTCAACTCATCCGGCAAGGTAATCGGATTTCATCGCTGGGACCAGGGCGGCAATGGAGACGATGTCGTCGTGGTGCTCAATTTCGGCAACCAGGGCTACGCGAATTATGCATTGGGGTTCCCGCGGGACGGCGCCTGGCGGGTGCGTTTTAACAGCGATTGGAATGGCTACGACGCGAGTTTTGGAAGTTGGTCCAGCTACGACACGCAAGCCAACGGGGCGCCAATGGACACGATGCCCGCAAGCGCCAATGTCGGCCTGGGACCCTACACCGCCCTGATTTTGTCCCAAGATTGAGCGAATTCCGGCGTAGTTTACCCTGTTCAAAAATGGATTATCCGCCGAATACTAGAAATAGACGTGCTGACGCGTTGCTGGTACTGTCTTCGACCGCTGGGCCTGTTCAAGTCGCTCAAACAGGAATTGTTCTGCGACGTGGAACACGAGAGGCTCTATCACAGCGAGCAATTCCATCGGGCTCACGATCCTTTTGACGCTCCGACGAGCCCCGCGATGGACGAGCCTGCCGGTCCTCTCGCCGATCCGGAAGCGGAACAGCATCCGGCCGAAGTGCCTCAACCTCAAGGTTTGAAGGGACGCCGGTAGAGCGTCTGGTCGTGGCCGCCCAGAAGGGCTCCGATTCCAGCCCCGATCCCCGCCCCTCCGCCAATCCATAAACCCGCGGAAACATCCTGCCCTTCGTTCCGAAACCGGTCGCCCACGGTACCGTACAGGATCCCACCGGCAGCCACGCCAATCGCGGCCCCAATCAGCGCCTTGGTCGTCCGGCTGTGGCCGCCGCGGCGATACACCCGGACGACTTCCGTTTTGGGTATCGTGATCTCCCGGTCCGCGCGAATCGTGATGCCCGATTCGGTGGCGAATTGAAACCGGCCTTCGACCCGTTTTTGATTGGTTTGAATTACCCCGACCTTTTCTCCGGGTTTCAGCGAGGTGACCTTCTCCCAGTCCTCATTATTCGAGGCAAAAGCGATCGGCGCGGCCAACGTTACTGTGATGAGAGCGATGCGAAGCGCAGTGGGCATTTTGGGAATTTAGAACGCAATCGTCACCGGCACGGCGGCGGCATAGTATGGATCGGAGCCTTCGGCAGTCAGCCACGCTTGAAGGGTGTACACCGCCGGCTGAGCGTTGTTTCCGATACTCTGCGGAACGGGAATCTGGACCTGCGTCGTCCATCCGACCGCGATCGACCTATCATGTTCGACCTGCGCGAAAACCTGTCCATCGGACCACTTCCAGACTTCTTTGCCGGAATCGTCGCGTAAAACAACATCGTATTCCTGCGCCGTCGCAAACCGCAGCTTGAGAGGAGCCGCGGAATTCGTCTGAACCCGCAGCGTCGCGGTCAGAAACGCGGCTGGTTTGTTTTGGTCGACGGAAATCGCAAAACTCGAATGTTGACGGGCGTCGATCTCGATGTTCCCGACCTTGGCATACACCAGATCAAACTCGCGTGGACCGGCAATCGTCGTGTTAACGCGCCGCACCATGCCGATGTTTTCGGCGTATTGCTCCGATTCCGTACCGATGTCCGCGCAGGAGAACGTCCGATACGTCACCTCCAGCACATCATGAAACGGACCCGCGGGGCCGTCATGAAGACCACGGCTCTCTGACGTTCTTCCCTGTTGCAGACACGTTCGCGATGGAGCCTCCCACCAGCCGTGGTCGAACGAAGTGAAGGACGTCAATGGCTGTTCCTGAAACGTCTCGTCGTTGACGACGATCAGGTCGTTTTGCTCGTTGAGCCGCACGAATACGGGCTGGTCGACGTAACCGCGCAATTGGTTGTACACGCGGTCGTTCATTACAACCGGCAGTCCCACGGTCATCGAAAAGGATTCGCCGGTATTCGAATTACGGTAAGTCCAGGTATTCCCGGTTCGAAGCGGAAAGAAATCGGCGCCCGGCGCGAGGCCAATTAAGGTTATAAGGGCAAAGGTAATCTGTCGTAGTCGCATGCAGTCTCGCTAACTAACGCGCAATTTTCCCGCGTGGTGGCTCACCAGGGCGAAAGTTAATTTGGGCGGTTCAGCCGGCTTCCTGATCGCCTTCCGCCTCGGCCGTCGAATGCACCAGGTCGCCGGGTCTCTGGAGCCGATGCTTCTCCATGCGGTAGATCAGCGTCTTGCGGCTCAGATCCAGGTACTTGGCTGCCTGCGTCTGGTTCCAGTTGAACCGTTGCAGAGCTTGCAGGATAAGCTCGCGCTCCACCGACTCCAGGCTGATGCCCTGCGCCGGAAGGTCGAGATGAATGGCTTCGGTAGACTGGCGCGCGCGGCGAAGATAGTCCGGGAGATCGTTAATGGTGACGTCACTGTTGCGGGCGAGGGCGGCGATCCGTTCCAGGACATTTTCCAGCTCGCGCACGTTGCCGGGCCACCGGTACTGCGTGAAATAAGGCAACAGGTTCGAGGGCAGAACCAAATCGCCGCGACCCTGCTTCTCCTTGATTCTCACGAACAGATGGCTGACCAGTTCGGGGATGTCATCGGGGCGCTCCCGCAGCGGTGGAACCGTCAGTGGGATCACCGCCAGGCGATAGTAGAGGTCCTGCCGGAAAGTTCCGTCTTCCACCATCGCCTGGAGATTCCGGTGCGTTGCGGCAATCACGCGCACGTCGACGCGGGTGGTTTCGGTACCGCCGACCTTTTCGATCTCGCCCTGTTGCAGAAGGCGAAGAAGCTTCACCTGCAGCAACAGCGGCAGCTCGCCGATTTCGTCCAGGAACAGAGTCCCGCCATCGGCCGTTTCGATCTTGCCCTTCTTGTGGGCCATCGCGCCGGTGAACGCTCCCTTGCGATGGCCGAACAGTTCGGATTCCAGAAGTTCGGCCGGGATCGCTCCGCAATTGATCGTGATGCAGGGCCGGTCTTTTCGCCGGCTGTTGAAGTGAATCGCCCGCGCGATCAGCTCCTTCCCGGTTCCGGTCTCGCCATGAATCAGGACGGTGGAGTCGGTCTGGGCCGCGCGCGCGGCCATATCCAGCACCTCCAGCAAGGAATCCGACCGGCCGATGATATTTTCAAAACCGTACTTCTGATCGAGCGTGGCCCTGAGGGTCCGGACTTCCTGCAACAGGCTCACGTGCTCCAGCGCCCGGCCGATCACCACGCGAAGCTCTTCGGGATGAACCGGTTTGGTGATGTAATGAAACGCCCCGGCTTTCATGGCATCGACGGCCGTTTCAATGGTCGCGAACGCCGTCAGAACGATCACCACAACTTCCGGATAATCGCCGCGGAGCGTCTTTAAGAGGTCGAGGCCGGACATTCCGGGCATTCTCATGTCGGTGACCACCAGGTCGAAGGCGGTCTGCCGCAGCATGGACAGCGCCTCCGCGCCGTTGGACGCCACCGCCACGCTATAGCCGATCTGCTCGAGCTGAACCTGCAGGACGCGGCGCAGACTATCGTCGTCGTCAACTACAAGAATCCGAGGGTCGTTCATAGCGTGCTTCCCAGGCGGCTTTCATGACGGACGGGAAGGATGACGACGAAGGTGCTTCCGCGTCCCTCGCGCGGCTCGACGCTGAGAATGCCGCCATGCTCGCCGACAATCTGATGGGCCACCGACAGTCCGAGCCCGGTCCCCTCATTCCGCGTTGTAAAGAACGGATCGAAGATCCGGTCGCGATCCCGGGGATCGATTCCGGAACCCTGATCGGCGACCTGGATGTGCAGAAACCCCTCGCGTTCGCTCGCGCTGAGGACGACTTCACCGCCATCCGGCATCGCCTGAATCGCGTTCATCGTCAGGTTGAGCAACACCTGCTTGATCTGCTCGACATCGCACTCCACCGCCGGAATCTTCGCGGCGAGGTCTTTTCGCAGCACAATCGGTTTACGCTCGACGGCATGCTCGGCCAGGCTGATGGTGGAATCCAGGAGCGCGGCGACGTCGGCCGGCTGGATCTGAGGCGGACGCGGCTTGGCGAAGTCGAGAAAATTGGTCAGCAGTCGATTCAACCTGCGGCACTCCTTCTGAATGATCTCGAGAAACTCGCGGCGCCGCTCTTCCGATTGCGGCTCCGACTGCAGAACGGTGACGGAACCTTCGATGCCGGCCAGCGGATTGCGAATCTCGTGAGCCAGTCCGGCGGAGAGCTGCCCGAGTGCGTAGAGCCGTTCGGCCCGCTTCATTCGCTCGAAATTCTCCTGCAGCTCGCGGTACACTTTGCCCAACTTTATCGTCGTTAGTTCCAGGGCGCTGGTCTGCTTGTCCCGCCGATCAGAAAGCACGCCGATCACCAGGCCCACGACGCAGAATATGGTCGCCTCCAAACATTGATCGAGCAGATCGTAGTAGGCGCCCCGCGAATCCATGAACGGACGCAGCAGCAGAGACGATCCGGCGAACAGCGCCGCGATCAGCCCGCCCCGCCAGCCCAGAAAAAGCGCGGCCATGATAATCGGCAGATAGTAAAGGCGCTGTAAGAGAAACTGCCAATGAATCAGCGAGGCGGATAACAGGTTGTGCGCCAGGCTAAAGCCGGCGAGCGTCAGAAAAATTGCCAGAGCACGCTTTGCTTTCGGTGTCAGCAGACCGGACTCGGGTCGATCCAGTGATTCCAAAATCAAATGCGGCACGGTTCACTCCCACCCAATGCCAACGTAGCATGAAGCGCATTCACTACCTCCCGTAGTTGGACCAAATCAGGCACCAGCGCCTGAAATGGTCCAACACGGAATCGTTCGGGGTTCCTGATTGCCGGAAGCGCCTTTATCGTCAATAGTTCTCGTTTCAACATCATATAGGTGGCGCGCCTACCGGTCGCGCGCATCTGGCAGTCAAACTGCAATCCAGATACCGTCGCCGAACATGACGTTCGTCGTGCCGGCGGGCAGTAGACGGAGACGCGTTGAAGCCCCGAAGAGGGTGGATCACCGGGGAATCCGGAGTTTGACGGAGGAAGACTTCGGATTCGACGGTCTCCATAAGCATCGCGACTCCCACACTCATCACTGGAGGTTTCCATGTCACAGGTCACGGTACAAAAACTCAACCCATCCAAACCGGCTGCACACGGGCCGATTGCACAACTACTGCTTCAAGAAATGGAGCAGGCCCACCGCGCGATCGAGCAACGCGCATTCGACCGGTTTCTAGAGCGCGGCGGGTCGCCCGGAGACCCCGTTCAGGATTGGCTTGACGCGGAACGGGAGATGCTGCTGGTTCCTCACATCGAGGTGGACCACTGGCAAGACCACTTCGAGATTCGCCTGGCTGTCGAAGAGGTTCCGCTCGAACGATTGATCATCAACGCTCTTCCGGAGTCGATCATCGTGCAGGGAGAGCCACAGCTCAATGGCAAACCGCTTCTGCGGCGGATTGTGCTGCCCGAGGAGATCGATCCGCAGAGCGTGACAGCCGCGATTCGCGATGGCGTTCTGCGGATAATCGCCGAGAAGCGCAGCGCGCGCATGTCCGAATCGCAGCGGGAGCGGATGGAGACATCCGTCGCGGCGTAGGAAAGGACTCCGATGCTCCCACAGGCCGATCTCTACACAGGTAGTCAGCTCTCATCCGGCCGGCAAGTGTTCGGATGGGCGCTGCTTATCGCGGGCGCGGTCGGCCTTCTGCTGCCGGTGGTTCCAGGTCTGCCGCTGTTGATCGCCGGGGCCGCGGTGCTCGGCCCTGAACATCCTGTCGTGCGGACCTGGAAGGCGCGGATCGACGGGTGGTGCAATAAGGCCGATAAAGCTGGGGCATCGCCGCAATACGGGCAGCCAGCGGAGGGTGGAAAAAATGGGACGGCTTGATTCGAAAGCGCGCGCCGCCGGCCGCGCGCGGAACAGGAAATGGCGCGGCGCTTGCAAGAATCCTCAGCGGAGCCAAGAAATAATCAGCTCCACTCAGGAGAACACGAAAATGAGAGTGAACAATTGTTGGAAGTTTACGAGCCTCATCGTCGCCGGAGCGATGGTGGCGGGGTCGCTTTTCGCGATTACTCCGGCGGCCGAGCAGCGCGAGTCCCGCGCCGCGGCGGATGACAGGAACTTCCACGCCGAAGCTTCACAGCTTCTGAAAGAGATCCGTTCCAGCGCCGCCAATCTCGATCGCGAGGGCTCGGCCCTGGAATCGTATACTCGCGGCCGTTTGAGCTGGGAAAGCCACGCGAAGCGGCTTACGACAACCAAAGAGCACATCAACACGATCGGCAGACATCTTAACCGGTTGCAAACCATCCGGCATGAGGTTCTGCCGTGGCATCAGCAGGCCATAGATTCGATCCTGCCCTCGGCCGCGCAAGTGGCGTCGAGCACGCAGGCCGCGATCGTGCACTTAACGGAGAATCGGCATTATCTGTGGGCTCCGGAATATCTCGATCATTTGAAAACGATCGCGGACCACGCCGGTCAATTGAAGAAGTTCGTGGACCTGCACCTGGACCTCGCCAGTGCGCAGGACAAGATCGAGGAGCTCCGCAGCCGGTCTGCTTCGATCGGCTCGTAGTTTCCTCATCCCGAACCCCGGGGATCAGCGCTACCTACACCTCAGCACTGGTCCCCCACTGTTCGGGGTCTAGGCCTTAACGCCCGCATCTGCGAGATACTCCCGCATGGTTTTCGCGTAGTGTGGGAACGAAACTTCGGGCTCCTCGATATCGGGGTGCCAGCGCTTCTCCCACTCGAAGCAGTAGTAGCCTTTGTAGCCGCCCGTTGCAAGGACTCGCACGATCTCTTTCACCGGAATCTTGCCAGTCCCGGTGAGAACGTAACGGGGATCTTCTTTCGCGTTTCCGGGAATCGGTACCGAGTCCTTCAAATGGGTGTGCCGCGTGAGCTTGCCCATGCGCTCGAATGTGTCGGCCGGCTTCTCGCCTTCGATGCAGGTGTGGTGAGCGTCCCACAGGAAGGCGACGTTCTTCGACTTCGCGCCGTTGATGATCGCGGTAAGATCCTCGGCTCTGCGAAACTCACCATGCGATTCGACGATCACGGTGACACCCGAACCGTTGGCGTATTCGCCAAGCTCGTGGAGTCCGCTGCTGATCCGGTCGATGGTCACCTTCTTATCCTCGCCGGGGATGAACTGATTCGGGAACACACGAACGTAGGGCGTGTGTAGCTGATGCGCAAGATCGATGAAACGGCGCGCCTCGTCCATATGCGCGGCGCGTTTGGCCGGATCCGGCTCATGCATCTGGGCGGATGCGCCAAGGTCGGAAATCTTGAGTTCGACGGCGGACAGATCCTTCATCGTCCCTTGCAATCGTGTGCCGGAGAATTCGGCGCATTTCGGCAGATCCATCTGATCCTGGATGCCGCGCAACTCCAGTGCGGCGAAGCCCCATTGCGACGTGTTTTTGACGATCGTGTTCCAGTCCCATTTGGGGCAGCCGAGGGTCGAGACGGCAATGGGCAATTTCTCGGAGGACTTCGCCATCAGGATGGCGGGAGCAGCCGCCACGGTAGCGGCGGTTTTAAGAAGGTCGCGGCGTGTCATGTTCAAATCTTAGTCAATCGGCGCTCGCCGCACAAACCCGGCGCCGGCTCACGGTCTGGGCTACCTAGATCTCGCGCTTTTTCGCGGCCTGGATCATGTGGTCCGCGGCACGATATGCCAACGCCTGAATCGTCGCCGTCGGCTGCTGACGGCCGGAGGTGACGAAACTGGATCCATCCACGACGAAGAGATTCGGCACGTCGTGGGCGCGATTGAATTTGTCCACCACGGAAGTGGCCGGATCGTTCCCCATGCGGCAGGTGCCCATCAGGTGAACGGACCCGTAGACGTCGCCGGCTCCGGAGTCCCACATCTTCTTCGCGCCGGCGGCTTCGAAAATTTCCCGCTGCCGGGCGAGGATGAATTTCATGTTGGCCAGGTCGTCGGGGTGAATCTTGAAGGTGACGCGCATGGCGGGCATCCCCCAGGAGTCCTTGAGCGTCGGATCCAAGTCGATCGCGTTGGTCTCCTGCGGAAGATTGGTGAGGTGCGTCAGGCTCGACATGGTGTGGGTGAAATATTCGCCCACCAGGTTTTTCCACTCCACGCCCCATTGAGGCAGATCCTGAGGCATTCCGTAGAGCGCATGCGATATCGGGTTACTGCCGAAGCGGCAATCGATCCCGCCGCCGCCGTAGAACCCTCGCTTGCGATCGGCCGCGTAGTAGTCGAAGACCACGCGCGTCACGTCGATGCTCTTGTAGTCGTTCAGGGGATGTTCGAATAAGCCCCAGGTGACCGTGCCCAGGTCGAACATCAGGTACTTGCCGACCAGGCCTGACGAGTTAGCCAGCCCGTGCGGGAAGCGGCTGGATTGCGACATCAGCAACAGCCTGGGAGTCTCGGCTCCATTGGCGCACACCACCACGGCTTTGGCCTTTTGCATGTGTTCCGTTTTGCTGCCGTCGAAGTACACGGCGCCGGTCACGCGGCCCTCCGCGTTGGTCTCGATGCGGCTGACGTAGGAGTCGCTCCGCACCTCGCAGCGTTTGGTGCGCTCCGCCATCCGGATTGAGGTAGCCAACGAACTGGACTTCGAGGCGAACTCACAGCCGAATCTCGGACAGTAGCCGCAGTGCTGGCACGCCGTGCGGCCCTTGTAATCCTTGGAAATGACCGCAACCGGAGCGGGGAAGGGATGCAGCCCCAGCTTCTTCGCGCCGCGTTCAAAGAGAACGCCGGAAGACTTCACCGGCATGGGCGGAAGCGGATACGGCTTGGAGCGCGGCCCCGCAAACGGATTCGCGCCTGCAAGTCCGGAGATGCCGATGTCGTATTCGGCCTTGGTGTAATACGGCTCGAGATCGGCGTAGGTGATCGGCCAGTCCGCCAGTCCCGTACCGGGAATTTCGCCCCACAGGGAACGTTCCTGGAAGTCCAGTTCCAGGAATCGCCAATAGTTGGCGTTGTAGTGTACCGTGCCTCCGCCCACCTGCCGGCCATATCCAACGCTGGGTTGTTGGCGCGCGGTTTCGGACGGCGATTGGCGAAACGTCTGCGGCTGCTTTCGGAAATCGTTCATCAGCGGCGAGCCGCGATATCCGAACTTTACTTCGTCGTGGGTGAAGTCCTTCTCTTTTAGATAAGGACCTTGTTCGAGAACCACGACATCGAACCCCGCCTCGGCCAGTTCCTTGGCGACGCTGCCGCCCGCCGCGCCCGAGCCGATCACCACGAAATCCACCGTGTCGGTAGTCTTGTATGGCGCAGGCATTCTAGTTCTCGCCCCCGTTAGCCTTGTCGTCGTACCAGCCAAACGGTGGTTTATAGATGTGGGCCGGCTTGAAGCCCAGCGTCTGATATCCGCCCGCCGGGTTCCCACCGTACACGGGATCGGCGAGGAAGCCAAACATGGTGTGCGTGCGCAAGAGCCGAAAGAAGGGAGTCGACTCGATCGATTTCAACAGGGCGATGCGCTGCTCGGAAGTCAGCGCGGCGCAACTCGCCGATCCCGGAAACATCTGCGATCGCTTCGCATTCACGTCGGCGAGGCCTTGGTGATAGGCGGATTGGTTCTCTTTGTCGAATGTCGTAAGGGCGCGACCGATGAAGTAGACCACGCCGGCTTCTCTCGCGCCCGGAGTTGAAGTAGTGGGAACGATCTCCGCGGTCAGCGATTCGACGTCGCTGGCGCCCTGCGCATCGAAAAACTCCGGCTTCTTCCCGGATTTCACCGCCTCCTGTGCGTGGTGCTGTGCTTCCAGGATTTCGGGCAATACCGCTACGCCCAGCGAAGTAGCTAACCATTCTCTACGGTTCAAGACGCTAACCTCCGTGAATTTTTAGCAACGTGGGGAGTTTAATAGTACCATTCTGGACTGTGGATGGCGACGCCAAGCCGCTTGTATATGCACACTCGAATACGCAGGCGATAGAATATTTGAAGTTATGCCCTGCTTAAGAACTTCTTTCGCGCTCAGACTAAGTTTCGTGGTCCTTGCCATGGCCGCGTTCAGCGGGAGTCTTCTCGCCCATCATTCTTTCGCGGCCGAGTTCGACGATCAGAAGCCTGTCAAAATGACCGGGACCATCCAAAGGGTCGAATGGCAGAATCCTCACATCTGGTTCTATCTTGATGTGAAGAATAGCGACGGGAGCACCACCACGTGGGGCTTCGCCGGAGGCGCGCCCGGCCAGTTGATGCGGCGCGGCATCACCAAGGATCAACTGAAGATCGGCGCGACCGTTGTGGTGGAAGGATTCCGTTCCAAGGACGGAACGAACAACGCCTCCGGGGGGCGCCTGACGTATCCCGACGGCAGACAGGTTTTGACCGCAGGGTCCCAGGATCGCGTGCCGCCGGCGACTACGACCAAGCCTTGAAGTCCCGTGAGACGAACCTTATGAGACGCTTTTCTTTTCTCTTCGCATTGGCGCTTGCATACATTCCTTCTGTGCTCGCCCAGACCGCCGGGAAGCCGGCCGCTGTCCCCAACATTCCCCGGACGGCGGAGGGAAAGCCGGACTTCTCGGGAATCTACCAGTGGCCCACGTATTTGCCCGGGGACGAGCACGGGAAGTCCAATGCCACTACTTTCGATCGCAAATACTTCGCGCCGCTCAAACCGGGAGGAGAGGCGTTCCTGGAACCGCGCACCGGCGATCCGCGCCACGATGAGCCGCGCGACTTTTGCATGCCCGCCGGCTTTCCGGGCGGCATTCTTTCCGGCAACGCGATGCAGTTCTTCCAGACGAAGACGCATCTGATCATGGTCCACGAGTTTCAGCGCATGACGCGGATTATCCCGCTGGACGGACGTCCGCACCGCGAGGGTCTGGAGCCCATGTTCTACGGTGATCCCGTCGGCCACTGGGAAGGCGACACGCTGGTGATTGAAACCACCAACTTCCGGCGCTGGGCGCTGGACGATTTTTACTACACCAACCCTAAAGAATTCCGAATGCACAGCGACGCCTTTCGCACCATCGAGAAAATCCGCTGGAAGAGCAAGGGCGCGCTCTCGTACGATCTAACCGTCGACGACCCCAAGATTTTCACGCGTCCCTGGTCGCAGGAATTCGAAATCCTGGCCAAACCGGAATGGGAGTCGGCGGGAATTTACGAATACGAGTGCGAGGAAAACAATCGCTGTCCGGGCGGCAAGTGCCAAGGCAAATAAGGAACGCAGGCTGATGTCGATTCCCGATCTCTGCCAGTGGCTCCAGAACACTCCCTGGGGAGTCGGAATTCGCGAATCCACTTTGATGTTTCCGGTCATCGAGGGAACCCACGCGATCGGAATCGCGCTTTCCGTGGGCGTCCTGCTCATCATGGATCTGCGGCTGGCCGGCGTGCTGATGCGGCGTGAGCCGGTCTCAGAGATTTCCAATCAGTTGATGCCCTGGAGCCTGGGCGGTTTCGCGATCATGTTCGTGACGGGGGTTTTGCTGTTCTGGTCACAGGCGATGAAAGCCTACGGCAGCATTTTCTTTCGCATCAAGCTCGCGCTGCTGGTTCTCGCCGCGATCAATGCGCTGGTGTTTGAATTGACGCTGCGGCGCAGCATCGCCACGTGGGACACGGCAGAGAAGCCTCCGTTCCGTGTCCGTATGGCCGGCGTCATGGGGATCGTGCTGTGGGCGGGGGTTATCGCCGCGGGCAGGACCATGGCTTACAATTTTTGAGGCGTATAACTTTTGACGATGGCCTTCTAACCGCCGGCCGACATGCTCCATCTGCTCCCGTTTTTTCAGTGGTGCGACAGCACCGCAGTCGGACAGGCCATTCGCGATTCCCGCGTTCTCTTTCCCATCATTGAGAGCGTGCATCTGTTTGCGCTGACTGTCCTGCTGGGCACCATCATTGTGCTGAATCTAAGGTTGGCCGGGTTCGGATTGCGCACGCAGGCCATGCCCCGGGTGGCAGGTTCGCTGGCGCCGCTCACCTTCTGGAGCCTCCTGACGATGCTGGCTAGCGGATTCCTCCTGTTTTGTTCCGAAGCTCTGAAGTGTTACGATAGCCCCCCTTTTTTCATCAAGATGGCGGCGCTGTTTCTCGCGATCGTTTTCCACTGGACCGTATTCCGGCGCCTGGTAAATTCCTCCGCTGAACCGGGACGCGCGCGCGCCTTCGCGACCGTCGCGGTATCGATGATCCTGTGGTTCGGCGTGGCCACGGCAGGCCGGGCGATCGGATTCTACTAAGCCCCCCTTCACTTTTAGCTCTCAACCTCGCAGGTATGGATAGAGGAGCTTGGGTTTACCGCCCAAAGCTTCCTGGATGATTTCAAACTGAGAGGAAACAAATCCTATGAGCACCACAGAAACTCCGACTCTTGACATGAACAAGCTGAACGCTTTTATCGGTCAGTTCGTGACCGATCTCGGCGCATCGGTTCATGCCGGCATGGTCGTCATCGGCGAAAAGCTGGGGCTCTACAAAGCCCTCGCCGGGCAACCAATGACTTCCACGGAACTCGCCGCCAAGACGAAGACCGATGAGCGTTATCTACGCGAATGGCTGGCTTCGCAGGCCGCGGGAGGCTATATCACTTACGACGCGAAGAACAATAAGTTCAGCTTGAGCGCCGAGCAGGCGTTCACGATGGCTACCGAAGACAGTCCCGCTTATCTTCCGGGAGCGTTTGAACTGGCCTTGGGTTCGGTTGCCGCGGTGCCCCGCATCGTGGAATCGTTTCGCACCGGAGCGGGCATGGGCTGGCATGAGCATGTCGACGGCGTCTTTCACGGATGTGAAAAGTTCTTTCGCCCGGGTTATGCCGCGAATCTTGTCAGTTCCTGGATTCCAGCGTTGAACGGCGTCAAAGAGAAACTGGAAGCGGGCGGGACGGTGGCTGACGTCGGCTGCGGGAAGGGAGCTTCCACCCTGTTATTGGCAAAAGCCTTCCCCAAGTCTCGATTTATCGGGTTCGACTACCACGATAAGTCGATTGAGGCGGCCCGCGATTCCGCCAAGCGTAATGGCGTTGCCGACCGCGTCACCTTCGAGGTGGTAAAGGCCAAGGAATTTCCAGGCAAGAACTATGACCTTGTCGCCTTCTTCGATTGCTTGCATGATATGGGCGACCCAGGCGGCGCGGCCGCGCACGTCCGGAAATCGTTGGCCAAGGATGGCACGTGGATGATCGTGGAGCCGTTTGCCAACGATCAGTTGAAGGACAATCTGAATCCGGTGGGACGCGTTTACTATTCCTTCTCGACGCTATTGTGCACGCCCTGTTCGCGATCCCAGGAAGTCGGGCTGTGCCTGGGGGCCCAGGCCGGCGAAGCGCGGATTCGCGAGGTTGTGACCTCGGCCGGGTTCAACCGTTTCCGCCGGGCGACGGAGACGCCGTTCAATATCGTTTACGAAGCGCGGCCCTGATCCGCCGCAAAATCCAGGCTGGCGCGCCAGGCGCAAGGTGTATAATCGGTGCGATCCTTGCGACACTGAAGCGTTTGAATGACGCGCGTATTCTTAATCGTCAGCGCTCTCGCAGCGCTCGCGCCAGCCCAGGCGGTCGAGTACAACCGAAACATCCGCTCCATCCTCTCGGACCACTGCTTCACTTGCCACGGGCCCGACGCCGCGAATCGGCAGGCGAACTTTCGACTCGACCTGGCGAATGGGGTCCGTGGTCATGAATCCGAGATCCTTCGCCGCATCGCGTCCGCGGACGACGCTGAGCGCATGCCGCCGCCCGGCTCTGGGAAGCCTCGCCTCAATGAGCACGAAATCGGCCTTATCCGGCAGTGGATCGCTCAGGGTGCGCCGTGGGAACCCTTCTGGTCGTTCATTCCTCCGAAGCGGCCGGCTCTGCCCGTCAATGCAGCCAAGACTCCGATCGACCGCTTCATCCTTGCGCGGCTGGAGCGTGAGTCTCTCCATCCCGCGGCTGAAGCGGACAAGCGGATCCTGATCCGCCGAGTGTCGCTTGACCTGACTGGCTTGCCTCCCACGCCCGCCGAAGTCGACGCTTTTCTTGCCGACCAGTCTCCGAACGCGTACGAAACGGTGGTCGACAGGCTTCTCGCGTCGCCCCATTACGGCGAGCGCATGGCTTACCGCTGGATGGAAGCGGCCCGTTACGGAGATAGCAACGGCTATCAGACCGATGGCGACCGGGATA
>DATGGL010000229.1:0-1953 GCA_035308605.1 Bryobacteraceae bacterium
CCAGCAATTCTTGCCACAGAGCGTCACGATCAAAGCAGGCGGCACGGTGACCTGGTCATTCCAATCACTTGCTCATACGGTCACGTTCAATCAACCAGCACCGCCAGGAACCCCTGCGGATCTCGGTACCGTTGCGGCGCCGTACCACGACACGAAAATCACGCGCACGTTCACGACAGCGGGCACCTTCAATTATCACTGCTCGATTCACCCCGGTATGACCGGCGTCGTAATCGTTCAGTAGCTGAGTCGTGCGTCTCTCAGGAGTGGGAGCGTCGCGTTGCGGCGCTCCCGTTTGTCATCCTGGTTACCGGCAGCGTCGGTGATACGGCGTGCGGATTCGCAAGGACTGTCGTTTGGTTTGCCTTTCAGAATCCATGTGAATAAGTTCACAATGCTTCAGGGTAAGTGGACTCGAAGCAATTCCAAGCAACTCTTTGCAACAGCTCGGCACTGGAGGCCTCAAGCAATGCGGTTCATCGGACAGGCGGCGCTGATCACCGGCGCATTCGTCCTTGTCGCGTGCGGCGGCGGCTCGAAGAACGCGGCATCGACCTCGGATACCACGGCGGCTAGCGCGCCGGCAGCGAGCGAGAGCGCCGCGGCACCAGCCGCAACTCCCGCAGCGGGAGGGGCGGCTGCGACGTCGGCAACCGCCGCACCGATCACCGGTAAGACATGGGATGTGAAGATGGTGGGCGATGCCAAAGGCTATCGGTTTGAACCTGCGACGCTCACGATCAAACAGGGCGACGGCATCAAGTTCAGCATGGTGTCTGGTGGCCCACACAATGTCGCGTTCGACTCGACGACGATTCCTGCTGGAGCGACGGCCCAGTTGACGGCGAACATGCCGAATCAGATGGCCCCGCTGCAGAGCAACTTCCTCATGAACGCCGGCGACAGCGAAACCATTTCGTTCGCGAAACTTCCGAAGGGAAACTATCCGTTTCACTGCGTGCCCCACCTTGCGCTGGGCATGAAAGGATCGGTCACGGTGCAGTAAAGCGCCGCTGAAGAATTCCAGCGTCGTCACGTGCGGGGGCGAGGGTGCTAGTCACTCTCGCCCCCGTTACTTTCTCCGCTCCGAGGTCTGATCGTTCATCGTTACAGCTACCCCGTTCCCTCCTCTTCTTCTCGTCGCACATGAAGCGAACCCTCGCCGGAATTGCCGCGTGCTTGTCCGCGGTCGCGTGCGCAAGCCAGCAGTCTCACGTATCCGCCGTGCAGCCCGCATCGGCTGCGACCTCTCGTGACACCGTTGCTTCGTCGAGCGCGAGTGCGCGGAGCGGGTTGCAACACTGGGATGGGTTTCTGCCGCTCGACCTCGACGCGAAGCGAGAGCGCGTGTTGCTCGAGATTCCGCGCGACTCGATGCGCGCCCTGCTGTTCGTTTCTCTGGCAACCGGCCTGGGATCAAATCCGATCGGACTCGATCGTGGCGCCGACGTGAGCGCGTTCGTGGCGCGATTCGATCGCGCCGGTGGCCGCGTGCTGCTGGTGCTTGAGAACTGGAGCTATCGCAGCTCGTCGCCTAACCGGGACAACGTACGCAGCGTCCGCGAATCGTTTCCACCGAGCACGGTCGCCGCGCTGCCGATCGTGGAGGAGGAACGGGGCGGCCGCATGTTGGTCGATGCAAGCGACATCGTCTTTCGCGACTGGGTGCACGTTGCCCAGACGTTGGGCGCGAACAAACAAGGCTCGTATGCGCTGTCGCGCGATCGCTCGACCGTGTATACGCCGTACACGAAGGCTTTTCCGGAGAACACCGAGATCGACGCGTCCTTGACGTTCACGCTCACGAACGGGAATCCGGGTGACATCGTCTCGGAGATCGTTCCGGATCCCTCTGCGATCACGCTGCGACAGCACCTGTCCTTCTTGCCGCTGCCCGACAGCGCGTACGAGCCGCGAGTGCTCGATCCGCGTATCGGATATTTCAGCGTGACG
>DATGGL010000230.1:0-3719 GCA_035308605.1 Bryobacteraceae bacterium
GGGCGGCGCCTGATAGAAGATCAGCCAATCGAGCCAATATCCGACGAAATCCCGCGAGTAGCCGGATTCGCCGCCTTTTACTCGCAACATATTCTCCAGGAGAGTGAGCGGACAGGTTGCGCCAATGATCGCCTCGCAACACACGAACAGGATCATTGTGAGATGGGCGAGCCGAAAATATAAGTTCCGGACCCAAGGCCATCCTGCTGCCCATCCAACCAGAATGGCGACGAATCCGAAAACGACAAACGCGACGTATGCCGCGTGGATCGCCGTAACGAGGTCGGCCGTCGCCAGCCACAACATTGTAGTCCGCTCTTACGAGTGGGCGACGCGTCGCGATGGGACAACGCGCAGATCGGGCGTGGTCGATGAAGGCACAACCGGGATGTCGCTGTCATCGCGCTGCTGCCATCGATAGAAGATGAACGTGAAGATGAACATCAGGTAGGTACCTTGCCCAATCCACATGATCAGGCCGCCCAGCACCTGGTCTTCGAGCGGCTTGAGGCCCCATCCGTGCGCGCCCTCGGTGTACCACGGATAAATGACGCGGGTGGCGAGCGTGATCGGCGCGGCGACCGCGGTCATCGGGATCATCAGCAAGAATAGGTAGAGGATTTGCGCGGGATAGGACAGCCGTGGCAACTCGGGGAGCGGACTCAGGATCGGCCACCACAGCAGCATGCCGGCTCCCATAAATAGCAGGTGCAGGAATATATGAAAGTTCTCGTCGCGGCACATCTTGTCGAAGATCGGCGGAAAGTGCGCGGTCACGAACACTGCCGAAAAAATCAGGAATGCGACAACTGGTGTGGTTAGCAAGCGCGCGACGGGCTCGATCGGCCGGCTGAGAATCCACGGTCGGATCATCCAGCCCGGCGTCCCCAGCAGGATAAGCGGCGGAATCAGGAAGGTCTGCATGAGATGCTGCAGCATGTGCATCGAGAAGATTCGCGCGTCGGCGAGTTCGTCCAGCTCGGTGTGCGTGAATAAGATCGTGCCCATCGCAATCGCGAACCACATCGCCTGCCGCCGCGTCGGTCGGCGGCCGGTCACGCGGCATGCGCCGAGGTAAATCGCGATCAGAATCGCGATGCCTATCGGAATGCTCGGATGTTCGCTGAAAATATCCATTGTCTGAAAAAACTGGCTATCCGATCGGCGCCATGTGTTTCGACAGATATGCAAACAGCAGGATCAACGAAACCAGCAAAACGGTTGCCATCATTAACGGGAAGACGAAAACTCCAGTCAGCAGCCAGCCGTCGTACTTGAGGTGCATGTAGAACATCGTGACCAGCGCAAACTTGGCGGCGCCGAGCACGATCAGCACCGGCACCAGCACGGGTCGGAGCGCATGCACGTAGAAGACCGTGATCTCCATCGCAGTCAGCACGACCAGAAATACCGCGATGATCAGATAGAGGGCAGGACCGGGATGATGAACCTGCGTGCCGTGGGTGTCTGCTATATCGCTCATGCTCCGGGCACCGCCTGCATCAGATAGACGAGAGTAAAGATGATGATCCACACGACGTCGACGAAGTGCCAGTAAAGTCCCGCGAGCTCGACTGACAGCGCGCGCGACTTGCCGAGGTTGCCCGTCATCGCGGCGACCAGCAGCACCGACAACCACAGCACTCCTATCGCGACGTGCGCACCGTGAAAGCCGACCAGCACGAAGAACGACTGCGAGAAGAGGTTGGTCGTCAAGCCCATGCCCTCGTGCAGGAAACTGGTGAATTCGTAAACCTGGCCGCCGAGAAAAATCAGGCCGAAGAGGACCGTGCCGCCGAGCCAGATTCGTTCCCATCGCTTATCGCCGCGCTGGGTCGCCGCGAGCGCCAGCACCATCAGCAGCGAACTCATCAGCAGAATGAAGGTGCTGAACGAGGTCAGCGGGATGTTTAGAATTTCCGGCCCGGGCCCGGTGACGCTGCGCGATTTGTAAACGATGAAGGTCGAGATGAGGCTCGCGAAGAACACGCATTCCGAGCCGATGAACGACCACACGCCGATTTTGCGAACGTCGATCCCGCCGGAAGACGGCGCGTGTTCCGGATCGTGGGTTTCTTGGCCGAAGTTCGCGTATTCGAAGCCCATTCCGATGATCGACATGACGACCACCGCCGCGCCGATGAGCACGATGCGATACCAGTCGATGATGAGCCCGAGGCCCATCATGCCGACCCCGAGACTCAGCACCAACGGAAAGATCGAGGGTGCGGGCATGTGGATGTGATCGACGTCAACTGGCTCGCTCGGCGGCGGTTGCGACGGTGCCTGCCCCGACATGTACGCGGCGACGCCGCGCGAGCCGGCGCGCCCATATTTGAGAATCCACCAAGCGTCGCGGCCGCGGATTTGCGGAATCCTCGCGAAGTTGTACGCAGGCGGCGGCGACGGCGTGGACCATTCGAGGCTGCGTCCGTCCCATGGGTCAGCAGGAGCCAACTCGCCATTGATGAGACTCTTGAAAATGTTGATGTAGAAAAGCAGGAACGCGATGCCGAGAATGAACGCGCCGACCGTCTCGAGTTGGTTGAGATGCGTCCAGCCCATGTCCGCGCCATAGGTGTAAGTGCGCCGCGGCATCCCCCACATCCCGAGAATGTGCATCGGAAAAAAAGTGAGATTGAAGCCGATCACCGTCAACCAGAACTGCCACTTGCCAATCGTCTCGCCGAGCATGCGGCCGCTGATCTTCGGCCACCAGTAGTAGAACGCCGAAAGGATCGCGAACATCACGCCGCCGAACAGCACGTAGTGAAAATGCGCGACGACGAAATACGAGTCGGTCTGTTGGAGATCGATCGGCGCCGACGCGTGCATGATTCCGCTGAGTCCGCCGATGGTGAACTCGAGCACCATCCCCAGCGCGAAATAGAATGCGGTCGTCATGCGCAGCGAGCCGCCCCAGACGGTAGCGATCCAGCTGAAGATTTTCACGCCGGTGGGAATCGCGATCAGCATCGAAGTGATCGCGAACGCCGAGTCCGCAACCGGGCCCATCCCCGTCGCGAACATGTGATGTCCCCACACGCCGTACGACAGAAATGCGATCAGGCAGATCGAATACGCCATCATGGGATAGCCGAACAGCGGCTTGCGCGAGAACGTCGGCACGACTTCCGAGATTATCCCGAAGGCCGGCAGCGCCATGATGTAGACCTCGGGATGGCCGAACAGCCAGAACAGATGCTGCCAGAGAATTGGCGTGGCGCCGGCGGATGCAATGTAGAAATGCGTGTCGAAGAATCGATCGAAGAGCAGAAAGATCAGCCCGATCGTGAGCGCCGGAAATGCGATCAGGATCAGGATCGACGTCACTAACATCGCCCATATGAACATCGGCATGCGCATATAGGTCATGCCCGGCGCGCGCATCGCTATGATCGTCGTCAGAAAATTCAGGCCCGTGAGCACCGTCGAGGTTCCTGACACGAGCAGTCCGATCACCCACCAATCGATCGCGAGGCCGGGCGTGAAGTAGCGCTCAGTGAGATTCGCGTAACCGAACCAGCCTGCATCGGGAAGTCCGCCGCGAATCCAGCCGAGATGAAGCAGGATTCCTGCGACGAGAGCCAGCCAGAAGCTCAGTGCATTGAGGCGAGGGAACGCGACGTCTCGCGCACCGATTTGCAACGGGATCAGAAAGTTGCCCAGGAATCCGAGCAGCAGCGGCATGACGACGAGGAAGATCATCGTCGTCCCGT
>DATGGL010000231.1:0-23971 GCA_035308605.1 Bryobacteraceae bacterium
GGCCCTGATCTTGCTGGATCTGAACATGCCGCGAATGGATGGGCGGGAGCTTCTGGTGGAGATCAAGAGCGAGCGTGAGTTTTCGCGAATTCCGGTCATGATTCTATCGACGTCCACGGATCAAGAAGACATTCAGAAAGCCTATGAGCTTCACGCCAACTGTTATCTTCCAAAGCCGAGCGACCTGGACTCTTTAGTCCAACTGAGTAAGGTGATCGAAGGCTTTTGGCTGAACGCGGCGTTGCTTCCCGTATGAGTCGCCCTTCGGGCTCGTATGAATCGCCCTTCGGGCTCGTTTGAGCCGCTACACGCTTACCAGCTTTTCGAAGAATTTCTTGATCATCATCTTCGATGTGCCATCGATCAGTCGCTGCCCCACCGCGGCCATCGTTCCGCCTACCTGAGCGTCGCCTTCATAGGTAACTTCCGTGCCGCCGTCCGCGGGCGATAGGTTCAATAACCCGTCGCCCTTCACGAATCCGATTTTTCCGGCGCCTTCGACGATCAGCCGGAAACTCGTGGGAGGCGTCTGGTCCGTGATGCGAACTTTACCTTCGAAGGAGCCCGAAATGCTGGCGAGCGCCATCTTCATCTTCATTTTGTATTCGTCCTCGCCGATCTTCTCCAGCGATTCGCAGCCGGGGATCGCGCGCGCGAGGATTTCCGGGTCCTGCATGATCCGGTAGGCCTCTTCCGGAGGAATCGGAAGACGCTGCGATCCGGAGATCTTCAAGCCGTCCTCGCGAGCGCGCTGGCGATGGCGCGCGCCGCATATACGACGGCCAAATGCCGCCGGTAGTCGGCCGAGGCGTGCAGGTCGGAGTTGGCTTCGACGCCCTCGGCGACCAGAGCCGCTGCGTGTTGGATTTCGGTCGCCGAAGCTGACGTTCCCTCTAGCGCCTTTTCTGCCGCGCCTGCCCGGTAGGATTTATTGGAGAGACCGGTCACGCCGATGCGCGCCATGGCGATTTTGCCTCCCGATCGGCGGATTCGAGCGGCGATACCAACGATCGCAAATCCGCTGGCGGGCTGGACGTTCTTCTGATAGCTCGTGCCCGTTCCAGAATCTTCGACCGGGACGATGACTTCGCGGACGATCTCGCCCTCTTCGATCGCGGAAGTAAAGGTGTCGACAAAGAAATCGCTCGCGGCGACAGTACGTTCCGTTTTCGTCCCTTTCAAAACAAATTTCGCTTCGAGGGCCTGGAGCGCGGCCGGATAGTCGGCCGACGGATCGGCATGCGCGACGCTTCCGCCGATGGTACCCATGTTGCGTACTTGAACATCACCGATATGCGCGGCGGTTTCGGCGAGCAGCGGGCATTTCCCGCGCACCAGGGCCGAGGTTTCCACGTCAAAGTGGGTTGTCGTGGCACCGATGTGAATCGCGCCGGCCTGTTCGCGAATATAGCTGAGATCTTTTAGCTTGCCGAGGTCGACCAGCCGATCCGGCGCCGCGAGCCGGAGCTTCATCATCGGAATGAGGCTCATTCCGCCGGCGAGGGGTTTTGCCCCGGCGGCGATCAGGGCGAGAGCTTCGTCGAGGGATTGGGGCACGGTGTAGTCGAAGGTTTGCGAGATCATCAGTTCTTCCCTCCACGCACCAGCATCCAGATTTTTTCCGGGGTCATCGGCATGTCGATGTGCTTTACGCCGAGCGGGGCCAGCGCGTCCACTACCGAGTTCACCACGGCCGGCGACGCTCCGATCGTGCCCGCCTCGCCCACGCCTTTCACACCCAAGGGATTGACCGGTGTCGGCGTCACGGTATGGGCGCTTTCGATCCACGGCATCATATGGGCGCGGGGCATAGCGTAGTCCATGAACTCGCCGGTGATGAGTTGGCCGTTATCGTCGTAGACTGCCTGCTCCCACAGAGCCTGGCCCAGACCCTGCGCGACTCCACCGTGCACCTGGCCGTCGACGATCAGCGGATTTAGAATATTGCCGCAGTCATCCACCGCAATGTAGCGGCGAATCGAGATCGCGCCGGTTTCAGGATCAATATCCGTTACGACAAGGTGCGCTCCGAATGGGAAGGTGAAGTTGGGCGGCTCCCAGAAGTGGGTGGCGACCAAGCCAGGATGAGTATCGGGCGGCAGCTTCATCGCGCGGTAGGAGGCGAAAGCGATCTCCTTCACCGACACGCTCTTGCCGCTCAGATTGCAGACGCACTGGCCGCCGGAAAAGGTGACGTCATTCGATTCCAGCAGCATCCCGCCGAACTTCTTGATTTTCGCCTTCAGATCCTGGAGCGCGAAGTACAGAGCCGTGCCGCCCACCGCGGTCGAGCGGCTGCCGAAGGTTCCGATGCCGTACTGCACAAGCGAGGTGTCACCGTGAGACACGAGAATATTGTCGATATCCACTCCCAGTTCGTCGGCGGCGATCTGGGCGAAGGTGGTTTCTTCGCCCTGGCCATGCGGCGACGTGCCTGTCAAGACGGTAACCGTGCCGGAGGGGTCAATTTTCACCGTCGCGCTTTCCCATCCGCCGGCGGGCGTCGCGGGCGAGGGCCCAAACGCGGAGATCTCACCGTAGGTGCACAGACCGATGCCCATCAGCTTGCCGGACTTGCGAGCCTCGGCCTGCTCGCGGCGAAGCTCGTCGTAATTTGCCATCTCCATGGCCTTTTTCAGAGGCGCGGCATAGTCGCCCGAGTCGTACACCAGGCCGGTGGCGGTTGGGAAGGGGAACTCATCGTTGTGGACGAAATTCTTGAGGCGAATTTCCGCCGGGTCCATTTTGAGTTCGGCGGCAAGCAGGTCGATCATGCGTTCAATGCCGTGGGTCGCTTCGGGACGGCCCGCGCCGCGATACGCGTCGGTGGCCACGCAATTGGTAAACGCGCCGACTACCTCGGCGCGAATGCTGCGGGTCCGGTAAAGGCCGGGCAGCATTAACACGCTGAGCGTGGGAATCGCGGGGGTGAGCAGGGAGAGGAATGCACCCAGGTCCTGAATGATTTTCACCTTGATACCGGTGATGGTTCCATCCTTTGTGGCGGCGATTTCATAAAAATCGACGTGGCCGCGGCCGTGAATGGTGCAGAGAAAATTCTCGCGGCGCGATTCGATCCACTTCACCGGCTTGTTGACCTTCATGGCCACGTACGCCATCAGGATCTCTTCGGCGTAGGTGTCGATCTTGCAGCCAAAGCCGCCGCCGACCTCCGGCGCCACGACGCGCAGGCGATTTTCGTCCAGGCCGAGGATTTGGGCCACCAGCGATCGCACCAAATGCGGGGCCTGCGTCGACGTGAAGAGCGTAAGCGCCCGTTCCGCGGCGCGATAATCGGCGACAACGCCGCGCGTTTCCATCGGATTCGGGACCAGCCGCTGGCTGGTGATACGCTGCTTGACGATCACATCGGCTTCCGCGAAGGCTTTGTCCACTTCGCCGCCTTCCTGATTGAAGACGAAGGCGGTGTTATCGGGCCATTGTGGATGTACCGCGGGCGCGCCAGGGGCCAGCGCTTTTTCCGGATCGGCCACGGCTGGCAGGACTTCCCAATCGACCTCGATCAGGTCCGCCGCGTCCGCCGCAACGTAACGATCGATTGCCACGACGACAGCTACCGGATGTCCGACGTAGTAGACGCGGTCGGTAGCGAGAACTCGATGGTCCGGAACGCGCAGGCCGGGAAGAGACGCGCCGCAGGGCACTGCCCCGGCGTCGTGGGTATCCTTGCCGGTGAACACGGCTAGGACCCCTTTGTGCGATGCGGCTTTGCTGGTATCGATGGAGCGGATGTTGGCGGCGGCATGCGGGCTGCGAAGGATCGCGGCGTAGTGCATGCCGGGCATCTTGATGTCGTCGACGTAGGTGGCGGTGCCCGTGATCAGGCGCGGATCCTCGCGCCGCCGGAGCCGCTTACCGACCAGGGTTTCGGGCTTGGTTGTGGTGGTCGCCATGATTTACGCTCCCGTCGCTTTCGCCGCGGCTTTCACCGCGTTGACGATGTGTTGATAGCCGGTGCATCGGCAGATGTTCCCTTCGAGCCCGTGGCGGATTTCGGTTTCCGTGGGATTCGGGTTGCGGTCGATGATCTGCTTAGACGCCATGATCATGCCGGGCGTACAAAAACCGCACTGGGCTCCGTGCTCATTCCAGAAGGCTTCCTGCATCTTGTGAAGCTTGCCGTTGACCGCCAGACCTTCTATGGTTACGACGCTTGCGCCATTGGCCTGGACGGCAAACATCGTGCAGCTCTTGATCGCGCGGCCGTCGACTTCGACGGTGCACGCGCCGCACAACGAGGTTTCGCACCCGATATGCGGGCCCGTGAGGCCCGCGACCTCACGCAGGTAGTGAATCAGGAGCAATCGCGGCTCCACATCGTGGGAATGGCTCTTCCCGTTGATATTCAAAGTGATGTTCATGGGCGTCCTCGGCGTTTTGAAGATATCAAAAACGGAGGTCCGGAGGGTGAGACCGTTTCGGGAATAAATCAGACTGCCGTACGGTACTGAATTTCGAAGGGACGCAATTTCAACTTTCGAAGGTGATTCTTGACGAAACTAATTGCTCACAATCATAATGACGACGGCATCGACCGTCGCGGATTTCTGAAGTGCATGGCTTGGGCGGGTACAGGCGTGGCCTGGACCGTCAGCGGCGGTGTCTTGCGCTCGAAAGCTTTCGGGCAGAATCATGAGGATTTGAACGGTGAGCTTCACTTCGTTCAGATCAGCGATAGCCATATAGGATTCAACCGGCCAGCGAATCCCAATGTTGCCGGCACGCTGCAGGCGACCATCGAAAAGATCAACGCTCTCCCGCAACAGCCTGATTTCATCATCCATACCGGCGATCTGAGCCATTCCGCCAAACCGGGCGAGTTCGACACGCTGGACCAACTCCTGACCGGCGCGAAGCCGAAACAACTCTTTTTCGTTCCGGGCGAGCACGATACCTCGATCGAGCAGGGCAAAGCGTATCTGGAGCGCTACGGCAAGCACGCTCAAGGACGCGGCTGGTATAGCTTCAACCACCGGGATGTCCATTTTGTCGGATTGAACAACTCGGTGGTGATCGACGGGCTGGGAAAATTGGGGTCGGAGCAGCTTGAATGGCTTCGGACGGACCTGGAGAGCCAGCCGGACAGCAGACCGGTGGTCGTTTTCGCGCATATTCCGTTGTGGTCCGTCTATCCGGATTGGGGCTGGGGCACGGAGGACAGCGCTGAAGCCCTCGGTTATCTGAAGCGTTTCGGATCGGTCACGGTGTTGAACGGCCACATCCATCAGGTGATGCAGAAAATGGAAGGCAGCGTCACGTTCCACACCGCCATGTCGACGGCGTTTCCGCAGCCGGCTCCCGGCGCGCCATCGGGGCCCGGCCCGATGAAAGTGCCGGACGACAAACTCCGCAGCGTGCTTGGCATTACGGACGTGCGCTCGGTAAAAACGGGGCGCGGGCTGGCCGTGATCGATTCGACGCTCGCGACGACGTAGCCGCCGCGGACTAATCCGTCCGCAGCGAATGGTTCGTTTTCAAAATCATGATGTCGCCGAAGGCTGCGCGCAGGTAAAGATTGGGCTCCCCGGCCTGGTGGTCGAACTCTTCGCCGATCAGGTGTTGGCGCTGGTCGTGGCCCTCGAAATCTGAGTACACTTTGCCGACTCTACACTTCGCGTCTAGCGCGTATCGTCCGTCCGGGAGGGTTAACGTAATCTGCCCGCGATCCACGGTGCCACGGATATCCGCGCTTATCCCGGTGATGTTCAATCCGCCGCGATTGTGTTCGACGATCAACTTGGAAGCCCGGGGCGCGTGAATACGATAAGTAATCATCACGTCGCCCCGCCGGCCGAAGAGGTGCGATAGACCGCCCTGCGGCGGATAAACGGTAGACACGATCGCTTCGCCTTCGCTGTGTTTTACGCCGACTTGAACACTGTCCAGACGCTGCTGCGCGGCATTGGCCTTTTCGCCGGTTCGCTGCTCCACGGATTTGGTGACCGTGACTTCCACTTCAGGCGAATCCCAGCCCTCTACATTGATCTCTCCGAACGAATTCTCCAGCCGGATCGAGACCGAAGCGGCTACGCTGAAGCGGTCAGTATGAGTCGCGCTTAACGTATGGTTAGGGCGATCGTCTGCCATCAGCGCGACAGCAAAGCCAAGCGCGACAGCAAAGCCAAGGATGATGAGAAATAAATTCCGCGTTTTTCCCAGGAGAAGCATATCTGCACTCACGATAACATGCGCTTTTCCACGGGACGGAGGTAGTATTAGCAGTTGACATGAGACTACGAACTGTTCTCCTGCTGGTTTTCGCCTATACGGCCTTCGCAGCGAATGAAACCCATTGGGTGGGGACGTGGGGCGCCAGTCCCGCGCCGCAGCTAGCTGACGACGCGCAGATGCGCACCGCGAAACTGGTGTTCCACAATCAGACGATCCGCGAGATCGTCCACGTCAGTATCGGCAGCGATACGGTGCGGGTACGGTTGTCGAACGCCTATGGCGCCCAGCCTCTGGAGATTGGCGCGGTGCACGTGGCGCTCCGCGCCGACGGATCTGGGATTGTCGCCGGCTCCGACCGTACGGTGAAGTTCAGGGGGAAAAGCAGTGTATCGATACCGGCCAACGCGCTGGCGCTGAGCGACCCGGTGAAGCTGAATCTGCCCGCCGGCGGCGACCTGGCAATCAGCCTCTTTCTGCCGAACGAGACCAAAGGCTCCGGAATTCACTATGCGGCGCAACAGACGGCGTATATCGGATCGGGAGATCTGACGGGCGCCGCTGCCATCTCCGATCCCGCGACCATAACTTCGTGGGTTTTTCTGACCGGCGTGGACGTGCTGGCTCCGCAGGCTTCGTCGACAGTGGTCGCGTTCGGCGATTCGATCACCGACGGCGCGCGCTCCACCGTAGACGCGAATCATCGCTGGCCGGACATTCTATCCGCCCGCCTGCTGGCGTCGCGAGGATCGAATCCGCTCGGGATGATCGACGCTGGAATCGGCGGCAACCGGGTTCTTCACGACGCGACCGCGAATATCCGTTTCGGCGTGAACGCGCTCGCCCGGTTCGATCGGGATGTGCTTGCGCAACCGGGCGTTAAGTATGTGATCGTTCTCGAGGGGATCAACGACCTGGGTCACGCCGGATCGTCGGCGCCGGCTTCGGAAAGTGTGACTGCGGACGACGTTATCGCGGGTCTCAGTCAGATGATCGAGCGGGCTCACGAGCATGGCATCAAGATCTTCGGCGCGACGCTGACGCCGTTCGAAGGCACCGCATCGCCCGGCTACTTCACGCCAGAAAAAGAGAAAATGCGCAAAGCGATCAACGAATGGATTCGCACCGGCAAAGCGTTCGACGGCGTGGCTGACTTCGACAAAGCCGTGCGTGATCCAGACCATCCCGACCGCATGAAGGCCGCTTATGATGGAGGCGACCACCTGCATCCGGGCGACGCCGGATATAAGGCCATGGGCGAGGCGATCGACCTGTCGTTGTTCAAATAGACACGTAAATGACGCCAGCGAAACAGAAGTATTCCGTACCCGGAGCAGTATCGCGCGAACTCTATGCGCGAGCCTCCGCTGTGATGCCGGGCGGGAACACACGGCACTCCGTCGCCCTCGCCCCCTATCCGATTTACGCGCACAGCGGCAGCGGCTGCCGCATTACGGATGTCGAAGGAGAAGAACGCGTCGATTTTCTGAATAATTACACGTCGCTGATACTTGGTCACGCGAATCCGGAAGTTACCGCGGCCGTCCAACAGCGCGTGGCGCTTGGCACCGCGTTCACCATGCCTACGCCCGAAGAAGTCGAACTGGCGGAACTTCTCGCCTCGCGGGTGGGTTACGTCGAGCAGATTCGCTTCTGCAATTCCGGCAGTGAGGCCGTCATGCTTGCTGTCAAAGCTGCAAGAGCGTTCACCGGAAAGCACAAGATCGCTAAATTCGAGGGCGCCTATCACGGCATCTACGACTACGTCGAGGTGAGCGAAAGCCCGACCCCAGACGAGTGGGGCGAAGCGGATTCGCCCGTTTCGATAACGGAGCCGGGGACGCCGCCCAGCGTCGCGACCGACGTCGTAATCCTACCGTGGAATCGGCAGGAGGCATGCCATGAACTCATTCACCGCCATCGAGACGAGCTTGCGGCGGTGATCGTCGACCGAATGCCTCTTGGCATCGGTATGATTGCGCCGCGTGCCGGGTTTCTCGAAATGCTTCGGGAAGAGACTGCGCGTCATGGCATCGTTTTTATCGCCGACGAGGTTCTGAATTTCCGGCTGTCCTATCACGGGGCCTTTCAGGCGATCGGCATCGAGCCGGACATTGCCAGCTTCGGCAAGATCATCGGCGGCGGATTTCCCACCGGCGGCGTCGGAGGTTCCCGGCGGCTGATGTCGGTCTTCGATCATACTGGAGCGCTCAAGGTGCATCACGGCGGCACGTTCAACGCGAATCCCGTGACGGTCACCGCGGGCCTGGCGACGATGAAACAAATGACGCCGGATGCGTTTGCACGGCTCAACCGTCTGGGTGACTATGTTCGGGAGCGGCTGACGCGGATGTTCCACGATCGGGGCCGTCCCGCGCGAGTGTGCGGGGCAGGTTCGATCTTTCTGGCGCATCTGACGGCGGATGAACTGGTCGACTTTCGTTCTCTTCGCGGTTTCTCGCGCAACAGTGCGCGTTACGGCGAGCTGTGTCACCGGATGCTTCAATACGGTTTCGTTCTGTCGCCGCGCGGCATTTTCGGCTGCTTGTCGACGCCCATGGGCGAAGCTGAACTGGACGGCCTAGTGGATGCGCTGGACCGCGCCTTGACAGACGTTGACGCGTCTGTGTGAACGGACGGTCCAGCCGCTTCCTCTGGGAGAAGCCAGAGCGGAATGTTGATGGGTCCGCGCGCGACAGCGAGCGGGTCCCGACGTGCCTGTTCATGCCCTGGCTGTTGTATACTGCACTTGTCCGGTGGCTAGAGTGGCTAACCGGCTGAGCGGAGGGCGGAAATGCAGTCCGTCGTGCCCAAGAGGCGACTATTGTCGACGCGACGCCTGTTCCTTGTCCTTAGTGTAGTTCTCTCCAGCGGCTGTATCATCGCCAGTCCACCACAGCAGTTCTTCGAGCAGTATTGCGTGAGCTGCCATAACCAAAAACTGCATACGGCGGGGCTTGCGCTCGATACTTTGGACCCTGCTAGGCCCGATGCCAATCCTGAGGTTTGGGAGAAGGTGATTGCCAAGCTTCGCGCCGGCTCGATGCCCCCGCCCGGTATGCCCCGCGCCAATGCGGCCACCTATCGCGAGATCGCCACGTCCTTGGAAACCCAAGTCGACCGTGCCTGGGCCGCCAACCCTAATCCAGGCAGAATCAGCGCGGTTCATCGCCTGAATCGCTCGGAATATCAGAACGCGCTTCGCGATTTGTTCTCCCTGGATGTCGACGTGAAACCGCTTCTTCCCGGGGACGAGACCGCCGACGGGAGTTTCGACAACTTCGGAGACGTTCTTTCGATCTCAACGGCCCATCTGGAGCGATATATGTCGGTGGCTCGCCAGGTTTCGCGGCTTGCCACCGGTCTTCCTCCGGCGAGTCCGGGGCTCGAACGCTTCGAGATTCCTTTGCACGTCTTGCAGGATGACCGGCAGGACGAGGATCTCCCGTTCGGCTCACGCGGCGGCATCGCGATTCATTACAACTTTCCCGTCGACGGCGAGTACCTGATCAAAGTGCGGCTCCAACGCCAGTATCAGGATTACCTCAAGGGCATGGGCTGGCAGCAGAAACTGGACGTTCGCCTGGACGGTAAGCTTCTTAAGCGGTTCACCGTTGGCGGAGCAGCCAAAGGCCGGCCAGCCGCCACCAGTTACGCCGGGGATGGCGAGCCGGGATTTGCCGGCGATCCCGAATGGGAAACGTACATGCAATTGACGGGCGATGCGGGATTAGAAATCCGTGTTCCCGTCGAGGCTGGCCCGCGCGTTGTGGGAGTGTCGTTCGTCAGGGAGTTGTGGGAGCCGGAGGGCCTTCCGCAACCGCTACAGCGCGGCCGCGTGATCGCCGATGACCAGGTCTACATGGATTACGCCAATGTGGGCTCCGTGCAAATCGGTGGTCCATACAAGGTTTTGGGGACGCCCAAAGACACGCCCAGCCGACGGGCGATTTTCGTCTGTCAACCGAACGCAGCTTCTGAAGAACGCGCCTGCGCGAGCCGCATCCTGAGTAAACTCGCGCGTTCCGCGTACCGGCGTCCAACTACGCCGGCAGACGTCAAGACTTTGATGGCGTTTTTCGAGGACGGCCGCAAGCAGGGCGGTAGCTTCGAAAGCGGGGTTCAGTTCGCGCTCGAGCGGATGCTGGTGGATCCCGACTTTCTCTTGCGTGTCCATCGCGACGCTCCTTCCGCCAAGCAATCTATCACTCGCCTGTCCGATCTCGAAGTTGCTTCGCGACTGTCGTTTTTCCTGTGGAGCAGCATCCCCGACGATCGGTTGCTGACGCTCGCCGAGCAGGGAAAGCTCACAAATCGTCCGGTCCTCGAGCAGGAAGTTCGCCGTATGCTCGCCGACCCGCGCGCGACCACTGCGCTGGTCAACGATTTCGCCGCCCAGTGGTTGAACCTCCGCCGTGTTGAGGAAGTGGTGGTGGATCCGGATCGTTATCCGAACTACGACGAGAGCCTGCTGCAAGCGTTTAAGAAAGAAACTGAGCTGTTCGTCGGGAGCACGCTGCGCGAGGATCGGAGCGTAGACGATCTTTTGAACGCGAACTACACGTTCGTCAATGAACGGCTCGCGCGCCATTATGGGATCCCGGGTATTTACGGCAGCCGATTCCGCAGGGTGAATCTCCCGAATCACGATCAACGCGGTGGATTGCTGGCCGAAGGTGCGCTGCTGGCGACGACGTCTTACCCCGATCGCACCTCGCCGGTTTTGCGCGGGAAGTGGCTGTTGAACAACATTTTCGACCTGCCCATTCCGCCGCCTCCTCCGGGCGTCGACACGAATCTTGATGCGAAGCCGGGCGCCAACACCTTGACGATGCGAGAGCGGTTGGCCCAGCATCGCCAGAATGCGACCTGCAATAGCTGCCATTCGGTTATCGATCCGCTGGGGTTTTCGCTCGAGAATTTCGACGTCATCGGTGGATGGCGAACAGTTGATGAATTGGGAAAGCCCGTCGATGCCAGCGGCGCGACGGTCAGCGGCGCCAAAATCGAAGGCCTTTCGGGGCTTCGCGCAATGTTGCTGGCGGAACCGGAACAATTTCCCCGGACGGTTACCGAGAAATTGATGGCATACGCGCTGGGCCGAAGAGTTGAATATTATGACTGGCCGGCGGTGCGGAACATCGTTCGGGCGGCAGGGCCGAACTACACGTGGTCCTCGGTGATCCTTGGCATCGTAGAGAGCCCCACGTTTCTAATGGAAGCACCGCCTGCGCGGACGGGCTCCGCGCGCGTGATTCAGGACAAGATCGGAAGGAGACGAGATAGATGACTTTTCTCACTGCGAAATCGCTGCCGCGGCGGACCGTTCTGCGCGGAATGGGAGCGACGATCGCACTGCCGTTCCTGGAGGCCATGCTTCCGTCCCGCGCCCGAGCAGCCGCCAAGCCGGCCCATCGATTCCAGACGTTCTATGTCCCGAACGGAATGGCCATGGAGCATTGGTCGCCAAAGGGCGAAGGCGCTGCTTTTGAACTTTCACCAATCCTTGAACCGCTCGCGCCGTTCCGCAATCAGATGCTGGTGCTTTCCGGCGTCAAGGCCAACTGGAATTATATCCACGCGGGAGCTTCCGGGTCCTTCCTCACCGGAACAACGCGTGGCGGGCGCAATGAAGTCGAAATCATCGCGGACGTATCGATGGACCAGTTGCTGGCCCGGCATTTCGCCCGCGAAACGCAGATCGCGTCACTGGAGTTGTCAATGGATGCTCCGGCCAACGCAGGCGCGTGCACAGGTAATCTGAGCTGCGTATATACGCACACGCTCTCCTGGCGCAGCCCGACGCAGCCGCTGCCGATGGAATGGAACCCGCGAGCCGTTTTCGAAAAGTTGTTCGGCGATAGCGGCAGTACGGACCGTTCCGCGCGCGAGATGCGCCTGGAACAGCATAAGAGTATTCTCGACTCCGTCACAGCTAAGCTGACCAGCCTGAAAAAGGACCTTGGACCGCAGGATCAGAGCAAAGTCGACGAATATGCGGAAGCGATTCGCGATGTCGAACGCCGCATTCAACGGGCCGAGAGTCAGAAAAATATCGAGATCCCGGCGATGCAGGAGCCGCAAGGCGCGCCGCCGGTTTTCGAAGACCATCTTGCTCTGATGATGGACTTGCAGGTGCTGGCGCTGCAATCCGATCTCACCCGCGTCATTTCGTTCATGATCGGCAAGGAGCAGAGTGCTCGGCCGTACCCGCAGATCGGCGTGCCGGAAGCGCATCATCCGCTGTCCCATCACAACGACGTTCCAGAACTGATCGCGCACATGTCGAAGATCAACCGCTATCACGCGCAGTTGTTCTCGGGGTATCTCGCGAAACTCCGCGCGACGCCGGATGGCGACGGGTCGCTTCTGGATCACATGACGATTCTGTACGGCTCCGGTATTTCGAACAGCACGCGGCATTCCGGCGAGAATCTGCCGCTGCTCGTAATGGGCGGCGGCGCTGGCCGGCTGAAGGGCGGCCGGCATCTGAAATATGCCGATAAGCCGACAATGGCGAATCTGCTGGTTACGCTGATGGACAAGCTCGACGTTCCTGTCGATCACCTGGGCGGCAGCACCGGCAAACTCCCGCTCGATACGCTATCCGGAGTCTAGCGCGATGAAAGCCGATTGGCGGGGCCTCATTCTGGTTGGGTTCGCGGCGTCGCTGTTGGGATCTCCCAATGGACGGCCGCCGCTTCTGGATGCCGCCAAGAACGGCGACAAAGACGCCCTTCGCTCGCTGATTCAGAAGAAAGCCGACGTGAACGTGGCCGAAGCCGATGGCGCGACTGCTCTGCATTGGGCGAGCTATCGGGACGACCTCGAAAGCGCCGACCTGCTGATTCGGGCCGGTTCAAACGTGAACGCCGCCAATGACCTTGGCGTGACGCCCCTGTGGACGGCGAGCCAGAACGGAAGCTTGCCGATGGTCAAGCGGTTACTTGACGCCGGAGCGAACCCGAACGCGGCGCTTCTCGCGGGCGAGACGCCGGTCATGGTGGCCGCGCGCTCCGGGTTCCCGGACGTCGTCGAACAACTACTCGCCAAAGGCGGGAATCCAAACGCCCACGGCGCTCGCGGCCAGACGGCGCTGATGTGGGCCGTTTCCCAAAAGCATCCTGAAGTCGTAAAGGTGCTGCTTTCGCACAAAGCGGACGTCCAGCTTCGCTCCGACGTCTGGAGCGAAGTGATGGCTGTTCCGCCGCACGGATTTCTCGAATACAACAAGGCGATTCCGCATGGCGGCGAGACGGCGCTCATGTTCGCGGCACGCGTTGGCGATTTGACATCGGCTAAACTCCTGGTTGACGCGGGCGCCAATGTGAATGATCAGGATGCCTGGGGCGTAAGCGCGACGGTTCTGGCGGTTCACTCCGGGTTTCGCGATTTTGCGGAATTTCTTCTGGACAAAGGGGCCGATCCGAATCGCGCCGAGGCCGGGTTTTCCGCGCTGCACGAGGCGATTATGCGCCGCGACGAAAAAATGGTCGCTGCCCTGCTGATGCACGGGGCCGATCCTAATGCTCCTCTTCGTACCTGGACGCCGACGCGCCGTTCGTCCCACGATCACCATTTCGAACCTTCTCTCGTCGGCGCGACCCCCTACTGGCTGGCCGCGCGATATGACCAGCCCGCGGTAATGCGCCTGCTAGTCAAACAAGGCGCGGACCCGCTTTTCATCCACCGCGCCGATTACCTGGCCGACAAGTACAAACCCCAGAAAGAAGCCACCACGGCTCTGATGGCCGCGCTTGGAATGGGAGGCGGCACCACAGCTTGGGTACAGGCTCCTCGCCGCGAGCGCGAGGGCCTCACGCTCGAAGCGGTTAAACTCGCAGCCGAACTCGGCGTGGACGTCAACGTCGCCAATACGGATGGTCGAACCGCTCTCGATGCAGCCAAGGCCCTGCACTATGAGACCGTCGTGAAGTTTTTGGTCGACAAAGGCGCTGTACCCGGTCATCCGACCAAGCCCCTCAAATCTGTTTCCGAGCCGGACCAGCCCAAATAGCCCGCTCCTGCCGTTAGTGCTTCAACTGTAATTTGGTTTATTATTTACAAGAGTCAGCGCTGACTCTTGTGTCGGCATTAGAAAGGACTTGAAATTGGCTTCGATTACAGATGCGCCCCGGTCCCCCGTCGATTTGGACCTAGATTTTGATCGCGAAAAAGTAGAGGACGTTGGCTTTCTCACCTGCATGACCCTGACGCTGCTGGGGAATTATGCCCAGACGGGTCATTTTGGAGGACCCCTCGCGTACACGCCCTACAACGTCGCCATCCATCTGGTCGGGCCGGAGTTGGGCGGTCTGCGTTACGACTATCGGCGTCCCAAGCATCCCCAAGGCGACAAGTTCATGCTCGCCGGCGGCCACTGCATTCCGACGTGCTATGCGCTCTGGATCATCATGGGACAGGCGCTCGCTCGGAAGTACGCCGCTACGGGCGATCGCCGCTATTACGTGGCTCCGGATGTCGCGATGCTGCCCGTGGATGCGCTCGGTTTCCGGCGCGGGGCGGGCGCACTCAGCACGATTCTGCAAGACAACGGACTGGCCGACCTTCCGCTGTTCGCCCAGGCGAAGGGGCGCGGCATTCGTGTCCTGGCGGGTCATGCGGAATCCACCGACGTCACCAACGACGTCAACGGCGGTCCTTCCGGAGTCGGCGTCGCCACGGCAGCCGGCAAAGCTGCATTCTGGGACTTCATCGGTGCGGGACCCTCCCCTAAAGTCATCGCTTTAGAAGGCGAATTTGCGATGACGGAGGGCCATGCTCAGGAAGTAAAGACGCAAGCCCTGGCGATGCAGGTCGGAAAGCGCTTGCGTATCCTTTTTTCGGACAACAACGCCGGAATCGACGATTCCCTGCTGGGAGGCGTGATCGCCGCGAAGTATGACGGCTACCGGCTGATCGATCAGTGGACTTCCTACGGCTGGAACGTGTTTCCGCTGGAACACGGCAACGATTACGGCGAAGTCGTCAAGACGCTTAAGGCCATGGAAGACTGGGACCCAAAGGATCGCCGACCCATGATCATGATCGGGAAGACGACGAAGGGATATTGGCCCAGCGCGGTGGACCATAAGATTCCGGGCTTCGGCGATCAGATCGTCAGCTACAAGAGTCATCCCTATGCGTTCCCGATGAACGGCGATTACTTCGTCGCGCTTGCGCGAACCTTTGAGCGGAAATACGGAGTTCAGTTTGCAGGCATCGCCGATGGTCCGGTCAAGGATACCCGCGAGCGTTTGATTCAGTTCAAGACCAACGTAGACGTTGTTATGTCGGTTCTTGAACAGAATGGCCTGGGCGACTGGCTCGCGGATCGTCTGGTCCACCTTGGCGACATGGTTCGAGATGACGCGCCGGTGCGGATCAATACCAAAGTCGATCCGTTCCTGGACGAGCGGTTACGCGTGGCGAATCTGCCGGTCGAGCCGCAAAAGGTCACCGTCAAGAACGAAATTTCCGGCGCGGAAAAGCAGGTCGGCATCACGCTGTTCCGCAAACCCGGCGAAATTGCGGGAACCCGCCGCGCGATCTCGGAGATTATCAAGTGGATGAACTATGTCACCGAGAACCGGTTCATCACGATTGCCGCGGATCTCTCCGAATCGATCAACGTCGAGCACGGTAGTCTGTGGGGCCATTACGATCCGGAGAAAAATCCACTCGGCACGCGCATTAAGGCGGCGATTCAGGAAGCCGGGAATGCTTCGACGGCTATCGGCTTCGTCGGCCAGAGCGCTTCGGTGGATCCGAAAAACTTTGCGGGAGTTTGGGCGCTGAGCGGCACGTACGGCGCGTTTACTCCGTTGATGTATCTTCCAGCCCGTGTCTGGAGCCAGCAGAATCAGGACAGCAAGTTCAAGATGGGCGTGCTGCATATTCTCACGGCGCATTCTGGGCCGGAAACTGCGGCGGACGCGCGGACGCACTTCGGCATTTTTGCTCCCCAGGTCTGGAAGCTGTTTCCGCGCGGCCAGGTGATCAACCTGAGCTTTTGGGATTACAACGACGTCGCCCCCGGCTACTTCGCAGCAGCCGAAATCGCGGCTCGCGAGCAGAAGGTCGGCATCATAACCATCGAAGTCGCCCGGCCTGATTTCCCGGTCGCCGATCGCAATCAGTTCGCCGATAAGGATCTGCGCGCCGCGGCGAAGGGTTTTTATGTCCTCCGCGACTTCGCGCCGGGCAAGCCGCGCCACGGATACGTGGTCGCGCAAGGTTCCAGTTCCACGGTCAACGTCGTGAGCGTACTGCCGAAGCTGGAACAGGCCGGTTTGAATGTCAAAGTGATCGCGGCGGTCAGTGAGGAGCTTTTCGACCGCCAGCCGGAAGCGTATCGCAATTCCGTGCTGCCACCGGAAGCCGCGTACGACCTGATGGTGGTGAGCACCGGTACGCGTCGCGTGTGGCCGCTGCGCAACGTGGGTCCGCTAACGGACGCTTATTCACTGACTTCCGATTGGGGTAACCAGTGGCTCACGGGCGGGCTGGAGCCGGAAGTCATCGCCGAGGCGCACCTGGATCCAACTTCGATTTTCAACGGCATTCAGCGCTTCGCGCAGGATCGCACCCAGCGTCTGGCGCAGCAGCAGACGATTTTGGAAGGTCTGAAATAAGTTCTGGCCGGGGATTCACCGCGATGAAGATCGCGTGTCCCGCCGCGATCCAACGTCTGCAAAATAGTTTTGCAGTGCCCTGAGATTATCACGGCCGATTCGCAACTAAACGGACATGCGTCTGTTTATCCTGGCGGCCCTGTTCATGCTTACCACTTTCGGTCAAAGTGTCAAGACGGCAAGCAATCCCGCGGTCAAAAAGCCTCCTTCTGCTCAGGGGACCAGCGCGAATGAGGACAAGGCGATCGAGGCAGCGATCCGTGCAAAGCTCGATAAGTCCAAGATCGGGAAGGACGGATTCAAAGTGCACGTGCAGGGCGGTGTCGCTACATGGGAAGGCTCAACCGACGTTCTGCAGCACAAAGGCGCGGCCACCCGGATGGCAAAATCCGCCGGCGCGAAGGCAGTTGTGAACAACATCAAAGTCAGCGACGAGGCGAAGGAAAAGGCGGCTGGCAATCTGGATCAGGGCCGCCGGCGCGCTCAGGTCAAGCGCAGCGATCCGCGGACGCAGCAGTAGTTGTCAAGAGAAGCTGTCAGCGGACCAAAGCTTCCAATAACTCATGGACAGCGCGGAGCATGGGCTTGCCGAGCGCAACCAGGATCGAGGCCGCCGCGAACAACGCTCCAGCGCCTGTCAGCGGCGCGAGCCATCGCGGATTCTTTACCGCGGGTGTCGCCTGGAGCAGGCGGTTGACCCGAACTCCCAGGTCGTTCGCGTCCGCAACGAATGACGTAACCAAGGCAGGCGTTCGCGACGATGTTCCTAGCCGCGTCACGCGAACCAGTGCGGCCGCCAGCCCAAGCGAACGCCGCGGATCGCCGCCGGCCGCCCGATCATCCGCGGCCCATTCTGCAAATCTTGCCCAGGCGCGATCCAGGTCCTGAAAACCAGTTCGCGTGAAAGGCAGGACGTCGGGGATCAGCAAAATCACTAGTTTCTTTAAATTGTCGTGCGACGCCGCATGCGCCTGCTCATGCCGCAGGGCTGCATCAAGCTGTTCCGGAGTCAGCGCGGCCCATACATCCTTACGAATCACGATTTGCGGGCGGAAGATCCCGGCCACGCCGATCGAAGGGCCGTCCTGGTCGATCACCCGGGTGGCGGGGTGATGATCGACTCCTCGCGCGAACGTCTGGAATTTTCCCACGTAGCGAGCCGATCGGACAAGAGCACGTGTTCCCCGGACGATCGAAAATGTCCAAATCCAGAGGCATAGGGTCGCCGAAACAAAAGCCAGGCCGCCGATTCCTTCCGCAGCGCCATCCGGTTCCAACCACAAATAGCTCGGAATACAGAGACCCGCCACAACAAGAATCGCCAAGGCGCAAGGCAAAGCTCGAACGGCCAGAAGAAAACGCGCCGCCGATCCAGCTCGCATTCCGCCGGCGATGCGGATGGCCGTCGGTGTCAGCGACAACACGATCAGTCCCAGAGCCAGGTGCACTAGGAAGAATGAGGCGAGCGACATCCACGCTAGACGTAAGAGATAAGGGCTAGTCATCGCTCCTTTTGTCCCTCCAGCTCTTTGCGTTTGGAACGGATTTTTCGTTCCAGATCATCCAGCAAAGCCGAATCCTGCCGCCCCACGGCATCCACCAGGCACGAAATCAGCAACTCACCGGGCGCGTGCGAATCCGCCAGGACTCCCGCGACAAAATCCCCGGCCTGCTTCTCGACCCACTCACGCCGGGACCAGCGGGGCGAATAAAAGAACGCGCGCTCCGACTTGCGGCGGCTCAGGAGCCCTTTCTTGAAAAGACGATCGAGCGTGGTCATCACAGTGGTGTAGGCCAGCGGCCGCGTGATCTTCGCGGCTACGTCGCGAACACTGGCGTCGCCGTGGACCCACAGAATCTCCATCACGGCGGTCTCGAGCGGCCCTAAGGCCCCTCCCCGAGTGCTGGCTGCAGGGGCTATGCGATCCTTCCACAACCGAATCATGCGATCTTTCGATGGTACCTCTTCCGGTACAATGGCTGACGGAGGTTTCTCGATGCTCACTCGCAGGGGATTCGCCGGTGTTGTCGCGGCGGGGTTCACGGAATTCGCGTTCGCTCAGAACGCGTCGTTGAACATGATGAACGTCAAGGCTCCCAAGGATACGGTTTGGATCAATGGGAACGAATTCCCGGAAGGGCCGCCGGCAGCCGCCCTTCAGGCCATGACCCACGTAGCTTCGGAGGTCAATCGCTACCACTTCTTCGAATTCGGAGCGTTTCATCAGAGCCTCGCGGACACAGAGAAGCTGAAGGGCGATCAAGTTTTGTCCGGCGCCGGATCGACTGAGGTTTTGCATTGCGCGATTGAAGCCTTCACTTCGCCCAAGCATCCGTTCGTGTGCGGCTGGCCGACTTTCGAAGCGGGCCCGGAATTGGTCGCTGCGCAGGGGCACGCACTTGTAAAGACGCCGCTGACGTCGAGCTACACCTCCGATGTGAAGCGGCTGGTCGCCGAGGCGAGCAAGGCCGGCGGCGGGCTGATTTACATCTGCAATCCCAACAACCCCACTGGCAATATCACGTCGAAGCAGGATATCGCCTGGGTGGTGGCGAATCTACCCGCGAATACGGTCCTGTTGATGGACGAAGCCTATTTCCATTTCAATACTTCCAATGAAACGGAAAGCTCGATGAAGTATGTTCACGACGGCAAGAACGTGATCGTGATGAGGACGTTCTCGAAGATTTACGGCATGGCGGGGCTGCGCGTCGGATTTGCCGCTGCGCGGCCGGATTTGATTCAGAAGATGAGGCCGTTCGCCAACGCGCCGATCAGCATCGTCAGCGCTCGCGGCGTTCTGGCTGCTCTGGACCTCGGCCCGAAGTTCATCGATGAGCGGCGCGAGAAAATCATCCGCACCCGCTCGGAATTGTGCGCCTGGTTCAAGCAGAAAAAGCTCAACTACATCGACTCGCAGGCTAATTTCGTGATGGTCGACACAGGGCACGACATTTCCAAGATCGGGCCGGCCATGCTTGCAAAGGGTGTCGCCGTGGGTCGTCCGTTCCCGCCGTACGACAAGATGATGCGCGTCACGCTCGGCACCGACGCCGAAATGGTCAAGTTCCGAAGCGTTTTGGGCGAGATGCTCGCCTGAGAGCCTGAAAAATCGGAGTGCTACATTGAAGGAGATGAGGGTACGTCTCCTTCTCCTACTCTTTCCGGCCTTTCTCGGAGCCCAGTCGCTTAAGGATTTCGAGAAAAAAGTCACCGAATTTACTCTTCCGAACGGCCTGCATTTCCTGGTCATCGAGCGGCACGAAGCGCCCGTGGTTTCCTTTCACACTTATGTGAACGTCGGCTCGGTCGACGACCCGAGCGGTGAAACCGGCATTGCGCACATGTTCGAGCACATGGCGTTCAAGGGCACGCCGACCATCGGCAGCAAGAATTGGCCCGAGGAGAAGAAGGCGCTGGACGCCGTCGAAGTTGTGTATGACAAGCTCGATCAGGAGCGCCGGAAGTGGCTGCACGCCGATCCGAAGAAGATCGCGGCGCTCGAGGCCGAAGTAAAGGAAGCCATCGCCAAGGCCGACAGCTTCGTCGATCCCAACGCTTACGACCGGATCGTGGAATCGAACGGCGGCGTCGGCATGAACGCCGGCACGGCCGAGGATTCCACCAACTACTACTACAGCTTTCCATCGAACCGCATCGAACTCTGGTTCCTGCTCGAATCCGAACGGTTTCTGCAGCCGGTTTTCCGCGAATTCTACAAAGAGCGCGACGTGGTGCGGGAAGAGCGGCGGATGCGCGTCGAATCGAGCCCCCAGGGTAAATTGGTGGAAGCCCTGCTCGCGACCGCGTTTGAGGCGCATCCCTATCGCGTTATGCCTGGCGGATGGGCCAGCGACATCGAAAACTTCCGCCGCACGGAAGCCGAAAAGTTCTACAAAATCTACTACACGCCCAATAACATCACCATTGGCATCGCCGGCGACGTGAATCCCGCGGAGGCCAAGCGCATGGCCGAAAAGTACTTCGGCCGCCTTCCACGCGGTCCCGTGCCGCCGCTGGTGCGCACGGTCGAGCCCAAGCAAGAGGGCGAAAAGCGGGTTGCGGTTGCGTCGCCCGCGCAGCCCTTTCTGGCGATGGCCTACAAGCGGCCGGATCAATATTCAAAAGATGATGCGACCCTCGACGTTCTCAGCGACATTCTTTCCGGCGGCCGCACGGGCATCATTTACAAGGAACTGGTGCGAGACAAGAAGATCGCCCTGGCAGCCGGCAGCCAGGCCAGCTTCCCAAGCGGAAAATATCCGTCACTTTTCCTGTTCTTCGTAGTGCCCGCTACCGGCCACACCATTGAAGAGAACGAAAAAGCCGCGCGCGAGATCATCGAGCGTGTGAAGAAAGAAAAGATCGATCCGGAAAGCCTGGAACGCGTCAAGACCAAGCTGCGCGCTGCTTTGATCCGTAAGCTCGACAACAATTCGGGTCTCGCCTCGGAGTTGTGCAGTTATGCGGTTGGCTACGGGGACTGGAAAAAACTGTTCACGGAACTTGACGACTACAACAAGATTACGGCCGACGACGTGCAGCGCGTTGCCAAAACTTACCTGACCGACAGCACTCGCACGGTGGCGTACACCTACGCTCCGGCCGAAGGAGCCGCCAAATGAAATTCGCTCTTGCGATCCTAGCCGCGTCCCTGGCGTCCGCGCAGCCGGTTCCAAGCTATAAAGACCTGAAGTATCCGCCGCTCGCCCAGCCAAAGATTCCGGAGCCGGCTCAATTCACGCTATCGAACGGTCTTCGTGTTTTCCTGCTCGAAGATCACGAACTGCCGCTCATCCAGGGTCTGGCTCTGGTTCACACCGGTAATCTGTTCGATCCTCCCGAAAAGCGAGGCTTGTCGGAAGTGATGGCCGACGTTCTGCGGTCCGGCGGCACGAAGACCAAGACCGGCGATCAGATCGACGAACAGCTCGAAAATCTGGCCGCCTCCGTAGAAAGCAGCATGGATGAGACCAGCGCGAGCATGTCGTTTTCCGCGCTCAAGGAATCCGCGGACCCTGTAATGCAGGCTTTCAAGGATGTGATGACCAGCCCCGAGTTCCGGCAGGACAAGCTGGATCTCACGCTATCCCAGCTCCGCAGTTCCATCGCCCGTCGAAACGACGACGCCAACGGGATTCCGGATCGGGAGCTGATGCGTTTGGTCTACGGCAGCGACACTCCCTATGGCTGGCAGATCGAATACGAGCATCTCGCGCGCATTCATCGCGACGATCTGGTCCGGTTCTATCAGCGCTATTACTTCCCTGAAAATATCCTGCTGGCTGTGTACGGCGATTTTTCCACGGCTGAAATGAAGGACAAGCTCGAAAAACTCTTCGCCGATTGGAAAGTAAAACAGCCGCCCGTGCCGCCCTTTCCGCCGGTGACGGCGAAACCTGCTCCCGGCGTCTATTTCGCGGAAAAGGAAGACGTCACGCAAACCTTTTTCGCCATGGGCGAATTGGGCGGCACCCTGCGCGACAAGGATTATCCGGCGCTTCAAGTCGCTGCGGATATTCTCGGCCAGGGATTCAGCAGCCGTCTGGTTTCGCAGCTTCGAACCAAGCTGGGCTATGTCTATGACGTCAGCGCGTCCTGGGGCGCGAACTACAACCATCCCGGAACGTTCCGCATCGCCGGCAGCACCAAATCCGCCTCGACCACGGATGCGCTGCAAGCGGCTCAGGCTGAAATCGAAAAGATTCGCACTACCGAGGTGACCGAGCGCGAGCTTCGGGAAGCCAAGGAATCCGTGTTGAACAGTTTTGTTTTCTTTTTCGACAGCCCTGCCAAGACGCTAAACCGCGTCATGCGCTACGAGTACTTCGGTTATCCCAAGGATTTTCTGTTCGAATACCGCAAAGCTATCGATGCAGTCACTCGCGCTGACGTCCTGCGCGTCGCCAAGGAGCATTTCGTTCCGGCGAACCTGACGATTGTCGCCGTCGGCAACTCGAAGGAGCTAGGGAAGCCGCTGAGCGCCCTGGGCAAGGTCAATACCATCGATCTGACCATCCCCGAGCCTAAGCAGGACGCTGCCAAGGCCGACGCATCGAGTCTGCAACGCGGGAAGGAACTGCTCGAACGCGCGCAAAAGGCAGTGGGCGGCGCGGACAGGATCGCAGCCGTGAAGGATCACTCTGAATCGATCGAAGGCACAATGCAAGGCATGAAAGTGAAGCAGCAGAATCGCTATATCGCGCCTGCGTTCATTCGGCAGGACGTTGAGCTGCCGATCGGAAAGATCAGCTCCTACACCGACGGCAAGACAGGCTGGCTGCAAAGTCCGCAGGGCATCATGCCGATGCCCGCGCAGGTGTTGAAACAAGCGCAAGGGGAGCTATTCCGTGATCTGCTACACGTTCTGATCGCCGACCGCGATTCGTCCGTGCAGGTGAACGCGACAGGCAAGAGCGCGGTCGAGATCTCTTCTCCGGCGGGCGAGAGTGTAAAGGTTGAATTCGACGAGTCGACTGGGCTGCCCACGCGCGAGATTTATCAAGAAGGCGGACAAAACGGTCCCCTCGAAGTCCAGGAGTCTTTCTCCGATTGGCGCGAAGCGGATGGACTCAAAGTTCCCTATAAAATCGTGATTCAGCAGGGCGGCAAGCCGCTGGGTGATCTGACGGTTCGAGAGTATAAATTCAATAGCGGTATGAAGCCGGAGGAGTTGAGCCAGAAGCCATGAATCGCGCGTTGATCTTGCTGATGGCCTGTAGCGCGTCGGCGTTTGCGCAGACGAAGGCCGAGCAGCGGGGAAAACAGATAGTAGACGAGACCATCCAGGCGCTCGGCGGCGAGAAATTCCTGACTATGGAGGATCGCACCGAGTCAGGCCGGGCTTACTCCTTTTACAATGGGCAGATCTCCGGACTGTCCATCGCCAAGATTTATACACGCTACATTACGGTCGCGAAGGATAAAACCGGCCAGGAATTAGGCCAACGCGAGCGGGAAGCATTCGGGAAGGACCAGGATTCGGCCATCCTGTTCAATGAGCAGGGCGGCTGGGAGATCACCTGGCGCGGCGCCAAGGAACTCCCCAAAGACCGTGTCGACCGCTATCGCGACACGACGTTGAGGAACATTTTCTACATCTTCCGCCAGCGATTGCACGAACCCGGGATGACCTTCGAATCGCGCG
>DATGGL010000232.1:0-6329 GCA_035308605.1 Bryobacteraceae bacterium
ACCAGAATCTCCGAAACGAAGGCTTAGGATTGTTGTCGGCGGCCGCCGGGGAGGCTGTTAAAACGGGGAAACCCGCTCCCTGTCGGTCGCGGCTCGGTGTCGGCGCTGTGGTAGATGCACGGCTTGCGACGGATCGGGCTAGTCTTTCGCGAGGCCGTTTCGCTTTGGCCAGGGCGGCCTGCTGGTCCTTGGTCAGTTGTGGCGGCTTGAGCTTCGAGCCATGGATGGTCTGGACCAGAATCTCCGAAACGAAGGCTTAGGATTGTTGTCGGCGGCCGCCGGGGAGGCTGTTAAAACGGGGAAACCCGCTCCCTGTCGGTCGCGGCTCGGTGTCGGCGCTGTGGTAGATGCACGGCCTAGTGGGCCCCGAACGTGAGAAGCGGTGGATCGTCGCTCTTGTTCGCTACAGCGCCGCAAACGACGGATCGGGCTAGTCTTTCGCGAGGGTGCGTTTCGCTTTGGCCAGGGCGGCCTGCTGGTCCTTGGTCAGTTTTGGCGGCTTGAGTTTCAAGCCATGGATGGTCTGGACCAGAATCTCTGAAACGATCCACCGGGATACCCATTTGTTGTCGGCCGGGATGATGTACCAGGGAGCATGATCGGTGCTGGTGGCGCTTAAGGCGTCCTGATAGGCTTCCATATACTCGTTCCAGTGCTCCCGCTCAGCCAGGTCGGCCGGCGAGAACTTCCAATGCTTCTGGGGATTTTCCAGACGCTCCTGAAGCCTCTTTTTTTGCTCCCGCTTCGAGATATTGAGGAAAAACTTCAGAATTATCGTCCCGTTCCGCGCCAGATGTTCTTCAAAAGCGTTGATATCCCGATAACGCTGCTTCCACAGTTTCTTTCCGTGAGCGCGGTGCGGGAGTTTCTGGCGGTCGAGCAATTCGGGATGAACGCGAAGCACCAGCACCTCTTCATAATGAGACCGGTTGAAGATCCCGATGTGTCCGCGGCCCGGTAGCTTGGTGTGGTATCGCCAAAGGAAGTCGTGGTCCAGCTCCTCGGCCGACGGTTGCTTGAAGGACGATACCTGGCAACCCTGCGGGTTGACCCCGCTCATAACATGCTTGATCAGGCCGTCTTTGCCTGCTGTATCCATTGCCTGAAGGGCCATGAGCAGCGCGTACTGCTCATTCGCCCAGAGCAATTCCTGCGCGGCCGTGAGGCGTTCCAGATTTTCCTGAATCACTTCCGCCAACTCTTGTTTTGACTTGCGGGAGCCGGTCCAGGCCGGATCATAATCGCGCAAACGGACGTGAGTGTTTGATTTCACTCGAAATAACTCGGAAAAATCGCCAGCATTCATGTGACTGATGGTACAGTAGCGCGCCGATCGGCGGCGAGGCCCTTTCCGGAGCATCGCCGGCGATGATACGCTCACCATGGGCTTGAATAAATTCGGCCCTAAAAAAGGAGAAAACAGAAACAATGAAAAATGTAATTAGAGTTGCATTGCTGGCGGCGTTGACCGTTTCAGTGAGTTTATCGAAGACGACACCACGGGATCAGCCACCACCGGAGTGCCTGCCCTGCACGGTCCAAGCCGCCCCGCAGGATCAGCCGCCGCCGGAGTGCCTGCCTTGCACGGTCCAAGCCGCTCCGCAGGATCAGCCGCCACCGGAGTGCCTGCCCTGCACCGTGAACTGAGCCGTTGATTTCTCAACACTCAGATGTCACAATTTCCCACAGGGTCCCACGCGTGGATCCTGTGGGAAGCGACTTGCTCAAACCGGAACAGTTATTGTGGTGGGCCTCGATTGTCGCGGAATCCGTTCTGCTGGCGACGCTGGTCCGCTTTCATCTCCATCGAAAGTACCGCTGGTTCACGGCGTATATCGTTAGCGATATCGTTTGCTCTCTCGCGATGATGTGGCTTACGCCGGACACTCACTCAAACGCGTACGCATACGCGTGGCTGGGAACCCAACCAATTCTTCTCGCGCTTCAAGTCGCCGTTTCGGTGGAGCTGTACCGGGTGATCGCTTCTCATTACCGCAATTTCGACGACATGCGTCCGCGGCTGTTCTGGAGTTGTCTGCTCAGCGCGGCGGTGGTCTCGGGCTTGACTCTGTTCATTGACTTGAGGCACATCGTGTGGACCAATCCGCTGCTGAACAGTATGTTTCTTGCCAAGCGTTCGGTCACCTTCGCGCTTGGCGGATTCGTGATCGCAACCTCGATTTTTGTGCGCGTGTTTCAGATCCCGATCCGGGCGAACGTCACGGCACACCGGCGGGTGGCGACGGTCTATTTTCTGGCGAACGCGGGCTACTACTTCGCGATGGGAGTGGGCCTGGTAAAGATTCACGCCGCGGGAATCGCGCTGATGGTGATCACAGGCGCGTGTTTCACCGCCTGGGCGGTGCTCCTCAAGCCGGAAGGGGAGGATGTGGATGAGCCTCCGGAGCCCACGGCGACGGAGATCGCGGCCCATCTGGAGCGCGGCGACGAACTATTGGAGCGGGTACGCGAGGTTAAACGGTAGCGCTGCTGAGCCCTACTTCGTCGAAAATCGCGGTAAGGGATGCTGAGACGGCAGGCGAGACGTCCTTCGATAGCCAGCGATAACACAGGGCGGCGCGGCGCAGGCGCGCTTCGTGGTAGAAGAGCAGGGTTCGTTTACGGAACAGGTGCGGGAGAAGATCCCATGCGCCGTGAGCGATCAGGCGGTTGCTGTCGCGGTTGAACGCCGCGATCTCCGCGTGCAGCTCGTCGAGGTACGCAAGAAACACTTTATACCGGTTGCGCCGGAATTGGGCCGCGACTCTGGGGAATTTGGCGAAAAACCGGAGATCGTCCTGGGAGAGAAGCCAAGTCATCGGGGCGAAGCGATCGAGCAATCCACTGTCAGGGCGGGATGCTAATTCCGAGTGCATATTGGCGAAATTATTCGATCGTATCCCCAAGTCTCACTTATATTATTCAAATGTTAGGGGTTTTGTCAAGGAACTTTTGTTGCGTTTTTCGACGTTCCCGGGCGGTTGCATGACTCGCGCCCCCCTAGGTAACCTAAAGCCCATGCCCCGGCTATTCCGCATTTATGTCGCGGCGGTCCTTCTGGCCGCGGCCGCCCTCGCGCAAACCATCCCCACGCCCGAGCAATTCTTCGGCTTTCGAATCGGCGCCGACCGGAAGCTTGCCCGCTACGACAAGATCGTCGAATATCTGCGAAAGATTGCCGATCAATCCGACCGGGTTCGCCTGCGCACCATTGGGCCGACGACCAACGGGAATCCATTTGTGATTGTCGAAATCAGCTCCGGGGAGAACATCAAGAACCTGGATCATCTCAAGTCCCTGGAGCGGAAGCTGTACTTCCAGGGCGGCGCGCCGAGCGAAGCCGAACGGGGACAGATTTTTCGCGAGGGCAAGTCGGTGGTTTTCATCTCGAACAATATTCACTCGACCGAGATCGGCTCCTCGCAGATGGTGGCGGAACTGGTGTATCGCCTGGCGACCGAAAATTCGCCTCAGATCAAGAAAATCCTGGATAACGTCATTCTGGTGATGGAACCGTCGGCGAACCCGGACGGGCAGATCATCGTAACGGACTGGTACAACAAGTATCTCGGTACGCCCTATGAAGGCGGCAATACGCCGTTCCTTTACCACCCTTACGTCGGGCACGACGACAATCGCGATCTTTTCCTTTTGTCTCAAAGAGAGAGCCAGATGACGGCGCAGGTGCTCTGGCATGACTGGTTTCCTTCGATCTGGCTAGATGAACATCAACAGGGCAATGCCGGGCCGCGCATTTTCACCATGCCGGCGACGGATCCGATCAATCCCAACGTCCACCCCCTGATTTACCGGCTGAACACGATTTACGGACAGGCGCAGGCGGCGGCGCTCGAAGCCGAGGGCAAGAACGGCATCATCTACAACGCCACTTACACGAATTTCTGGCAAGGCGCGATGGCGTGGAGCGGCTGGTGGCACAACCAGGTCGGGCTGCTGACGGAGGTGGCCAGCGCGCGCATCGCGACGCCGGTGATCCAGCGAATGGCGGACCCTTCCAATACAATCTCGGCGGTTCCCACGCAGGGGCGTCCTGATGAAAACGAATTCCGGCGGCAGGCCGAGCATCCGGACGAGCCGCTGCCGCCGCCGCGCGATATTTTGTCGCGCACCGAATATCCGCGGCCGTGGCTCGGCGGGACCTGGAAGCTGAGGGATATTGTCGACTACGAGATGATCGCGACGATCGGCCTGCTGGACGCCGCGGCCGACCGGCGGGAAGCGCTGCTGCACGAAATTTACGACATCAACGCGAATACGATCGAGCTGGGCAAGAAGGGCGAAATCGGATTTGGAAACAAAGACAAGAGCTTTGCGCTTCTGATTCCTGTCAAAGACCAGCACGACGCAAACGAGGTTCTGGATCTGGTGGAGCGGCTGCGGATGGGCGGCGTGGAAGTTTCGCGTGCCACGAAGGATTTCGTGCAGGATGGCGAAACCTATGCCGCGGGCACGTTCGTGGTTCCGTTCAACCAGGTTTTCGCGCGTTATGCGAAGGATTTGCTGGAAAAGCAGACCTATCCGGAAGTCCGGCGGGCTCCGAACGCTCCGGCCGAGGCTCCCTATGACGTTTCGGCCTGGTCGCTGGGATTGCAATTCGGCGTCAAGACGGCGTTCGCGAAAACGGCGCTGCCCGCGGATCTGGCGCTGGAGACTGTCAAGAGCGCGCCGAAATTTGCCCTGGTCGCAGAAAAAGGCGCCAACTCGTGGAGCTTTCCGTATACAGGGGCGGAAAGCGCCGTGATCGTGAATCGTCTGCTGAAAGACGGCGGAAAAGTGACGCTGTCGAAAGGCCACGGTTCAGAAGCCGCGATGGTTCAGGTGAACACGAAACCGGATTCCTGGAACAAAGCCATCGCCGGATTCGACGTTACGGTGAAGAACGCGGCAACGGCAACGCATGATCTCGGGACGCCGCTGCGCGCGCCGCGAGTGGGACTGTATCAATCCTGGACCAGCAACATGGACGAGGGCTGGACGCGCTGGATTCTGGAGCGCTACGAATTCCCATACACCACCCTGCACAACAAGGACATCCAGGCGGGCAAACTGCGGGAGCACTACGATGCCATCATTCTTCCGGATCAGCGCGCGCGGGACATCCTTGAAGGCCAGAGCTTCGCAAGCACCGTTCCCGAGTACAAAGGCGGCCTGGAGGACAAAGGATTCGAGGCGCTCAAAGCGTTCGTCGATCAAGGCGGCACTTTAATCGCGTTGGGCGAGGCATCCAACCTCCTGGTCGATAAGATGCCGCTGCCGGTGAAGGAACTGAAGCGGACGCTCAATCGCGAGCAGCATTACGCACCGGGAACCATCGTCAATCTGCAGGTGGATACGTCGCATCCGCTGGGGTTCGGATCGGCCGCCGATACCTATGGCTTCTACATCAACTCGCCATTCTTTCAACTTACCGAGGGATTTTCGTCGCAGAAGGTTAGTGTAGTGGCACGCTATCCGAACAGCGGCGCGAAGGCGTCGGGATGGTTGCGCGGCGAGGAATACATGCTGGGGCGCGCCGCAGTGGTCGCCATTGAGACCAATCCGGGGAAAGTGGTCCTGTTCGGAATCCGGCCGCAGCATCGCGCGCAGACGCACGCGACGCTGCCTCTGCTGTTCAACGCACTCTACTGGTCGGCCGAAGGAGACCTGACCGTGGGTGTTCAACAGTAGTACCGGACCGGCCGCTTAGCATAGTCCCGCGCCTCGCACTCCGCGAGCCTGCGGGGCTTTTCGCTCCGAGACCAAGGCAAACACCTTAATCCGGGGCGAAATTACATAACTCTTACAATCTGAACGCGGATTACCTGTTAGCTTAAGTTGTTCCCGGAGATCCTTAGTGAATCACGAACTCGTAACTATGCCCCGCAATGGCGTGAATTGGGCCACGTCCATATTCATGGCGCTTTTTCACATTGGCGCCATTGCAGCTCTGTTCGTGTTCAGTTGGAAAGTATTCGCAGTGACGGTTGTCCTCTATTGGATGGCGACCGGGCTGGGAATCAGCCTGGGATATCACCGGCTGCACACGCATCGTTCCTACGTTGTGCCGCGTCCGCTGGAATATTTCTTTGCCGTCTGCGGCACGCTGACGCTGGAAGGCGGACCAATCTCCTGGGTTGCGACGCATCGCGTACATCACCAGAATTCAGACCGGCCGGGCGATCCGCATTCTCCCCGGGAAGGCGGATGGTGGGCGCACATGGGCTGGCTGTTGTCGGGCGAAACGATGCACAACAACACCCGCGTCATGTCGAAATACGCGCCGGATCTCGCCAAAGACCGGTTCTACGTCTGGCTGAACAATTATCACT
>DATGGL010000233.1:0-6134 GCA_035308605.1 Bryobacteraceae bacterium
GAGCCGGACGGGATTTCAACGACGGCGATGTTTACGATACCCAGTTCACGGCAGTCATCAACGAAACGCTGGCGCAACGGGCGTTTCCAGGGCAGGACCCGATCGGGCGGGTGATCTTCTGCGGCATGGATTCGCTGAACGGCATGAAAATCGTCGGCGTGGTCGGCGATGTGCGCCAGTTCGGTCCGCAGACTCCGCCCTGGGCGGAGATTTACATGCCGAACGAACAGCATCCCGGTCCGGCCACGGCCCTGCGGGTATTGGTGCGGACGGCAAACGATCCCACTTCGCTCGCCGATGCATTACAGCGCAAAGTGCGGGAGCGGAATCCGCAGGTTCCGGTGAAGTTCACGACCATGGAAGCGTCGCTCGCCGAAAATGTGGCGACGCCGAGGTTCCGCACCCTGCTGCTGGGGATATTCGCGGGTCTGGCGATGTGCCTGGCCATGGCAGGTGTTTACGGCGTGATGGCGTACGTGGTGGGACAGCGGTCGAATGAGATCGGATTGCGGATGGCGCTGGGCGCGAGTTCGAACGACGTGATGAAACTCGTCTTGCGGCAGGGGCTGATCCTGACTGCAATCGGGATCGCGCTCGGTCTGGCGGGCGCGGCGGCGAGTACACGGCTGCTTACCAGTGTGCTGTTTGAAGTGAAGCCGACGGATCCGCTGACGTATGTCGCGGTGTGCACTTTGTTGATGATTGTCGCCTTGGCGGCTTGCTTTGTTCCGGCGCGGCGGGCCACTCAGGTGGATCCGCTCATTGCGTTGCGGCAGGAATAAGCACGATTCTAGTAGGCGGTGCATACCCGGCGTATTTCTACGTTCTTGCTGGGCGCGTGGATCGGCGGGATGCTGTTCATGACGTCCATTACCATTCAGAATGTCCGCGTGCCGAGGCTGGTTCTGGCGGGGAACAATCCGCCGGTAGCGGAGATGATGAAAAAGCTGGGCGCCGAAGACACCGCGCTGCTGTTGCGGCATGCGGGGGCCGAGCAAGCCCGGCGATACGGGTATGTCTGGGAAGAAGTCGAGCTTTTCTTAGGCGTCGCGCTGGGAGGATGCCTGTTTCTCGGGACACAGCGGCGCATTCTTCCGATGGCGTTGTGCGGAGTAATGCTGGCCCTGGTGCTGTTCCAGCATGTCGGGGTGACGCCGGAACTGGCATATCGCGGTCGCGCGACCGATTTTCCGCCCGGGAACAGCCAGTTCGGCCCGATGACGCGATTGCTCGCAATGCAGCAGGTTTACTTCGGCATCGAAATTGTGAAGCTGGGAACCGGAGTGATTCTGGCCAGCTATCTGTTCGTGTTTCGCGCGCAACGGCGCGGGCGCAAGGTGATTCAAGGGATCGATGAATAGCGCGAGGATCGGTTATGCAGCACGAACCTGCACCCCACCGAGCCGCGCGCGCCAGCACGCGGGTTCTGACGTGTCTCCCGAACTCAAAGCCGCAACCGTTTAAAACACGCCGCGGACTTTTAGAGCCTCGTCGATGATCGCGAGCAACTGTTCGCGCGTGACTTCCAGTTTCTCGTTCGCCTCGGGCATGTCTTCGGCGGTCATCGGCGCGCCGGGCTCAAAATGATTCCTTGACTTGACCCGATAGCGGCTGCGGGAATCGAAGAGTTTTTGCACTTCGATCCGCGGCAGCACCTTGGGCCCTCCCAGAAGCTCGGCGACCAGCGTGATGCGGGCGAAATGCTCGACCGTCTCCATGCGGAAGAAAGCCTGGAAGACGTCGTCGCCGTAGCTGACCGCGCCATGATTCGCCATTAGGAGCGCATCGTACTTGGGAATGTAAGGCAGCATCCCTTCGGTCAGCGCGGGCGTGCCCGGAAGGCCATATTCCGCGAGCGGCACCGAGCCAAGGCAGATAACCACTTCGGGAAGCAATGCCAGATTCAAGGCTCGGCCGGCGGCCGCGAACCCGGTAGCTACCGGTGGATGCGCGTGCACGACGCTGCGGACATCCGGACGCATCTGGTAGATGGTGAGGTGCATGGCCATCTCCGACGTGCGCTCCCGCTCGCCGCAGAGTTTGTCGCCCTGGAGATTGCAGACGATCAGATCGTCGGGATTCATCATCCCCTTGCAGACGCCGGTGGGCGTGGCCAGAATGCGGTCGTCATCCAGGCGGACGGTGATGTTGCCGTCGTTCGCGGCTACCCATCCCTTTTCGAACACCATCCGGCCGATTTGGACGACGTCCTGGCGAATCTGTTCCTCGGTGCGCATGGCGCGCTCTTGATTGTAGCAGCGATTCGGGCGCGATGAGAACGGCCGGACGGGCAGGTACTCTCCTAAGAACGGCCTGCCGGGGCTTGGACTGGCCGCTACAATTGAGGCAAGTGGAAAAACGCCGCATGTGCCCGCAATGCCGGGCGTTCATTACAACCGAAGACAAAATCTGTCCCTATTGCAACACCGAGGTGGCCACGCGATCCGTCTCGCGGCGCGCCGCGTCGGATGCTCTGGGCGGACTGATTCCTCACGCTCGCTTCACCACCCTGATGATCATGCTGATCAATACGGGGCTGTATATCGCCACGCTGCTGCACACGTCGCGAACAGGGGCAGGCGGCATGGATCCGGACGGGCAGACGTTGTTCCTGTTCGGCGCCAAGTACGGGCCGGCCATCGCCGCCGGGCAATGGTGGCGGCTCATCACGGCCGGGTTCCTGCACGGCGGGATTTTACACATCCTGATGAACATGTGGGTGCTGTTCGACCTGGGTGCGCAGGTAGAAGAAGCCTGCGGCACTAGCCGCTTCCTGGTGATCTACTCCGTGTCGAACGTCACAGGATTCCTCGCCAGCTTCTATTTCCTCCCGTCGCTCTCGATCGGCGCGTCAGCCGCGATTTTCGGTTTGATCGGGGCGATGATCGGCGTCGGCGTCCGGGATCGCAGCTCCTACGGGAGCGCTCTACGAAGCTTCTACATGCGCTGGGCAATCTACGGGTTGATCCTGAGCCTGATTCCGGGGACCGATTACGCAGCACACATCGGTGGCCTGGCCGGCGGCTTCGCAGTCGGATTTATCGGCGGTACGCCAGGTTACTCTGCGGCCGTCGAACGGGCGTGGCAGGTCGCCGCCGGAATCGCCCTTGCGATCACCGGGTTGGCCTTCTTCGAAATGGCCAGAGGCCTTCTCTCGGCCAGCTAGAGTCGCGCCTTACTAGCCGCTGACCTGACGCTGAAGCTGACGACGCGGGAAGCGAGTCGCGTAGAATCGGGTGCGGCATCCCGAGCACCGGAACGGACCCAACAACATGATTGCAGCCAGGGTATCGAGCATCCCGCTCGACTGCGAACGGCGAACTTTCTCCGCTCCACAGCTCCAGCAGCGAGGAATCTGCCAGGCCCGGGCGAAGGATCGAGTCATGAAGATGATCCAGCAGAGCGCGAAGAGTATGATTGCGGGGCTTGCGACGAGCAACTTCGTGTGCATGGTTATGCGGCTAACTCCTTCAAAACACGTATGAATTTAGAAGAACCAAGGACATAGGTTGCCAGCATGAGTAGTGCCACTAGTTTCAGAGTACTAGAACACGCCGGAACCTGGAGAGTTTCGTTCTTATTTTTAATTACTTAGGACTGTCGTAAGAATCTGATACTTGAGGTAATAGGCTTTGGAAGAAAATACCAGCTTGAAGCGAATCTGCTCGCGTGCCTAGCGAATCACTACCTTCGCCAGGCCGGCATTTCCCGCAGCGTCGTAGACCCGAATCACGACCAGGTGTTCGCCGGGAGAAAGATTCGCGAGCCGGATATTGAATCGCTCTCGATTGGAATCCGTGACACCGTCGGAAGCTTCTACAGGCGACCACGGCCCGGCGTCGATCGAGTACTCGCAACGGCGCAGGATGGACCCGCGATCTTCGGCGTCAACTTCAAACTCGGCTCCGGAGCCGCTACGGCGAGGAGCGCTCACAGTCACCAGCGGCGGCGTGTTGTCGATCAGCACTGGGGCGCTCACCAGTTCCGCTTCGCGGGCCAATTCGACCGGGTTTGAAGGACGGTCTGACGCGATCACCCTGAAAAAGTAGCGGCCGTCGGCGAAAACATCGCCATCGAGCAAATAAGTGTTGTCGGTGATGTTGGCGCGCAGCAGCTTCCACTCGCGTTCGTCTTCGCCGCGAAAGTAGAGGCTGTAGATCAGACGGTCGCTATCCGGATCGTCGGCCTGCCAGGTGATCTGGATCTGCGACCCGGCGGCGCGCGAGACGGTCTGGGATTGCGTTCCAGCGGGGCTGGAGGTCTCGCCGGTGTCGGTAACGTTGATCGAATAGCTGGCGGTTGAAGACGCAGGCTGCGCGGAGGCTTTCGCGCCAGAAGCCGGCTGAGCCGTGACGTTCACGCTGCGGACAACGGGAGGCGTGTTCTGCGGCAGGTACGCAATCGTCACGCTGTCCAGTCCGGCCGCCGGCGCCGACATCTCGGCGCGCCACTGGATGTAGCGGGCGTTCGGGCTGGTAACGTTGGAACGCGCAAGATCGGTGATCGGCGCGGACCAGTCGCTCCAGGTGGCATCGGGACGGATGGAGTTGCCGGTGCGAGTCTTGAACGCCACACCGGTTGCGTCGCCGCGCCAGAACAGACGTCCCCAGCGCGCTACGGTTCCCGAATCGTGAACGGGAGATTCGAACCAGCCGGAGGAACCCGGCTGCAAGCCGAGCCGGAGAATCTTTCCGAGGTTTCCGGTCGCGGCGAGCAGGCCGTTCGAGGACTCGATAAGACGCGTGGCTTCGCCCTCGTTCGCTTGGGCGAGCAGGGTTGCTTTGCGATCGCGATCCAGACGATAAATGCGACCTTGCGTGTCCGTAATGAACGTCAGGTCGGTTCCCGAAAAGACCAGATCGTAGGCGTTTTCTTCCTTCGAAGTCCACAGTGTCTCGACGGTGTTGTCGGCGTTGATCTTGTAGAGGGCGGAACGGTCGACGCCCGCGTAATCGGTGGTCGCGGGTTGGGCCACAACGGCCGGCTGGACCGGGGCAACGGGTTTGGGAGCCTCGGGCTTGGGATTAGGATTCAAGCCGCCTTGCGCTTCAGTGACGGTGATGCTCATGGTGGGGGCGACGACCATGGTTCCCTGGTTCGCGGCTGGATTTGCCGCGGCTCCGGTGCGCCGGGCGATGCTGCCTCCGAGAGCGGCGGCGTAAATCGAGCCGTCGGGCGCCGTGACGATGCTGCGAATCTCGGGGAGATTGGCATCGTACAGCACGAACGCTTTGTTTTGCGCCGTGATGCGGTACAGGATGCCGTTGGGCTCGCTTCCGGCGAGCAGGCGTCCTTCACGATCGATAGCCAGGCACGTGATATGTTCCTGGCCAGTTTCGTAATACAGATCGCCGTGGCCGGCGGAGGTGACGCGGAAGATCTTCCCTTCGTCACCGGTGGCGACGAACAGGGAACCGTCGGCGGCGAATTTTAGCGCCCAGATGTAGTGCGCGGCGGGCGCGAAATATTCGGCGGCTTTGCCATTGACGATCCGGTACACTTTGCCGTCGGGCGAGGTTGCCGCGTAGACGACGCCCTTTGCGTCGAGAGCAACCGCGAAAATTTCGGGCTGGTCAGCGGTCCAGATTAAAGTACTCTTGCCCGAGGGATCGATCTTGTACAGGCGTCCACGATTTCCGGTGCCCAGGTACAGAGAACCGTCAGCGGCCTGCGCGACACTCCAGATTTGGGGCTGATCGGAGGAAAAGACCGTGTCGAGTTTCGGACCGAGCGTTAAACGTCCATCGCGTGTAAGCGAGAGGCCGTTGAGGCGTCCGCGAAGGAAATCCTGGTAACCGGTCATTTCCCAAGTCGCCGTGGTTGCGGCGAACGCGGACACGCTCAGGGCTAACGCCAGAACCGGCTTCACTCTTTAACCTCGACCTGAATCGTTTTAGAACCAGTGACAAGGCGTTCCCCCGCTGGAATTTCGATTTCCGCGACCTTCGAGCCGCGGAAGTTCAACGCTCCAGCGCCGCCCGTTTGGGCTCGCCCGAGAATCAAGGCGAGCGACGCGGGTGGGTTCGATAAATCGCGGCCGTCGACGGTGTAGGACGCCTCGGGCCGCCAGATTCGCAGATATGCTTTAGTATTCGCGCGCATGCTGTTGAGAAACTCGAGAACGCGCGCCGGCG
>DATGGL010000234.1:0-13443 GCA_035308605.1 Bryobacteraceae bacterium
TTCTTCGCGCTCATCAGCGCCTGAATTTGCGAGACGCGCGCTTCGTCGGCGATCGGCCACAGACAGTGCCGGGCGTGATAATCGTCCAGCACGTCCAAGACCGGCTTTCCGGTTGAGGCTTCTTCGAGCAGGCGGTCGACGGAGCACTCAGGATCGGGATACAGCATGAAGATCTGTCCGAAGTGTGCGCGGGTTTTTCGCAGGAGTTCCAGGCGGTCCTTCTTTGGGCCTGTCAGGGTCTGCTCATGCCGGTAGACGATATTGGCCGAATAATCCTCGACCTTTCCGATGCCGATGAATCCGTTGCGGCGCAGGCGTTCGCCGGAATCGGGTACTTCGAATTCCTGGGAGTAAGCGTAGAGGCCGGGCGCGGGGTCTTGGGCGAGAATGCCGTCGCGGATCCAATCGTTCAGGTAATTGGCGGCGCGCGTGTAGACGTTATCCGAATCGCTGTCGGAGGCGTGACGCTCGCCGAGAATGATCCGTACCAGGTTGTAGGGGCTGGCGGCGAGATAACGCGCCTGCATTTCGGGGCTGATCTTGTCGTAGGGCTGGGTGAGCAGCAGCGCCGGATCTCCGGCTTTCGCGGCGTAGCGAAAGGGCCTGAACGGTTTTATAGTGGCCAAGGAAATAGGATAGCAATGCCGGCTGGTCTGGACCGTGTTGAGAAACGTCCGAATGGCGCCGCGGCGCTGACGGCAGCGTTAGCGTTTCTGAAAGGCTACGGGCGCGCTTACCAGAACGGGGCGGGGGCTGACGATGGTCTTCGCGATCCAGGGGGAAAAGAAATGCGATTCGTAGTTTACGACCGCAACGCTGAGTGTTTCGTCGTCGGGGCGTTCCGTGGTGGCGGGTTGATAGCGGACCTGCACGTTGGCACGCGTAAGGCCGAGAAATCCGGGGCGTGCGGCATTCGGTTCCTGCGGCTGATCGTAGAGAACCAGGTTCGCGACCTGATCGCCAGTGCCGTCGAAGGGATGCACCGAGCCCCAGCGCACAGCCGAGCGGACGCGCTCCACCAGCGCCTGGTGCGCGTAGAGGATCTGCCCACAATCGATCACGCCCAGCAGCATCGCGAAGAACACGATGAGGACGAGCGTCGCCTCGACCAGACTTTGGCCTCGTTTGTGATGGGGCTTCACGGCTCGCGCTCCGACGGGGCGTATCTTCCGACGAAAGGAAACTCGACGCCCGGGCGTCCTGAGAAGGTGAATGTCTTGAATACTGCGTCGACTTTGTACTCGCGAATAGACACGTCGACGGCAGACGGAGCGTTTTTTCCGTCCGTTACCCAGTGAACGTCCACTTGTTCCGGAGTCAGATTCGCGGCGATGGGCTGCGCGCCGGGCGCGGGCTGCGCGTCGCCGTAGACCACCATATTGCGAATCGCCTGCGCGCCTTTTTCGATGTCACGCGCCGACGACGCGCGATACGTACGCTGAGCCGCGTAGCGTCCACCGTTACCAACCGCCGTCACGAGCTGGTTATAGACGTAGAAGGTGTAACCGAACTGGAAGGTGCCCGCGAGGCACGAAATCATGACGGCCGAGGACACGGCAAGCTCGAGCATCGCGTGACCGCGTTCCCGGCTCGCTGCGCGAGCCATACGGAAACGGCTCATTGCACGAGCCTCACGGGATTGGACGCAGCGGTTGAGCGTGCGGGAACGGTCATCGAATCCGGACCTCCGGCGGCGCGCAGAAAGGTGATTTCCACTTGATTCGCCGGCGCGGTAACGCGCGCCATGGTCATGGCCGAGGCGTCCTTGGGATCGCGCTCCCATTTTTCGCCGGTCGCGCTGAATTCCACGATCACGCCCTTGAATTCGCGGGTCCCCAGGTTCCAGCGCATCGGCAAATGCGCCACGGCTTCATCGGCGCGCGCGATTCCGGCCGCGGTACCGTCCATTTTCGATGCAGCGGTCATGGCGGCGGCGTCGGTGAACACCTGCGCTTCGTTGCGCGCGATGTAGACGCGTCCCAGGTCGAAGGCGAGTCCGATCACGGCCAGCAGCAGCAGCATGGTGACCGACATCGCGATGAGCACAAATCCGCGCTGTTTGGCTTTCATTCCCACCCAATATTAACGGCAGAAAATGCCCGGATCTATAGACTGCTCAAGCGGTTCGGGCTACAGTGCGGGGGACGCCGCGGGGGGCGAACAGCAGGATGGCTCCGGCGCCTGCCACGGCGACGGCGATCCATTGGGTCAGCGAAAGGCCGAAGTACAGGCCCTGCTCGTGGAAACGCGTGAATTCAATCAGGAAACGCGCGGCGGAGCTCAGCACGAGATATAGGCCCATGATCTTGCCTGGGGCATGCTCGCGTCCGAAACGCCAATAGAGGAATCCGAACAGTGCGGCTTCCGTGAACATTTCATAGAGCTGGGACGGATGCAGCGGCTGTTCGAGGGGAACCCCGGTCAGAGCATAAGCCTCGGGATTATGAAACGTCACGGCCCAGGGTAAAGTGCATTCCCTACCCCAACAGCAGCCAGCGGCAAAGCATCCGATGCGGCCGATCGCATGGCCGATGGCTATGCCGGGAGCGAATGCGTCGAGCGTCTGGAGCCACGGCAGCCCGGTGTGCCGCATATAGAAAAACGCGGTGACGAAGGCCAGGACCAGTCCGCCCTGGAAAACGCCGGCGGCCTGGAGCGTCGACAGGGAAAAGATCTGCCCCGGATCCGACATGAAGATGCGCCAGTCGAATAGAATCATCAGGACCTTGGCGCCCAGCAGGCCGGCCAAAGCGCAGTAGACGGCAAGGTTTGTGACCAGTTCCCCGTTCAGGCCGCTGCGGCGGGCCAGGCGAACGGTGATCGTGAGACCGATGAGGAAACCCAGGGCGACCAGGACTCCGTAGGTCGGCAGGTAAAAGCTTCCGGCGTGGAAGAGTTTGGGGAGCACTCTAAATTCAGGTTATCAGAGGTGTCGAGGCAGAGCGATGCCGCGACACCGCTATGAATGGCGGCTTCCTTCCGACGAGGGGGTATGTTACGCTCAGCCCCTAGGGGAAAAAATATATATGGACCGCAGGAGCTTCTTCCAAATCACCGCAGGGTCGGTTGCCTTAGCCACGTTCCAGGACAATGCCATCCAGCGCGCATCGGCCGCCGGAGAAGCGGTGAAGGGGCGGAAGCCGGAAGAGGTTGCGGCGGACGAGGATTACTGGACCGAGATCCGCAACTCGTTCACGGTGGAGCGCAACATCATCAATTTCAATAACGGCTACGCCAGCCCCGCTCCGCGGCCGGTGCAGGATGCGATGCTGCGTTATCTCGCCCAGACCGATATGGGACCGATCCAGACGATGGTCGAGCTTCTGGAGAAGCAAATCGAAAGAGTGCGGCAGCATCTGGCCGCCGTCGCCGGCTGCGATCCCGAGGAGATGGCAATCACGCGGAATTCGAGCGAGGCGCTGGAAATCGCGCAGTACGGAATCGATCTTAAGCGCGGCGATGAGGTACTGACCACGAATCAGGATTATCCGCGCATGATCACCACGTTCCGCCAGCGGGAGCGGCGCGAGGGAATCGTGCTGAAGATGATCTCGTTCCCGGTGCCGCCGCCGAGCATGGACGATCTGTATCAGCGCTTCGAGCGGGCGGTGACGCCGAAGACCAAAGTGATTCTGCTGTGCCATATCACCAATCGCACCGGGCAGATTTTCCCCGTTCGGCGGATCTGCGACATGGCGCACGCGCGGGGCATCCGCGTGATCGTCGACGGAGCACACGCCTTCAATCATTTCCCGTATAAGCTTTCGGATCTCGACTGCGATTATTACGGCGTCAGCCTGCACAAGTGGACCTGCGCGCCGATCGGGACCGGATTCCTGTACGTCAAGAAATCGCAGATTGCGAGCACCTGGGCGCTGATGGCGTCGTCCGAGCGGCAGGACAACGATATCCGCAAGTTTGAAGAGATCGGCACGCATCCGGCGGCAAATCACAATGCCATCAGCCAGGCGCTGGTGTTCAACGAGAATATCGGGATCGAGCGCAAGGCCGCGCGGCTGCGGTATCTGCGGAATCGGTGGGCACACCGGTTGAAGGAAAACGCCAAGGTAAAGATCCTGCACAGCGAGGACCCAGCGCAGTCCTGCGGGATCGGGTTCCTGGCGTTTAACGGCGTCGACGCCGGAAAAATGGCGGATGCGCTGCGGTCGAAGTACGACATCGTCACCGCGCGCGTGGCGCATGAAGAGTACGACGGATTGCGGATCACGCCGCACATTTACAGCACGCTGCGCGATGTCGACTTTTTCGCGGACGCGGTGGAGCGGGAACTGAAGAACGCTTAGTTCCGGTGCAACGTGCGGCCGGCAAGCGCGCCGGTGTACTTTCCGTTGTCGACGGCGATTTTCCCGTTCACGATCACGTACTTCATTCCGGTCGCCAGAACGTCCGGGTGTTCGTAGGTCGCTCGGTCGGCGACCGTGGCAGGATCGAATGCGATCACGTCGGCGAAATAGTGGTCCCTGATGAGGCCGCGGTCGGTGAAATGGAAGGTTTGCGCGGTCAGCGCGGTCGATGAATGGATCGCGAACGGAAGCGTGATGACCTTTTCTTCCTTGACGTAGAGGCGCAACTTTCTGGGGAAGGTCCCGTATTTGCGCGGATGGCCTTCTGAGCCGTCCGATCCTGTCATCACCCAATCCTGCTTCATGAAATTGGCGATGTCCTGATCGTTCATGTTGAACGAGGCCACGCCGGCGCCACCGCCCTTGATGATCTCGAGCGCGGCTTCGATGGGTGATTCGTGCTTTTCCGCGGCGATCGCGAGCAGGCGCTTGCCGACTATCGACTTGTCGCGGCCCGAGATGATCAGCAACGAATCCGGACCGCCGCGCCGTTTGAGGTTCTGCTCCATCTCGGCAATCAGCTTGGGGCGAACCGATGGATCGGCGATGCGCCCAAGCAATGCCGAGTTGCCGCCGACTTCGGCCCAGCGCGGGACCAAAGATGCAGTGACGCTGGAGCCGGAGGCGTTGTAGGGATACTGATCGGCGGTCACATCGAGGCCTTCGGCGCGGGCATGCTGGACCAGTTCGATGGCTTGCGCGCTCTGGCCCCACACGTCGGGACCGAGCGCCTTGATGTGCGAAATGTGAACCGGGATCTTCGCTTCGCGCGCGACGCGGATGGTTTCGCGGATCGATCCGAGCAGGCCGATGGAGTACGTGCCCTCGTCGCGCATGTGGCTGTCATAGATGCCACCGGCGGCTGCAGCGACTTTTGCCAATTCGATCACTTCTTCGGTCTTGGCGTAGCTGCCGGGAGCGTAGTAGAGGCCTGTGGACATGCCCAGAGCGCCATCCTTCATGCTCTTTTCGACGAGGGCTTTCATCGCGGTGATTTGTTGCGAAGCCGGAGCGGCGTCGCTCATGCCCATCACCTCGCGGCGGACGCTTCCCTGGCCGATGTAGAGCGCGGCGTTGGTGCCGATGCCTTGCTGATTCCATTTCGCGAGCGTCGATCCGGTCTGGATCGGACTGTTGCCGTCGTTGCCGGTGATCACGGTGGTGACGCCCTGCATCAGGAAGCATTCGTTCGATTTCTTCGCGGAATCAGAAAGGTCTTCGAGGGTGTGGGTATGGGGATCGATGAAGCCGGGGCTCACGACAAGGCCCGTGACGTCAAGGGTCCGCGATGCACGGATGTTTGAGGAATCGCCGATGAACACGATGCGATCGCCGCGAATTCCGACGTCCGCCTTAACGGCGGCGGAGCCTGAGCCGTCGATCACCTGACCGCCGCGAAGCAGCAGATCGACTTGGGGTTGCGCGAATGCGGCGGTGCAAAGCGCCAGGACGATGAGAAATTGTTTCATGCTACTCCCACTCGATGGTTGCGGGCGGTTTGTTGGTGAGGTCGTAGAACACGGCTCCGATGCCGTCGACTTCGCGCAGTTCTCGCGTGATCTGATCGAGCAATGCGCCGGGCATACGAACCGCGCGGGCGGTCATGCCGTCAACCGAATCGATGGGCCGCAATACGATCGAATCCGGGCGGTCCTCGGTGCCCACGGGAATGAGCACCACTGGAAATTGCCAGATCTCGTTGTCGAAGCCGGACGCGCGCGTTAAGCGACGCACGACGCCGTCGGCGTGGCGCAAACGCTGAATGCGTTCCGCTGTGAGCGTTGCGGGCCTGATCCGCAAGTCTTGCAACAGAGCTGCGGTCCACACGGCCACGACTACGCGGTTGATGCCTGAGAGGCGATTCGTGAGTATTGCGGCATCGTCGAGCGACTCCGGAAAATCGGGCAGGGCGATTACCGGACGATAGGTTCGTGCGTCGCCCTGCACGCCGACGGAGCGCACGGGCAGAATCCAGCCGTCCGCGGTTCGCTCCGGCGCGCCTTCGCTATTCGAGCATAGGCATCGGATCGCCAGGCCGGGACCGGGAAACGGGTGACGTTCGAGCAACTCAGGAGCGATGCCCAACTCCCGGCCGATGGCCCGGACCTCATCCTTATAGAAGGACGCGAGCGGCTCGACGATGCGGCCCTCCTGAATCAGCCTTTGAATCCCTGCGACGCGATTGTGATGCGTCTTGATCAGGTCGGCTTTCGCGGAGCCGCCGGATTCGATGGTATCGGGATAAATCGTGCCTTGACCAAGAATCCAGCGGCCGTCTAGAAAGTGCTCGCTCTCCAGGATTCGTTGCTGCACTTCCACGAATTGCTGGCCGATGATGTGGCGCTTCTCCTCGGGATCGGTGACGCTGCGAAGCGCCGACAAGAATTGGGCGCCGGCGTCTTCGACGGCGAACGAACCGGCTCCGAGCGCCGCGAAATTCTTGCGGACAAATTCGGTTTCGCCTTCCCGCATCAGGCCGGTATCGACGTAGGTGCCATGGACCCGGTCGGGGCCCAGCGCGCGCAGACACAGCGTGTAAGCAACCGTGGAATCCACGCCGCCGCTGACGAAGAAGAAGACATTTCTTCCAGCGGCGACGGCGCGGATCTGATTCTCGACGGCAAGTATCTGGCCGGCCGGATTCCAGTCGCGCTCGCAGCCGCAGACGTTGAAGAGAAAATTCGAAAGAATCGTGCGTCCGCACGGCGTATGCGCTACTTCGGGATGAAATTGAACCGCGTACAGGCGCCGCGCGGGGGACGCGATGGCGGCGATAGTGCAGGTTTCCGTGCTGCCGAGAACGTCAAAACCTTCGGGCGGATCGGTGACCAGATCGAAGTGGCTCATCCACACCTGCTGGCGGCCTTCGATGCCCGCGAAGATCGAGTCCTGCGCGGTGATGTCGAGCTGAGCAAAGCCGTACTCGCCGTGCGTGCCTTTCTGAACGCGTCCTCCCAATAGATGCGCCATCAACTGCTGGCCGTAGCAAATTCCGAGGATCGGCGTGCCGGATTCGAGAAGCGCGGGATCGATGGTGGGGCTTTGCGGATCGTGAACGCTCGCGGGCCCGCCGGAAATGATCACGCCGCGGCGGCCCGTGAGTTCCGAGGCAGGCGTCTCGCTGGGCGCGACCTCCGCATACACGCCCAGGTCGCGAACTTTGCGGGCGATGAGATGGCAATATTGTCCTCCGGCATCAAGGACGGTGATCTGTGGATTCAAACTGCTTATTGTACTTCGATCAATCCTGCTGGGATCAATCCTGCTGGTATCAATCCTGGTCGGCGCGAAGCTGAACGGGTTCGGGCTGGCGCAGCCGCTCCACCATCATCTTCTTGGCGGCGTCCAACAGGGCCTTGGCCCTGGTCATGGACGCGATGGCCTGCTGCACTTCCGGATCCTGTTCCACGGCAACCTGGCGCGATTCGTCCACGCCGAACGCGGTGATGTATATCTCGCGCTTCAATTGTTGCCGGACCCACTCGCGATTCGTGCTGAAATCAGCTTCCGTGAATTCGATCTTGTTTTGCCCCAGGAAACTTCGGAAATCGTCCACCATCTTGTCGTCCGGTTCCCAACCCTTGGGCAACTTTGTGTCCTGCCGCGCTCCAAAGAATTTCGCCGAGAAATTGTACAACGCGTACTTGCGGAGCACCTCGGTCTGAAACTTGTTGTACTTTGTGGCCGTGTACTTCTCGTCCGGCGTGATTCCGCCGCCGCCGTAAACCGTCCGGCCGCTGTCGGTCATCTTCACGTCCTGAGTATTCTTTTGATCCAGGTTCGTGTGCGAGTAATAATCCAGGAACGAGATATTCGAGTAATCCCGCTGGATCAGACGGCCGCTGGGCGTGTAGTAATGCGCGGTGGTCAGAGCGAGCGCGGTGTTTTCACCGAGCGGATACACGGTCTGCACGAGCCCTTTGCCGAACGTCGTCTCGCCGAGAATCCAGCCGCGATCGTGGTCCTGCAACGCGCCGGAAACGATCTCCGCGGCGGATGCCGTGTAGCGGTTCACCACCACCACGATCGGGTAGGTCCTGCCGCCGTTGTCGTTCCGGGCGGTATAGGTCTTATTGGAATTGGCTGCACGTCCGCGATGGCTGACGACAACTTCATTCCGTCTCAGGAAGTGGCCGGTGACGTCCACGCCTTCATTCAGCAGGCCGCCGGGATTGTCGCGCAGATCCAGGACGAGACCCTGGATATTTTTTTCTCCCAGGCGCTTCAGCTTCTCTTCCATTTCCTTGCTGGTGTTTTCGTTGAACTGATCGATTTTTATGTATGCAATGCCGGGCTTCAGCCAGAACGAGTCGGGCACACTGTAGCGCGGGATCACGTCGCGAATGATGTTGAAGATCACCGGCTGATCGCTGCCTTCGCGCGCAACCTTGATCTGGACCTTGGTCCCTTTGGGACCTTTCAACAGATCCGCGACTTCGGTCGTGTTCAGGTTCTCGGTCTTCTTGTCGTTTACTTCGAGGATCACGTCGCCGGGACGCAGCCCAGCTTTGTACGCAGGCGATCCGACGAAAGGAGCCAGCACAACGGTCTTACCGGTGTGCGACTGAACCGACATCCCCACGCCGGCGTAATGCCCGACCTGCTCCTCGCGCAAAGCGCGATAATCCTTGGGATCGAAAAAATTGGAGTGCGGATCGAGTTCCCGCAGCATGCCGGGAATCCCACCTTTATAAATCGCCTTGTCGGCTTTCACGGGATCGGCGAAGTTCTGCTCGACCACATCGTAGACGCGCGTGAACGCTTTCATGCTGGCGCCGATGGAGTCCTCGGGATTGGTGGCCGCAGTGACTCGACCGCCGCCCAAAGCGCCGATGATCAGGGAACAAATCGCAATAAAAGCGGGAATAAACAGGAAACTGCGTCGATCCGACGGCATCCGGCGCCTCCACCTGATGCCAGTATATCAGCTTGATTTGCTGGAACTTGGATTAACCGATACGAGCGCGGCGGGCGCTGGGAGCCGATTCCATGCGAACCGGTTTCCGTTCGACATCGGTGAGGCGGCGGGCCTGATCGCTCACGCAAACCAGGAACATCGGCTGGCGGGCGTTCTTAAGGATGTCGATGATCCGCTCGTGCTGGTCTTCCAGATAAATCGACTTTCCGTCGGTGACCAGGTGCAGGTCCGAAGATGCCTGCATCACTTCTGAAAGACGGCGTCCCATTTCGCGCTGCAGGAACCGCAGAACGCGGCGGATTTTCTGGAGCGAAAATCCCTTGCGCCGCAGCTCCGCGATGACCGTGATTTCGATGACCTCGGCTGGGAAATAAACCCGGCGATGCCCCTCATGCCGCGGCGAGACCACTTTCCGCTCATCCCACCACTGTAGTTGGCGGAGGCTTACTTCAGCGACATTGGCCACTTCGCTAGAAGAATAGGTCCGTTCCTGGATCTGCACTTCCGGGCGGCTCTTTTTAGCTTTGAACATAACGGGGGTCGTCCGTTTCAAGAATTGGATTTCGCTGCGACCTTCCGATTGTACTCGACTGGGGGGCCGTGTCAATAGGGTCATTTCCTGCAAAACGGGCGCGATCGCACTCTGCGATTAACGGATTTTTATCCTCCGCCGACGAACCATACAATCTCGACGCGCGCGCCCTCGTAAATGGCGGAGGATTCCCACGCCGTTTTGCGCGCGATTTCCCGGTTCAGCTCAACCGCCACGCGCGCGCGGTCGATCTTCAGGAAATCGAGCAGGCGCGCCACGCTGAGCCCTTCCGGCACACGCCGCGGCTGGCCGTTTACCACAATTTCTATCGTCTTTGTTTCGGCAACTTCCATCGCGCGAGATTGACACCCCGTTTCGACGATCATTATAGTCAATACTTAAGACCCAATCTGAATCATGCCGGAAACCTACGCGCAGAGTTACTTCCCTGTCCTGGTGCAAGTAGTGATCGCCATCGCGCTGGCCGCGGGCCTGGTGGTGACGTCGTCCTTCATCGGCAAGCGGGCCAAGAGCCCGTTGAAGGACACGCCGTACGAATCCGGAATGGCGCCCGTGGGCAGCGCGCGGGAACGGTTCAGCGTCAAGTTCTATCTGGTGGGGATGATTTTCATCCTGTTCGATATCGAAGCCGTGTTTCTGTATCCCTGGGCGGTGGTGTATCGCCAGTTGAAGATGTTCGCGTTCGCGGAGATGTTCGTATTCGTCGCGCTGATCCTGGTCGGATTCTTCTACGTGTGGAAGAAGGGCGCGCTGGACTGGTCCGGCGAAAACGCGGGCAAGCCCGTCAACCTGAGGAAAGATTAAGTGAACCACTCCGCTATTCTTGAAACCCACGATGCGTTGAATGAGCGAACACTGATCGCCGACCCGGCGCGCATCGCGGATCTGTGCGCGTATCTCAAACACGATGAGAAGTTCGTGCGTCTGAGCGCGGTGACCGCGGTGGATTTGCATCCGGCCGAGCCGCGGTTCGAGGTGATCTATCATCTGCATTCGCTGGACAAAAATGAGCGGCTGCGTCTGAAGTGCCGATTAAGCGGCGGGGATCCGGAGATCGATTCGGTCTATTCTGTCTGGCGCGCGGCCGATTGGTATGAGCGTGAAGTGTTCGACATGTTCGGAATCAAATTTCGCAATCATCCGAACCTGGTGCGTATTTTGATGCCGGTGGATTGGGAAGGCTATCCGCTGCGCAAGGATTATCCGGTGCACGGCTACAAGTACAGCTATCCCACAGAACAAACCATTGAACAAAGCACGGAATAGAAGATGAAACGAGTACTCGACGACGATCCCGTAGCAACGATACCGGCGCCCGCTGTCGTCCCCGAAACGCCGGCTTCGCCGCGTCTGATGACGCTGAACATGGGGCCGCAGCATCCCTCGACGCACGGCGTTCTGCGAATCATGCTGGAACTGGAAGGCGAAACCATCCGCAAGGCCGTTCCCGACATTGGATTCCTGCACACGGGCATCGAGAAAGAGTGCGAGCAGAAGCACTGGCAACAGGTAGTGACGTTGACGGATCGTGTCGACTATCTGGCCAACCTGTCGAACAACCTGGTCTACGCGCTCGCCGTCGAGAAACTGCTGCAAATCGAAATTCCCGCGCGGGCGCAATGGACGCGCGTGATGATGGCCGAGTTGTCGCGGCTGAACAGCCACCTGGTCTGGCTGGGCACCCATGCGCTGGATATCGGCGCGATGAGCGTATTTTTTTACTGCTTCCGTGAGCGCGAAGATGTCCTGCGGATTTTTGAAATGTTCTCGGGACAGCGGATGATGACCAGCTACATTCGCGTCGGTGGACTGGCTCTGGAGCCGCCGCGCGGATGGGAGAAGCGGGTGGGGGCGTTCATTCGAGGATTTCCCAGCAAAGTGGACGAGTATGAAGAGCTGCTCGACTCGAATCCGATCTGGACGCGCCGGACGCAGGGAGTAGGTTTCATTTCCCTGGAGGATATGCTCGACCTCGGCGTCACCGGCCCGATGCTTCGAGGCGCGGGACTGAAATGGGACATCCGGAAGTCGGAGCCGTATTCGAGTTACGACCAGTTTGATTTCGAGGTTCCCACGCGGACGGAAAACGATGTGTACGCGCGGTATCGCGTGCGCTTATCCGAGATGCGGCAGAGCGCGCGCATTATCACGCAGGCCCTGGAAGGCATGCCCGAGGGCGCCTGGCAGGCGGATGCGCCGCACGTGGTGCTTCCGGATCGCGAAAAAATGAAGACGCAGATGGAGGCGCTCATCTATCATTTCAAGATTGTCACCGAAGGCTTCCGCGTCCCGGCCGGCGAGGTTTATCAATGCGTGGAGGCCCCGCGCGGCGAAATCGGATACTACATTGTGAGCGACGGAACTTCCAAGCCGTATCGCGTCCACATGCGCACGCCGAGCTTCGGAAATCTGCAATCGCTGGGAGTGCTGCTGAAGGATACGCTGATCGCCGATTCGATCGCGGCGCTGGGCAGCATGGATTTCGTTCTAGGGGACACCGACCGTTAAGATGACGTTCTCACCGAAGCTCGAGGAAAAGTTCGCGAAGATGCTGTCGGCGTATCCGGCGGGGCGGCAACGCTCGGCCGTGATCCCGATGTTGATTTACGCGCAGGACGAAGTCGGGTCCATCACAACCGAGTTAATCGAGGAAGTTGCCAGGCGCTGCGGCGTCCAGCCGTTGCAAGTGGATGAGGTGGTCGGCTATTATTCAATGCTGCACCGCCAGCCGTTGGGGAAATACCATGTGCAAGTATGCACCAACATCAGTTGCATGCTGGTGGGCGGCGAAGAGTTGTACGAGCACACGAGAAAAAAGCTCGGCATCGGGCACAAAGAAGTAACGCCCGACGGACAATTTTCGCTAGAAGAAGTGGAGTGCATGGGCGCATGCTCCTGGGCGCCGGCCGTAGAGATCAACTACGACTTTCATCACTTCGTAACGCCCGAACGGCTCGACCAGTTGATTGACGGCCTGAAGAAGTCGCATTGAAAAAACGTCGCACTGAAGAAATAGATGGCTCTGTATAACGAACCCAGCCCGCTTGAAACCCGTGTCCTGAGCAAACGCTTCGGCATGGAGAACTCCGCATCGCTCGACACCTATCTTGCGACCGACGGATTCAAGGCGTTTCAAAAAGCCCGCCAGATGACGCCCGAGCAGATTGTCGATGAAGTAAAAGCGTCGGCGCTGCGTGGGCGCGGCGGCGCAGGATTTCCGACCGGCCTCAAGTGGAGTTTCGTCCCGCGCACGTCGCCCAAGCCGAAGTACATCATCGTGAACGCGGACGAGAGCGAACCCGGGACCTGTAAAGATCGCCTGTTGATGGAGTACGACCCGCATCAGATGATCGAGGGCATTCTTATTGCGAGCCTCGCGGTGGATGCGCATGCGGGCTACGTCTATATCCGCGGCGAGTATCGTTATCTGATCGAAATGATGGATCGCGCGATCGCGGAAGCGTACGCGAAAGGCTACCTGGGCAAGAACATCGCTGGAACGGGCTGGGATTTCGATCTGTACACGCATTCGGGCGCGGGCGCCTACGAGTGCGGCGAAGAAACGGCGCTGCTTGATTCGATCGAAGGCAAGCGCGGCATTCCGAGGA
>DATGGL010000235.1:0-4277 GCA_035308605.1 Bryobacteraceae bacterium
AGATGCGGCCGGACATTGTCGTGCTGACCGCGGATCGGTATGAGATGCTGGCGCCGGCTTCGGTTGCGCTGGCCCTGCGCATTCCGCTCGCGCACATCGAGGGCGGAGAGAGCAGTGAAGGTGCCATTGACGATGCGGTCCGCAATGCACTTACCAAGTTGAGCCACGTCCATTTCACGTCGACAGAGGCAGCGCGGGCGCGGGTGATTTCGATGGGAGAGGAACCATGGAGAGTCCATCGCACCGGAGCGGCGGCGCTGGATCATCTGAAGCGGAGTCAGCTTTTGAGCCGCGAGCAGGTGGAGGAAAAGCTGGGGATCGATCTCGGCCGGCCCACCGCGGTGGTCACGTTCCACCCGATGACCATCGCCCGGGACACGCTTCGCGAGGCGGACGGGTTTTTCTCGGCGATCAAGTTCATGAGCGGCCAGCTACTTTTCTGTTATCCCAACGCCGATGCCGGAAGCCGTGCATTGATCGAACGGGTGGAATCCTTGTCGCGCGAACGCGCGGATTCGAGAGCGTTCGTCAACCTGGACCCGATCCTGTATTGGAGTTTGCTGCAATATGTGGACCTGCTGGTGGGGAATTCCAGCAGCGGGATCATTGAGGCGGCTTCGTTCGGACTGCCCGTCGTGAATGTGGGAATGCGTCAGCAAGGGCGGGAACGCGGGCGCAACGTGCTCGACGCGGAGGCGACTGTCGAATCCATTCTGGATCGTATCGATGCGGCGAGAAATGAGGAATTCCGGCGGTCGCTGAAAGGGATGGAGAATCCGTATGGAGACGGCTGGGCGTCGAAGAGGATCGTGGCGGCGCTGGCCTCGGTGCCGCTGGGTGAGGAACTGCTGATCAAACGATGGAAATGAGAATTCCTCTCTCGGCGCCGGACGTCACCGATGCTGAAATTGATGCGGTGGTGAGCGTGCTGCGAACGCCGCGGCTGAGCATCGGGCCGAAGATGGCGGAGTTCGAGGAATCGGTGGCGGAATTCGTCGGGGTTCCGCATGCGGTCGCCGTCAGTTCGGGAACGGCCGGATTGCATCTGTGCCTGCGGGCGCTGGGAATCGGCGACGGCGATGAGGTGATCCTGCCGTCGTTCACCTTCATCGCGGCGGGCAATGTGATTCTGTACGAGCGCGCCCGGCCCGTGTTCGTCGATATCGATCCGCTCACGCTGAACCTCGACCCGGAGAAGCTGGAACGGAGTGTTTCGCCGAAGACCCGCGCGATCCTGGTGGTCCACACCTTCGGGGTTCCCGCGGATCTCGATCGTATTATCGAGATTGCGCGCAGGCATGGACTGGCGGTCATCGAAGACGCCTGTGAAGCGTTGGGATCGGAATACCGGGGGCGGCGCGCCGGCGGGATCGGCGACTTCGGAGTGTTCGGATTCTATCCCAACAAGCCGATCACCACCGGCGAAGGTGGAATGATCGCGACGCGGGATTCCGGTATGGCGGACACGCTGCGCGCGCTTCGCAATCAGGGACGCCGTGCCGAGGATGGGTGGACCGGTCATCGCCTGCTGGGGTACAACTATCGGCTTTCGGAAATAAACTGCGCGCTGGGGCACGCGCAGATGCAGCGGCTCGGCGGGATTCTGGAACAGCGCGAGGCGGTCGCGATGCGGTATTCGCAGGAGCTTCAAGCGGTTCCCGAAGTGATCAGGCCGCTTCTGAAGATCCAGGGCGGGCGGTTATGCTGGTTCGTCTACGTGGTCCGGCTGGTCGAACGTTTCACGCAGGCGGATCGCGACTCGATTTTCCGGCAATTGAATGCGGAAGGCATCGGTTGCAGCCGGTATTTCGCTCCCTTGCACCAGCAGCCGCTGTTCGCGCCTTATGCGCACGCCGATTTGCCGGTGACGGAACAAGTGTCGGCTCGGACGCTGGCACTTCCGTTTTTCAATCGTCTGACGGAGGAGCAGGTTGTCGAGGTGTGCGAGAGACTGCGCGAGGCCATCGCGAGCGTTTCCTAGCGTAGTGGGTGGGAAATCTTGAACGCTTTAGCTAAGGTGGGGCGGACCCCCTGGCCCGCGGCCGACGCCCTCGTCGGCCTTTTGCGTGCAACACTCAGCCGGACCAGGGGGTCCGGCGCGGACGAGGGCGTCCGCCCCACAGACTGCGCAATCTGTGTGACGCAGTACACTAGCGTCGAAGGACGTAAAGCAGATGCCCTTCGAAGGTCCATCGCCGCGTCTGGCCCGTCGCGTAATCCACCACGAACCGTTTCTCGATGCGCAGTCCGGCGGACCGGCATAGACGGCGGACTTCGCGATGAGTGAATACGTGTCCTGCGGTTGAATAGCGCGTTCCTTCGATATCCCAGCTTACTTGCACATCACCGTTGCTTTCGTTCGGGAACATGCGGTCGCGGAGAAAGCGCGTGGCCGTCGGCAATGCTCCATAGTGGCGAGCGTTGTAGCGGTGGCTGACGTCGATAAAGATCTTTCCGTGCGCGGACGCCAGGCGCGCAAATTGACGGAGAACTTCGATCCGGCTCGATTCTGGAAAGATGTGTCCGAGAACGTTCCAGAGACACACGATCACGTCGAACTCGGCTTGCACGGAATGAAGATCTTCGGCCCGCATGGTCCGGAACGCGGGGCCGTTGCGCTGCATGGGCACGCTGGGCTCCAGCAACACCAGTTCGGGAATGCTTTTAGCCGCTGCAATCCGGCGGGAGCGAGAGCCATCGCCCGCCCCGACATCGAGCAAGGAACCGGCGCCGGACGGAATCCCGGCGATCACGAGTCGATCGATACCGTCAAGATATGCCCGGCGCTCTTCAGACAGGCGCGGGAAGATCGGCGCGATGCGGTCGTAATCGGCTGCTGGAGCCAAATCTACCTCGCTCTGCCCGCGATGGCGGCGAGCAGCGATGACCACGTGTCGTGCTTCGGGTCGGCTTCGCGGAGGATCGCGCGAACGGTGGGCATGCGCTCGGCGGGAGCGCGCTGGGTAACGCCGAGCAGATCGCCTGATGCGTAGGCCAGCAGGTTTTCTGATATGGACGTCAGGAAGGCGTCCTGACGCTGCAGCAGGACACGGCGGAACTCAGCGGGACCGTCGAACGCGGTTCCGTCCACCAGCGTTCCGGAGGCGTCGATCGATTCATTCAGCGCTTCCTCACGCCAGCGGCCGAGCGGGTCGAAATTTTCGAAGGCGTAACCCATCGGGAAGAAGTTGGAATGGCACGCGGTGCAGGAGGGATCGGGTAGCGTGCGGAGCTGCGAGCTGAGCAGCACGCCTTTCTGGAGCGGCGGAATTCCGGGGATCGGATGCGGCGCGGTTACGCCGAGGAAGTGCATGCGAATCCATTTGCCCCGGGCGGCGGGCGACGTGGATGGCGCGTCGACGGCCGCGTGCTTTGTGAGTACGGAAGTCGCGATGAGGAAAGTGCCTTCGCCCAGCAGACCGGCGCGCTCGGTTCCCGGGAGCGTGACGCGGCGGAACTCCGGACCCGAGACGTTGGGGATTCCGTAGTGGCGGGCGAGACGATCATTTAGATAGGTATAATTCGCGGTCCAGAGTTCGACTGCTGGGCGATCGTCACGGAGTTGGCTGATCAGGAATAGTTCGGTTTCCTTGAGCATCGCGTGGCGGAGCTGCGGATCGAATTCCGGGAACGCGGCGGTGTCGGCCGGCATGGTCGCCAACTGTTTCAGGCCGAGCCATTCGTCGAAGAAGCCGCTAACCAACGTGCCGATTCTGGCGTCCGCGAGCATGCGACGGACTTGCGCTTCGAGAATTGCGGGGTTGTGCAGGCGATCTTTTTTCGCGGCGTTTGAGAGCTCGGCGTCGGGAGCGCTCTTCCAAAGGAGATTTGCCAGGCCCTTGGCTAATTCCAGGTCCGTTAAGCGCTGCGTGGGAGTCTGGTCGTGATCGAGTGTCGATGCCAGCGACGAAACCAACGCTTCGTAGGTCTTGGGATCGGGGCGCGGGTTGTCGGTGGGAGGCATGGTTCGGGCGCGCAACTGGCGGAGGACGCGCTCCCATTTGTCGGGCGCGGCCGAAGGGCGTTCGGAATCGAGCGCCTCGAAGGAAATGCCTGCTTCATTAAGACGGGCGTTGTGGCAGGTGACGCAGTATTCAGTGAGTACGGCCGACAAGCTGGAGCCGTTCGCGCAGGCGCACAGCAACGTGATCGCGAGCAGTGTTTGGACCGGCCTCATATCGCCTCCAATAAGGATACGTCCGGACGTGGCACACTGGCGGTGAGAACGCCTATGTCCATCTTGATCGTCCGGCTCGGCACGTCTCGAAAGCGGGGCG
>DATGGL010000236.1:0-5835 GCA_035308605.1 Bryobacteraceae bacterium
ATGGCGCGTGGCGATGTTCTACAGATCGTCGTGTTCGCATTCCTCTTCGGTGCCGCCTGTGCCGCCATCGGCGTGAAGGCGCGGCCCGTCGTGCAATTCTGCGACTCGCTCGCCGAAGTGATGTTTCGCTTCACGAATTACATCATGTTGTTTGCGCCGTTAGGCGTTTTCGGCGCGATCGCCGCCACGGTTGGACAGAAGGGCCTGGGGGTTCTGGTGAACCTCGGCAAGCTGGTGGCGACGCTTTACGTCGCCCAGGCAATCGTTGTTCTGACCGTCTTCGGTGGCTCGGCCATCATTGCCGGGATTCCAGTAAAACGGTTTATCGCTTACGCGAAGGAACCGTTTCTGATCGCGTTCTCGACCGCCACCAGCGAGGCCGCGCTGCCTTTGGCGCTGGAGAACATGGAAGCCTTCGGCGTCCCCAAACACATCGTCGCCTTCGTTCTTCCTACCGGCTACAGCTTCAATCTGGTGGGAACGACGCTGTACCTATCGCTCGCCGCCGTATTTCTGGCTCAAGCGGGCGATATCGCCATGCCGTTCGGGACACAGCTCGTAATGATGCTGACGCTGATGCTCACAAGCAAGGGCGTCGCCGGCGTTCCGCGAGCCGCACTGGTGATCCTGGCGGGTACCGTCGCCAGCTTTAATCTGCCCGCCGAAGGAATTGCGCTGTTGCTCGGGATTGACACGTTGATGGACATGGCGCGGACTTCGGTGAACGTGCTGGGGAATTGTCTGGCGACTGCCGTGGTCGCACGATGGGAAGGCGTCACGTTGGAACCTGCCTCCGAAACGGCCGCGCGCGCCTGACCAACCTTATCGACTTGGAATTTCAAACAGGATCTCCTGTGTGGCGACACGGCGCTGAGTCCTGGAAAGTTTGTCGGTGACCGTCAGTTGAGCCGTGTAAGCGCCCGGCGGCAGGGCCGAAGGAAGGCTGATGCGGCTGGTTACGGCCCGATGCGCTGGATCGCCGCTCGGGTCGAACCGAATCACGCTGGTGGCGGACGTCAGTTGATTCGATGCGTCCAGCAAGTGGATTTGCAAGTCTATTTCCGAACGATTGTCGGCTCCGTGGGAGAGGTTGTAGATTTCGTAAGTAAGGTAGAGCGGCTCGGCCGGCTTTAACCGGATGATTGGCGGCTCGCCGGGGAGGGCGCTGCCCACGGTGATTCCGGAAATCGCCAACTGACCGTTCGCGACATCGGGAACGTAGACGAATTGATTCGCCGATCCGGCGCGATCGCTCATCGCGTCACTGAGCGCCAGCCGCAACTGATACGGGCCCGGGCGCGCGAGCAAAGCGCGGATCTCGAACGACGTTCCGCGCTGCAAGGCTTCCTGATGCTGCGCCTCGGTCATCGGTATTTCACCCAGATGAACCTGCGCCTGAACCGTCGGGGCGCCACCTTCTCCCAAAGTCATGAACGCGGCGTCGACGCCATAGTGATAGACCCCGTTGAGCGCTTTTCGAAACGTGAGGTCCCGTCCGTCAACGTGCATCAGCAGTTTCAGCAGCGGGCCTTCCTTGGCCGTGTGAAAAAAGATGGCGCTGAGACCGAAGCGGATGTCGCCTGCGGTAAAAGGCGAAAGGAGAGCCTTGCGTAACTTTTCCTCCGAAGTTGCGGACAGGGGAGGCGAGAGTTCGCTGGCCTCCGGGAATCCATCGCGGGTGCGGATCGTCAAGCCTTCGCGCGTTGTCCTCACGCTGATATGTTCCACCAGTTTCTCGCCGGTCGCCGGCCGAAAAATCGCGAAGTCGCGCGAGTAGCGGAGCAGATAGTAACCCTGGCGGTCCGCCAAAACCCGCGCGAACTCCGATGCGATGTCGCCGCGGTCGAGAACCAGGCCGCCGGTGGCCTTGGCGAGAGCTTCGAAGATCGACCCGAGGGGTTCCGCGGGCGCGTTTGCAACGAGAGGGGAAATCGAACGCGGAGTGGAATTCGCCGTAACTGGCGGAGTCACTTCCTGAAACGTTGTATCCACCCCAATCGGGTCGAGCGCGTAGAGAACGGCAAAGCTGCGGTTGGCTTCGTCGACCAAAATGTCCAGGCCGGCTGAATTTGCGGGTTTCGCTTCGGTGAACAGGACCACGCTTTTTCGCCCCGGAAACGCACGCAGGCCGTCGAAGACAAGTTCTAGAACACCTATCGTCCCAGCGGAAAAAATCGAACCGGCCGGCGGCCCAGGGAAGGACCGCGGTTTAAGCCCATCGATCGCGGCGCGCAGAGAATTCGGATCGCTCGTGAATCGTTGCTGCGCTCCTACGCCAGACGACGTGCGAATCACGGCCACCTCATCGCCGGGCTGCATCTGTTCGCCGGCGAACCGCCGAAGTGTCTGACGCAGATGTTCCGCGCCGCGAACGGAAAGATTGAGGTCGTCGACCACCAGGACCATACGTCTCGCGGCGGCGTGATGCGACGGGCGCAACAGCATCGGCGCCGCTGCTGCCTGGGGCTCTTGTGCCGCCGCCTCAAACGAACTACTGAGGATGTGTTGCGGATGGCCGTCCAGCGAGACTTCGAAATCGGCGGCTGTCAGATCCGGAACGCGACGTCCCGTGGCGTCCGTAACCACGACGTCGAGCAATTGCGTCCGGTCCTGAGCGCAACCGGCAACGGCGGCCGATGTGAATAGAAGGACGGCCGAGAATCGCCGCGTTAAGAATGCACGCGCTGCGTTACTCTTCTTCTTCCTCTTCACCGGTCTTGGCAGCCTTGGCCGCGGCGATTATCTTCTCCGCCTGCAAGCCCGGGACGTAGTCGTAATGATCGAATTCCATGCTGAAAGAAGCGCGCCCCTGGGTCATGGAAATGAGATCGTTCTGGTAATTCAACATCTCGGCCATGGGAACCTGGGCGCGGATGATCTGCGTCGGGCCTTTGGTATCCATACCGGAAATACGGCCGCGCCGGCCGTTCATGTCGCCCATCAAATCACCAGCGTATTCGACCGGAGCCTGCACTTCGACGTTCATCACCGGCTCGAGCAGGGCCGGCTTGGCGTTTTCCATGGCGGCGCGGAACGCCTTGCGGGCGGCCAGCTTGAACGACATTTCCGAGGAGTCAACATCGTGATAGGACCCGTCGTAGACAATTACTTTGAAATCGACCATGGGATATCCGGCCAGATATCCTTTTTCCGCGGCTTCGACAATTCCCTTCTCTATGGCCGGAATGAAATTCCGGGGAATGGCTCCGCCGAAGACTTCGTTTGCGAAAGCAAACTTTTCGCCGCGCGGGAGCGGCTCCACGCGAATCCAGCAATCGCCGAACTGCCCGTGGCCGCCGGTCTGTTTCTTGTGGCGCCCCTGCACATCGGCCTTGCCGCGGATGGTTTCACGGTAAGGAATCTTCGGCGCGTGCAGCTCGACGTCGACTCCGTAGCGCTTCTTCAGGCGGCTGACGATGATTTCCACGTGCTGCTGGCCGCTACCGGCGAGCAGAAATTCCTTGGTCTGAGGATCGCGATAAAAACGCAGCGATTTGTCTTCTTCGAGGATCTTTTGAATCGCGTTGCCCATGCGATCTTCGTCGTTGCGCGTCTTGGCGGAAATCGCGTAGGCGATGGACGGCTCGGGCAGAGCGACGGCGGGGAACGTAATGGGACTGGTCTTGTCGTCGAGCGTATCGCCGGTCAAAGTTTCCTTGAGCTTCGCGACGCCGCCGAGATCGCCCGCGTGAATCTCAGGAACCGGCAGAATGGTTTTCCCTTGCAGCGCGCCGATGTGGGCCAGCCGCTCGCCGCCGCCGGTGCGCGCATTCACCAGATTCGCGTCGTTCTTGAGAACGCCCGAAATTACCTTGAAGTAGGAGACGCGCCCGGCAAACGGATCGGCGACAGTTTTGAAGACATCCGCCGCGACGGGCTCCGAGTCCTTCACAGGACGGTCGGCTTCTTTTCCGTTCAAGGTACCGTGCCATGGGCCGCGATCGGCCGGACCGGGGAAATAGTCAAGGATGAAATTGAGAATCAGATCGCTCGCGACGTTGTGGAGCGAAGAAGCGCAGAGCACCGGGAAAATGCGCCGCTGGCGGACGGCGTCTCGAAGGCCGGTCAGGATTTGCTCGGGTTCGAGAGTGCCTTTGTCGAAAAACTGCTCCATCAGGGCATCGTTGCCCTCGGCCACCATTTCAATTAACGCTTCATGAGCGGCCTGCGCGGGGTCGGCCAGATGGGCGGGAATTTCACCCTCTTTGCCCTTGCCGTCGCCGTCGTTGGCGTAGGTGTACGATTTCATCCGCACCAGGTCGATCACGCCGGTGAACTCGCGTTCGGCACCGATGGGCAGATGAATCGGCACGGCGGCGCGGCCGAAAAACTGCTGGACGCTTTCAAGGGACCGCTCAAAGCTGGAGCGCTCGCGATCCAGCTTGTTGATCACGATGGCGCGCGGCAGATTGAATTCGTCGGCGAAGGACCAGACCTTTTCGGTTTGAACTTCGACGCCGGCGACGCCGTCCACCAGCACCATGGCGGCGTCGGCGGCGATGAGGGCGGACTTGGTGTCGTTGATAAAGATATTGAAACCGGGTGTGTCGAGAAGGTTGATTTTCTTCCTGTTCCACTCGGTGGCCGCGACGGCGGTGGAGATGGTGATCTTGCGTTGAATTTCTTCTTCGTCAAAATCAGTGATGGTAGTGCCGTCGTCGACGCGGGTCAGGCGATTGGTGCCGCCGCAGGTGTAGAGAAGTCCTGCGGTTAAAGAGGTCTTTCCGGAATGTCCGTGACCGACCAGGCCGACGTTCCGGATGTCATTCGTTTCGTAAACTTTCACCCGAGAAAGCTCCTATTTGGACTCGCAGAACTGGGATCTTATCACAGTTCCGGCAGGCTTTAACAGGAGAGAAACAATTGGAAGCAAGAGTTGCTGTATCATGTCGTCGGACGATGAACGGCACTTTTCAGATCGCGCTGGTGACCGGCGTACAGACGTTGGCGATAGTAATCGGCATTTTCATCAACGATTTGCAACTGAAGAAATTCCGCGCGCACATGATGGATCGATTCGACTGGTTAGAGCGAAGGATGGACCGCGCGAACAAACTGTAAGAGCGGTGATTTGGTAGGCGCGGCTGGACTCGAACCAGCGACCCTCAGCTTAGAAGGCTGATGCTCTATCCACCTGAGCTACGCGCCCGCAAAATGAACACCTTAGAACCGTTGGCGAGTGTTTTGAGCCTCTGCCCACAAGGAGAGGTCCATGACGCGCGAGCAATTCATCCGGGCGCAAGTACTTGCACAACGTCTCACCCCGCACTGTAGCATGGTACACCCAAGGCTTCAAAGCATTCGCCGGCTGCGAAATCTGAGCTTCCAGAACATCGCGAAGGTCGCTACAACTCTCGGCGTGCCATTGTCCACGCTTTTCCTCGATCTTGAGGCGAGAGCTCAAGCATTGGCGCCGCAAGCCTCCGCCGAATCGAACGGCACCCAGAAGAAACGCGCAAAGCGCAGTTAGTCGCTGAACGCTAGGCAGACCGGAAACGCGACTCGCCTGAAAACGGCCGTGGCTACCGTTTCTCGGCCCGAACAAGGGGTTATGGCCTATCTTGACTTGTACGGTAAAATGACGTACATTACTCTTCGTAACCAGGAGTGAAACGCATGCCTGAGCAACATCCAAGCCGGACCGCTCGCCTCGAAGCGAGGATTGCGCCAGAGGCGCTCGCCGTCGTCCGACGCGCGGCGGAAATCCAGGGCCGATCGGTGAGCGATTTTGTTGTCGCCGCGGCTCAAGAAGCCGCCCAAAGAACCGTATCCGAGGTTGAGGTCATTCGCCTGTCGCGCGCGGCTCAAGAGCAGTTTGCGGCGCTTCTGACAAAA
>DATGGL010000237.1:0-2164 GCA_035308605.1 Bryobacteraceae bacterium
AGACGCCCGCGCCTTACCAGCGCGTGACGGATCCTTATCGAAAGCTGGATGTTGTCAACCGCAGCATCGAGACACCTGATAAAGAGAACGCCTGGTTCATGGCGGGAATCCGCTTGAACATCATGAACAACGATCCCGATTATCCGGCGCTGGTGCTGGGAAACTACATCCTTGGCGGCGGGTTCCTCAACTCGCGCCTGGCTGTACGGATTCGCCAGAAAGAAGGCCTGAGTTACGGCGTCGGCTCCAACGTGACGGCGTCCTCCCTGGAGAAGGACGGCTCCTTCCGCGTCTACGCGATCGCCGCGCCGCAGAATGTCGCCAAAGTGGAAGCCGCGTGCAAGGAAGAGATCGAGAAAGCCATCAAGGACGGTTTCACCGCCGAAGAGATCGCCGCCGCCAAATCCGGCTGGCTCCAATCCCGGCAGGTGGATCGAGCCGACGACGACGCTCTGTCGCGCACGCTGGCCACGCGCGATTTTGAAGAGCGCAACATGAGCTGGGACGCCGACCTGGAGAAGAAGGTCGCAGCCTTAACCGCGCAGCAGATTCAAGAAGCGTTCAAGCGTCACCTGGATCTGACCCAGTTGACCATCATAAAGGGCGGCGATTTCAAGAAAGCGTTGTCGGCGAACTAAGAGGCACGTTAGGACCCGCTTGCTCTCGCGCGCGGTTCTGTGCGCAAGATCCATCGCTTCCTCCCAGAGGGAGCCGCAAAGACTCCGCCGCGCGCGATTCTGTACCCGTCGCACCGAACCGCGAACGCCGGTGAGCGGGTACCGACGCTTCATCAACATTCGCGCCCCGGACCCTTTTCGCTATTCTATGGGTTTGCATGCCCATCACCCTTTTGGTGACCGCAGACCCGGCGGAAGGATATCTAAAACCGCTCGAACGCCTGCCGTCCGACACACGCGTGGTTATCTCGACCGACCGCAATCGTCTGCGGGAGGTCGCGCCCGAAGCCGATATCCTGCTCAATGCCGACTTCCGCGATCCCACTCCCTTTCTTGACACCTTTCCGCTGACGAAGAAAGTCCGCTGGATTCACGTTCTCTCGGCCGGAGTCGAGAAATCGCTGTCGCCAGCGATTATCGAAAGCCCCGTGCCGATGAGCAACGGCCGCGACCTGTTCAGCAAGCCTCTCGCCGAATGGGTCATCGGTTCGATGATCTACTTCGCCTACGACTTCCCGCGCCTGATTCGAAATCAGCAGGCCCATAAATGGGAGCCCTTCGACCGGGAGCCGCTCTTCGGCCAGACGCTCGGCATCATCGGGCTCGGCGGAATCGGCCAGGCGCTGGCAGCTCGCGTGAAGCCTTTCGGAATGCGAATCCTGACCACGCGCCGGGTTCCGAAGCCGGACCCGCTGGTTGACGCGGTCTATGGGCCCGAGCAGATCAACGAAATGCTTTCGCAGTGCGATTTCATCGCGGTGTGCGCTCCCCTCACCAAGGAAACCGAAGGCATGATCGGCCCCGCTCAATTCGCTGCCATGAAGCCGTCCGCGGTGATCATCAATGTCGGCCGCGGACCGGTCATCGACGAAGCCGCAATGCTGGCAGCGCTGCAATCGCAAAAAATACATGGCGCGGCGCTGGATGTGTTCGAGAATGAGCCCCTGCCCGCCGGCAGCGCGTTCTGGGATCTCAAGAACGTCCTGATCTCGCCCCACACCGCCGACCGGACCAGCGATCTGCGCGAGGTTGCCGTGCATTTCTTCGTCGACAATTTCGAGCGATTCATCAAGGGCGAGCCGCTCCAGAACGTCGTGAACAAGCATGCCGGATACTGAGGTGACGTTCGAGGACATCCGCCAGGCGGCGGAGCGAATCCGCCCGATCGCCAAGCGCACGCCGGTGATGACCTCGGCCAGCTTCGATAAGGAATCCGGCGTAGCTGCGTTTTTCAAATGCGAGAATTTCCAGAAGGGCGGCGCATTTAAAATCCGCGGTGCGGCGAATTTCGTCCTTTCGATTCCCAAGGACCAACTTTCGAAAGGCGTGGTCGCGCACTCGTCCGGAAATCACGCCCAGGCGGTCGCGATCGCAGCCGAATTCGTGGGCGCGCCGGCGACGCTGGTGATGCCCGAAGATGCCCCCAAGGCAAAGCTCGAAGGCACGCGGGCACGCGGCGCGCGTATCGTTCATTACAACCGGTTCAC
>DATGGL010000238.1:0-3982 GCA_035308605.1 Bryobacteraceae bacterium
GAACAATGGCGCAGCTGGTGACCACGGGTGGTCTGAAGATTTCCTTCGATCCGGCCGGCGTGTTCGCCGTAAGCGATCATGACGCTGCGACGGACAGGGCCGTGACCTGCGTCTATGGCGTGAGCGCCGGGCCCGTACAAATCTCCGAAACCGTCGGCGGCTTTCTTGGCCGGCTCGGCCTGACCGCAAAATTCGCAAAGCTTACGCGACCGAATTCCACCGGAATATGGATATGCGGCTCGGCCGTGACGGAAATACGTCCGCCGCTCGAGGGCGAATACGAGCCACCTGTGCGTTCCGTGATCAGCACGGGAACGCTCACGCAGGCTGTGTGCGAAGACCCCGCTGCCGCAACCGCCGCCATCGACGCGCATGGCGGTAAGCTGTAGCGGGACGACCTAGCCTGTCACGTTTCTGACCGTCCGGAGATCGCTGGCGATCTCCTCATTCGCTCAAGCGGCTGGACTGCGGCTTCCAACGCACCCCATTCGTTTTTCGCATGGGGGTATACCGGAATCGTAGTTCCTGCCGTCACCAAAAGCTGAACAATCTTCCCCTGTGGTGCACTCGAACGGGCCAATCGCGCGCGGCCCTTCACCGCGGCGCAATGCACGACCGTCTGCGTCATGGCGCGTGGTTCGGACAGAACGACGCGTGTGGCTTCACACGGTCAGGGAGGACCAAAATGGAACTAAGCGCTGTAGACAACCAGGGCAAATCAGTCGACTGGTGGTTCATGTACAAAATATCCGGCAAGGCGAAGACCAAAGCCGGCGGGAACGTTCCGGGGCTGACCGGGGCGGAATACATCTATTTCGATTCAACGGAAGGCAGCAGCGCCAAGCTTATCATGTCGCCCGATGTGGTCACGAAAAACGGCGCGCTCCCGAACACGCTCGATGCGCTGTACACAGAACCTGGCGCCGCCACCCAGCATCTCGGGTGGTTCTTCTACAACGACGAAGATCCGCTTACAGGCAAGACAACGGATGTTCTCGGGCATACCAAGGGCGTGCTGGCGTTCGATTTGAGCACGGACACCGGTTTCTGGCTGGTGCAATCCACCCCCAAATTCCCGCCGAAAGGAGATTACAGCTTCCCGGACACCGGGTTGCCGAATGCGCAGACGCTTCTTTGCGTGTCGCTGGAAAACGCCGACACGAGCCGGCTGATTGCAAATCAGATGTTCGCAGCGCAGCAGCCCCAGGTTTATCTGGCTTCGCCCACCCCTTCGGATCTGGTCGGAAAATTGAACGATCCTCGCCTCCAGTTGATGACGGGCAAAACCGTGGAAGGAAACTCACCGTTTGCGGGGTCTCTGCCCTTCTACTCGAAGGCGGGGGTCAAGTTCACCTCGATCGCGAAAAACAAATATTGGGGTCTCGACTTCTACAACGATCTCGTCGGCCCGAGCCTGCACGAAGATCTTGATGTCGAGACATGGACGCACGGTACGATGCCGCCGGCGCTCGACAGCGACAAAATTCACACCGTCGTGGATATGACGGGCATTGATCTCGCTTCGCTGGGCCACGATATCGTCTGGCCGGAATCGGACGATCACGCCAAGCTTGCGATTTCGGCACGCAGCGAGGCCACCCACTTCATTTGCGTCGGAGACATCAACTTCACGCTGTCGATGCGCAAGCGGAGCGGGGGAACAGTCGCGTTCCAATGCGAACCGCTTTGGCAGAGTATCTCGTCGATTCTCACCGGCGTGACGACGCACCTGAAGACGGGATCACGCGCGGCCAACGCCCAGCTTGCCATAAACAGCGGCCAGCCGACGGCAGATCCGGCCGTAAAGGTAACGGCGGCGGCCAATGAATCGGGTTCGCTAAAACGCTCGGGTTCGCCAACACCCTCGCGTTCGCCAAAGACCTCGCGTTCGCCAAAAACCTCCGGTTCGCCAAAGCCCTCGCGTACGCCAAAGCCCTCACGGAGCACGAAAAAGCGGAAAGCCAAATCCCGCAAAAAGCGATAGGCCGCGCCCAGGGGGAATGCGCGCGAAGCCGCGTTCCTGGTGTTGTACGCGCCGATGCCGGCTCGGTCCCGACTTCGATGAAGCCGGGACCGCGACGGCTTTTTCGTCGATTCGGTTGCGCTTCGGCGCGGCAGATCGCATAGACCAACCCGCATGAGCGAAAATCGACGAGCTGTTCTTTCAGCGATGAAGCAGTCGGAGCCCGACGCGACGGAAGAGAGCCTGCGGCAGTGGCTGGAGGCCCATCCGGCGGATGTCGAGGCGCTCAAGCGGCTGGGAAGCATATGTCTTCGATCGTCGCGTCACGAGGAGGCCGAGATTCGGCTTTCAAAGGCGCTCGCGCTTGCGCCGCAGTTCGCCGAGGCGCACTGGCTCCTCGTCGGGACGTTCGTCTATCGCGGCAACTGGAAAATGGCGGTGTCGCACACCGAGACCTTGCTTGCCGGCGATCCGGACAATCAGGATTACCTCGATACGAAAGCTTTCGCGCTTCTGCAGCTCGGTGAATTCGACGCCGCGGCTGTCGCCTATGAATTTCTGCTCGGCAAACATCCGACCGCCGAAAACTGGAAGTCGTACGGCCGGGCGCTGAAAGTGCTTGGACGTACCGACGACGCCGTCGCCGCCTACCGGCGGGCGCTGGCGCTCAAGCCCGATCACGCGATGGCGTGGTGGTCGCTCGCGGAGCTCAAATCCCGCCGCTTTGAGGCGCAGGATATCGAAGCCATGAAGGCGGCGCTGAACGGCAGCGGCCTCGCCCCCCGGAACCGCGCGCTGATCCATTTCGCGCTTGGCAGGGCATACGAGGATGCGAAGCAGTACGCAAATTCGTTCGAGGAGTACCGGCAGGCCAACGCAACGGTGCGAACCTTCGTTCGCCACGATCCGGAGCAGCGGGCGGATTTCGTACGGCGCAACAGAACGATGTTCACTCACGACTACTTTTGCGCGCGTTCCGGCTGGGGCTCGCCCCGCCCCGATCCGGTCTTCATCGTCGGTCTTCCCCGCTCCGGGACGACTCTGCTGGAACAGATTCTCGCGAGCCATTCGCTTGTCGAGCCCACCACCGAGCTGCAGTGCCTGGAAGGAGTCATCCGCGACCTGCAGCAAAAACATGGAAAGCGCTACCCCGAACTGATGCAGGATTTATCGGAGGGGGAGGTCGCGGACGCGGGCGATGCGTACATCGCGCGCGCCGAAGCGTATCGCAGGCTGGGCCGGCCGTTCTTCATCGACAAGATGCCGAACAATTTTTCCTATCTGGGCATGATCCTGACGGCTTTGCCGAACGCGAAAATCATCGATGCGCGACGTCATCCGCTTGGCAGCGGGTTTGCGATCTTCAAGCATTATTTCCTCGATTGGTACTCCTTCGCCTTCGACCTCGCGAGCATCGGGCGCTACTACCGCGACTATGTCGCGCTGATGGCGCATTTCGATGCAGTGCAGCCGGACCGCGTGCATCGCGTTTTTTATGAGAAGCTCGTGGCGGCGCCGGAACAGGAAATTCGCAGGCTGCTGGACTATTGCGGCCTGCCCTTCGAAGAACAGTGCCTCCGCTTCCACGAGACGGAGCGCGCCGTGAACACACCGAGTTCCGAGCAGGTGCGGCGACCGATTTCAGCCGAGGCGGCGGAGCTGTGGCGACAGTACGAGCGCTGGCTCGATCCGCTCAAATCCGCCTTGGGCGATGTGCTGGACACTTACCCGAACGTGCCGGATTTTCGGGAAGAGTCCACACGCATACAGTGGAGCGTTCGGCAGTGGCCTATCTGAGGGCTCCCCTTGGGTTCAGAGGGCGAGATCGATGAGCGTAAGCGTTCTGAATCGATCTCCTTTTTGAGGCGGTTGGGAAGTGTAAGCGTCCGGTTTCGGCCGCCTTGTGCAGCATGGGGTGATTTGAGGATGGTTGTGGAGAGTCGCTGCTCAAGTGACTCATGTAACCAGGACCGTCCCTATGTCTGGAGATATCTCCAAAGTTTTTGTCGCCGACACGCG